>PASJ01000039.1 GCA_002711925.1 Pseudobdellovibrionaceae bacterium | reverse complement strand
TTAACAAAAGATCTTTATCTTTTTTCTTTTGTTAATAATATTTTTCTTAATAACTTCCACTATTTTACAAAAGGATTTGTGACAATGCATGCCATCAAAAAGGTTGTTCCCATTGGCCTAGCAATGTTTTCCATGTATTTTGGCTCGGGCAATATTGTTTTTCCCATGCTGGTTGGACAAAAGACAGGGGTGCAGTCAACTTATGCGATCTTTGGACTTTTAATTACGGCTGTCTTGGTTCCTTTTCTTGCCCTTGTTGCTATGTTCTTTTATAACGGCAGCTACTTTCTTTTTTTCAAAAGATTAGGGACAAAAACTGCTTGGATTCTTATAACGATCATTATGGCTCTTATTGGACCATTAGCAATTATTCCTCGCTGTGTCCTTATTTCTTTTTCAACAATTCAAACATTTTTTCCAACAACTCAATTAATACTATTTAATGCTACAAGTTGCTTACTTATTTTTGCGTGTACCTACAAAAGAAGTCGGATCATCGATATATTAGGCGTCTACCTTACCCCTGTGCTTCTTTTATGCCTTGTTATCATAATAGCAAAAGGTTTTTTGTCTGAAGCTGTCCCTGTCAATGTAAATGATCTAACTAGTTTGTCAGCATTCAAATTTGGCCTTATTGAAGGTTACAATACTATGGACATTTTTGGTTCTTTTATGTTCTCAGGAGTTATTTTATCAAGCATCAAAAGTAAATTTACACTCAAAAGTGAAAAAGATTTTATCTCTATCTCTTTTCTTGCTGGTATAATAGGTATGGGAGCACTAGCTTTAGTTTATATGGGTATATGTTTTGTCTCTAGCCGTTACGTTGACATTTTATCAGGAGTTCCAACGGAAAGGTTACTAAGTGTTTTAACCCTTCACTTACTAGGGCCCTATGCCGGAATTATTGTTTGTATAGCTGTGTCTTTAGCGTGTTTGACAACAGCTATTTCTTTAGCCCTAGTTTTCAGTGAATTTGTTTCAAATGAAGTTCTTGCTGGGAAAGTTCCCTACCAAAAAACCCTTTGTGTAACTCTTCTGATCTCTTTTTTGATTTCTACGATGGAGTTTAGTGGTATTCAAAAGTTTCTAGTACCTATCTTAGTTGTGTGCTTACCTTGTTTTATTCTCTTGTCCGTATTAAACCTAGCCCATAAAACAATCGGTTTTAATATGGTAAAGCTCCCCGTACTCTTACTTTTTGTTTACTCTTTTTATACATATGTTTATTAGATTTTTATCTTAGCTAATGAGGGGGGGGGACCTTCAAGTTTCACAAACTTTTGCGATAATTAAAGATATATTGTCTGTACCACCTGCTTTTTTTGCTAAGAATATAAGATTTTCTGTCATTTCATTAAGAGATATAGGCTGTTCAATAATATTTAACATTTCTGTATCACTGAGCATACCGAAGAGGCCATCACTGGCACAAAAGAAAATATCTCCTTTTTCAACAACGCAAGAGTCAAGATCGGGTTCCCAAACTTTCGTTCCCACGACTTTGAGAAGCGCATCTTGTCTTAAATGCTGGTAGTTCTCCTCTTCTATAAGACCTTGGGAAATGAAGGTCTTAACGTTATGGTCACTCGTTAACTGTTTTATTTTTCCTCGAGAAATTCGATAGATCCGACCATCGCCTGTGTGACCAAAATAAAGATTTTTTTCTGAAAAATACATGCAATCTAAAGTTGTTAGTACCCCTTTTATGCTTGCATTATTTGCTCGAAAATCTTCTATATTTTTTTGCGCATGTTCAAAAGCTCTAAACACAAGTTCTTGGGGAGGTAACTCGTCTCTTTTTTCTTTTATTTTTTCATAACTTGACTCGACAGCAAGCTTAGATGCAAGCTCACCATGACTTTCCCCTCCAACACCATCTGCTAGAAGAGCTAATAAATGATCGTTATCAAAAAAAATAAAATCTTCATTCTTCTTTCTAACTAGGCCAATATCCGTTTTGGCCGAAAACTCAACTTTCATAGAAATTCCCATGATGATTATCAAGAAAACCAGGTAAATTTTTAATTTTATGATTCAAGCGAAAAGGACCTTTTTGGCTAAAAGACTTGATGCAAGCGACAGCTTTTTCAACATTAGTAATAAGTGAACAACCAAACTCGACTGAAGTCTTTCTTATCTGAGACCCTCTTGTCAGCTCTTTTAAGTCAGAACTTTTAGGGATATTTATAACAAAATCAATTCCTCCATTTTTTATATAATCAATGACATTTCCATTACCTTCTCCCGGCCAAGGTAAACTTATTGTTTTTACCCCACGTTCTTCTAAAAATAAACTTGTGCCCTTTGTTGCATAGATAGGAACATGAAATGCTAAAATATCGTCGATAATATCTAAAAACTTAATTTTACTTTTTTCATCTCCAGCGCTTATCAGAATACCTTTTTCCGGTAGTTTAACTCGAGAAGCTTCCATCGCTAAAAGCATAGCCCCTTCAAAACTTTCAGCAATACAGCCCACTTCACCTGTTGATGCCATTTCAACGCCCACAACAGGATCTGCTCCTTTTAACCTTGAGAAACTAAACATCGCAGCCTTAACACCCACATATTGTAGCTCATCTTCCGTATGTCTTAAAGACAAAGGCAAGCGACCTAAAAAAACTTCTGCAGAAGCTTTTGCAAGATTAATACGACAAACCTTCGAAACAAAAGGAAAGGATCTTGCTGCTCGAGCATTACACTCGATAACTTTAATTTGATTATCTTTTGCTAAAAACTGAATATTGAATGGTCCATTAAGTTTTAAGCCTCGAGCTATCTGCCTTGCCGCTCTTTTTATCTTTCGAACTGTTTCCACATAAAGTCTTTGCGCAGGGACAACTGTTGTCGCATCCCCAGAGTGAATACCTGCATTTTCTACATGCTCACTGACAATAGTAAAAACAACCTCTCCATCTTTAGCGATTCCGTCTAAATCAAGCTCTCTTGCACCTGATATAAACTGAGAAACGACAACAGGATAATCTTTTGAAAGGTCTGTCACAAAATCTAAATATCTATCCAAAGATTCCTTATTGTATGCAACCTTCATAGCAGCACCTGAAAGTACATAACTTGGACGAAGTAAAACAGGAAACCCAACCTCTTCTATAAAGTGATTTAAAGCTTCAGGTGACGATATTTTTGCCCACCTCGGCTGGTCTATTTTTATCTTATCTAAAAGGCTCGAAAATTTGTTTCGATCTTCAGCCATATCAATTGTTGAAAAACTGTGACCGAGTAAATTAAAATCGTAGCTATGTAAAGATCCAGCCAGCTTGTTCGGCAACTGTCCACCCATAGAAACAACAACCTCTTTTGTTCCTTCAAACTCAGCAATATCAAGAATTCTTTCAACGGTAAGCTCTTCGAAAAATAAGGAACTTGAGCTATTATAGTCTGTAGAAACAGTCTCAGGATTACAGTTTATAATTATAGACTTGAAACCTGAAGCTTGGATCTGTTCACTACATGCAACCGCACACCAGTCAAACTCTACACTCGCACCAATTCTGTAAGCTCCTCCACCAAGAATAAGAATGGAACGCTTATTGTCTCTTTCAAGATGATCGTGAAAATCTCCATCATAAGTCAAATACAGATAGTTTGATGGTGACGGATACTCCGATGAAGTTGTATCGATCTTTTTCACAACAGGGGTAATAGCTCTACTTTTTCGGGTTTGTCTCAACGCCTTTTCTAATTCAAATCTTGATTGATTTTTTAAAAAATCATCTGATCGACCCTCTAAAAGAAGATTTATTATTTGGTTGTCAGAAAAACCAACTTTTTTCCATGACTTTAAATCATCTTGTGGTATTGACGATAAAAAAGAAAAGATATCTTTTTGTACGGATGCTTTTCGGGAAAAATCTTTTATCTGATTTTCATTGACTACAATTCTTTCTAATTGAGATAAAAACCACTTATCAACCGAAGATACCTTATTGATAAACTCTACAGAATAACCGAGACGTAAAGCTTGCAATATATAAAACAAACGATTGTCTGTCGGATTCTCAAGTGTTTCTTCGAGAGTCTCTTTATCTTTATCGAAAAAATCAAGGGATTTACCCAAACCTGTCGAGTCTTCATTAACCATCCGCACAGCTTTTTGCAAAGCTTCAGGGAAATTTCGACCGATACCCATAACCTCACCGACAGATTTCATCGTCGAGCCAAGAGACTTGGATACACTTTTGAACTTATTAAGATCCCAACGAGGTATCTTAACTGTAACATAGTCAAGGGCAGGTTCATAAAAAGCTGAGGTAATCCCTGTTACAGGATTTTTTAGTGCAACTAAAGAAGAACCTAAAATAACTTTTGCAGCTATATAGGCGATTGGATACCCCGAAGCTTTGCTGGCCAAAGCAGATGAGCGAGACAAACGGGCATTGACCTCAATAATATAATACTCTGATGTTTCTGGACACAAAGCATATTGTGCGTTGCATTCACCGATAATTTTTAGTTCTTGGACAATTTTTAAAGAAGCATTTCTTAGCTTTTGATATTCATCGTCAGTTAAAGATTGACTTGGAGTTACAACAATTGAGTCTCCCGTGTGGACGCCGAGTGGGTCAAAGTTCTCCATATTACAAATCGTAATAGAATTATCATCTCTATCACGCATAACTTCATATTCAACTTCTTTCCAACCTTTAAGAGACTTTTCAACCAGAACTTGCGGCGAACAACTCAAACCTTGATTAACAAGGTCGATAAGTTCTTTTTCATTATCCGCAAAACCACTTCCTAAGCCACCAAGAGCATAAGCACATCGAACAATCACTGGGTAAGAAATCTTTGTTGCAGCGAGACAAGCCTCTTGCGTTGTTGAGCAAGCGACACTTGGAGGAATTGGAATGTCCAACAAAAGCATTTGTTCTGCAAACTTTTGTCTATCCTCTGTCATCTTCAGCGTATTGACAGATGTACCTAAGTTTTTTACCCGATACCTTGCAAGAATACCTTGGTCTTCAAGTTCAATAAGACAGTTTAATGCAGTTTGCCCACCGAAACTACCAACAATAAACTCCGGACGCTCTTGGTCTATAACCTTTTCCACCCACAAAGAAGTTAAAGGGTAAAGAAAAACTTTAACCCCAGGTATCGGATTTGTTTGGACAGTAGCTATGTTGGGGTTAACCAACAAAACCTCGAAACCTTCTTCTACAATTGCTTTTATCGCTTGCGTGCCAGAATAATCAAATTCACCAGCTTGACCAATTGAAAGTCCACCTGAGCCAAGTAGTAGCAGTTTTCTATTTCGAGCAATACCTTTATTCGTTGCCATGCTTTTTAACTCCATCAAGAAATTCGTCAAAAATCCAAGCTGTGTCTCTCGGTCCCCCCGAAGATTCTGGGTGAAACTGAATACTTTTAAACGGAAGAGACTGGTGCTGAATTCCCTCTATACTGTTATCATTTACATTACGAAACCAGACATTCCAGTCTTCAGGAAGGGATCCTTCTTCTATTTTAAAGCTATGATTTTGACTAGTAATATAAGCTTTTTTCTTACCAACAACAAAAACAGGTTGATTATGACTTCTATGTCCGTAAGACATATGGACAACCTTTGCTCCTGCTGCTAGGGATAAAAGCTGGTGACCTAAGCAAATACCAAGAATAGGTTTATTTTGTTCCATAAGCTTTCTTATTCGATCTTTAGTATCAAAAGTTTGATTAGGATTACCTGGCCCATTACTTAAGATCCATGCACTACAATCCACATCACTTGGATCAGTTTGCCAAGGTAAAACTTCTATTTCAAAACCTTTATCTAAAAGACTTCTTAGTATATTCCACTTTACGCCGAAGTCATAAACAGCGATCTTGTACTTGCCCTTACCATAAACTTTTCTTTCCTTAGTTGAAACTTCCGTTACAACAGGATGCTGATTAGGATCAAAAAAGTCTTCATGAGTAACTGTATTAAAATCGCCAAGACTTCTTTCGCCTACAGCATCACTTGGTAAAATTTTAGCAAAGAGCCCACCATGGTCACGAATCTGTGTAACAAGATATCTTGTATCAAGGCCAACAATACCTGGTACCCCTTTGCTTTTGAGCCAAGTATCAAGAGTTGTTCCACTGGTCCAATGAAAAACATCATAACATGCTTGTGAAATTATAACACCTGATGCATGTACAGCTTGAGATTCAAATTGACGCTCGAGTAAATCACGATTCTTAGGCGGAGAAGGGAGACCATAGTTACCAATTAGAGGGTAAGCAAAAACTAAAATTTGCCCAAAATATGATGGATCACTTAAAGCTTCAGTATATCCGACCATAGCTGTTGTAAAAACTAGTTCACCACTTGACTTAACAGGAGCCCCGAGAAGTGAGCCTACTAATTTCTTTCCTGAGGATAGTTCTAAAGTTACACTTTGTTTTTTCATCAAAGACTTTTTCATCCTTTCAAAATAAAAGCAGCGCAGAAAATTAACACAAGGAAGATACAACAAGTTTCAATATGGTTTAAATAAATTTTTAGCTGTGTACTTGCGCTGTTTGATCTTAGTTTGATAAACGCGGCTCAGTTTGAAAAGTTTGTTAATGATATTTAACAATAAAGTTCTTTCAATATATATCTTAGCAAATTATTATATGAATCATATGTTATGTAAGGGCATGAAAAACTCTTTAAGTGCCGTAAAATTTTTTTGAGGTTATAAGGTAATTTCTTGTGAAGTTAAAACGCCTTACCCTCCATGTCAAAAGAAAAGTCACAGTTTATTTGGTAAATAACTTAGCCATATTATCTATGAGCTTTTTAATCTATGGAAATGAAAAAAAAACAACTTCTCAAACACCTGAACCTGCGATTTTAAGTGAAAAATATTCAGGTAAAAAGAATCAGTTTTCCATACCACTGAATTTTCTAGAAATAAAAATAATTGATCACCAAAATATAAAAACCCACAATGATCCAATAAACACTCGCGAAAGTGAAATTTTTACAAGTTTTGACAATAAAATGAAACTTAGCATCTACGGAGAAAAGAGTTTTTTTTATCTTGAAGAGCTTATTGAATCAAAATTATCTTTTCAAAGACTTTATACAGCCAACACATATTGGCAAGAATTTATGAAGAGTAATAATCTTAATTTACAATTTACAAATATTCATCTTATAAAAGAAGATTTTTCAAACATATACTCTATGAATCTACTTTTTAATTTTTCAGATCAAATCATTTTTGGTTTAGACTCTTTCTTCTATGAGAAATTTATTTACACAGCACATATACCTATATCCAAAACAAACAATAATTGGAAAAAATCGGAAAAAACATTCTTTAATTCCCCCTACGTCAGGTTTATCTGGACCCCAAAACAAAGTATTGCCCTCCATGCTTTTTTTGAAAAATGTGTTCACGCTTTAAACAAAGCTAAAACTAAGCAAAATTATAATTTGCCCTTAGATAAGGAAAATTTAAGCTGGGGACTATTTTATAACAACAACAGACCAAAAATTGGATTTTTTTCTTTAATTGCAATAGAACATCATAAATATTTTTATAATGACCCTTTGAATGACAAAAATATATTTTCATCCTCCCTTGAAGTCAAAAAAAAGATATACACAAAAGTTAACGTTTCATTGTTTATACAACGAAATATCACAACTTATTTATCCACAAGTCCCTTGCAAAAAGAATTTGGTTCAAATGTGCAAGTTGAACAAAAAAAACGCACGACATATGAGCATATTTATAAACTTGAAGCAAACTGGACTTTTTTGAGCCAATTTTCATTAGGTTTATCTGTGGAAAAAACAACAAACAGAAGTAAATTTTTTAATGACAGAGACTATGAATTAACTAAACTTATATTTACACTAAATACGTGGTTTCTCGGAGAAAAAAAAGAAACGAACATGACAAGACAAGATCAATTTTTAAGACAAAAGGTTAGAAAAACATGATAAAAATTAATGACGTTCATATGGAAAAATTAAAAAAATTGAAAGAAGAAGATAGAGTTTGTTATTTTTCAGGTTCAAACCTTTCTGTACTATTCGAAACTAAAATTTTAGACGTTAGTTATAAGGTTTTAAGGTTACAAAATAACGTACCTATAACTATGATAAAAGATTTGATAAATTCAAAACAATTTATAATCAAATCTAGTGATTTATCCATCGAATCAAAAAATATCTTCCCCTATGCAGATACTCTTTCCTTTGAAGAAATTCAGGTCAAAACACTTGAAGATCAAAGAGAGAATGAGCGATATTACTATTCTAACAAAGAAAATATTTACTTCAAAATATTAAATCCAATAGACAAAACGACGATAATAAAAAAACCAATTATTGAAATGTCTGATGGAGGTTTTTCTATCAAATCAAAAATTGATAGTAAATTATTTACACCAGGAAGAAAATTTAACAACTGTGAATTTTATAAAGACAATAAAAAAATAAAAACAAGAAACCTTGAAATTATCTACGCACAAAGGTTCTACTCTAAAATCAACAAAAAGTACTTGCAGGTTGGGTTTAAATTTATTGATTTCGAAGAAAGGGTCTAAAAAATTAAAGCCAAAGAATTAAGAATCTACTCAAATCGCTCTTTAAATTTAGCAGATATTAAGCTTGTTGGTTTCGATATGGATTATACAATAGCCCGTTATAAACAAGAAGCTTTTGAAAATCTTGCTTTCCAAGCTACACTTAAAAAATTCCTTGAAGCAGGATACCCTGAGGAACTTTCCCAATTAAAATACAAACCTCATTTTTTGAAAAGAGGCCTTCTTGTTGATAGAAAAAGAGGAAATATCTTAAAAGCAGACACTCATAAGTACATAAAACATGGCTACCATGGCCATAAAATTATAAGCAAAGAAGAACGTCGCAAACTTTATAATACATCTAGTTTTAGAGCTCATACTTTTTTGTCTATTGATACATTTTTTGAACTAAGCGAAGTACAGCTTTTTGCTGAAATCGTTGATTTTATGAACGAAAACCCTGGTAAAATAAAAAAAGACTTCGAGGAAATTTATCAAGACCTCAGATATTTCATTGATTTGAGTCATCAAGATAATTCAATAAAAGATGAGGTTATAGCTAATCCTGAAAAATATATTGACGTTGACATGGAGTTAGCTAATACACTTATTCACTTAATTGAATCTGAAAAATCATTATTTTTATTAACAAACTCTAACTTTCAATACACACAATGTATTATGTCTTTCTTACTCGATGGTAAAAATGACGACTTTCCAAAATGGCAAGATTACTGGGATATCCTAATTGTCAGCTCTAATAAACCTTCATTCTTCACTAGCGCAGAACCATTTTATGAAGTGGAAGAAGAAACAAAAAAACTCAAGCCTCATAAAAAAAACTTTTTACCACATAAGTTTTATCACGGAGGAAATGCAAGATTATTTGAAAAAATGACAGGGTATGTAGGTGATGAAATTCTTTATGCTGGAGATCATATTTATGGTGATATTGTTCGATCGAAAGAAACCGTCAATTGGAGAACGTTACTGCTTGTTCCTGAACTAGAAATTGAGATTCCTATTCAAGAGAATCAAAAAATACTACTTACAAAAATAAAAAAACTCATTCAATCAAAGGAAAGACTTGAAGAAATTTCTCAATACATACAATCAAAAATTAATATAAACAATAAATTCATAAAAAAACATAGTCTGAACAGCTCTCTTTGTAAAATGTTTTCGGCCACAACCGATAAGCTAAAAGATAAACTTTCATCTACAGAACTAAGATTACAGATTATTAACAAAAAAATTAAAGAATTGACAAGAGAGAAAGAAAAAGAGATTCATCCCATATGGGGTTCTATTATGAACACAGGACTTGAACATAGTCGTTTTGCAAAACAAGTTATACAACATGCTTGCCTTTACACATCAAAAATTACAAATTTAAAAAACTACAGCCCCTTTAAAAAGTTTGTATCTTTCCACGAAAGAATGCCCCACGAATTCTAATTCTTGAAAAAAAAATATTTAATATCTGCCTAAATTATCCGAAGAAATAATTATCGAATTAACTAGGATACAATAAAAATGTTCTTGATCAAAAAAAATACTATTCTTGTACTAAAATTAATTATCTCTATATATCTAACAGGAAATTATAGTTATTTATCTGCTGATGAATATACTAAAGGGTACGAAAGTTATACAAATGGAAATTATTCTCAATGTGAAAAAATTTTTTCTAACATAATAAATCTCCAAAGCACAAATGAAGAAAAAAGTGACGTTTATAAAATGATAGGTATTTGCCAATATATGCTGGGAAAAAGAGATAATGCTCAAGAAACTTTTAAACAGGCTATAAATCATAACTATCAAACAACAATCGTTGCTGATGAAGTTCTTGACGAAAATATTTTAGACTTTTTTCAATCAATAAAAAATACGTTAGTTGACACAAGTAAAGAAACAACAGAAGAAAATCCTACGCATGCCGAAGATGAAAATGGATTTCTCACACTTATAATCAATGATAATATTCCTGCTGAAATTATTATTAACGGTAAAGATGTGATCCCGGCAAACAAAGGAATATTATTGAAATCGGGTGTTTACAATATTTTAGTATCAGCTCCGGGGTATCGAAACAAAAACTTTCCCGTTGAAATTCAAAAGAATAAAAATAGTAGGATAAACATACAGCTCAGTAAAATTATAGCTCAAACAGAGAAAAAAAATCTTATAAAAGAAACGAAAGAAAAATCAAAAAAGAAAAAAGAAAAAAAAGTAGATCAAACATTAAAGAAAAAAACTAGGAAAGTTACGGAAAAAAAATCAAATCGTAAGGTACAATTAATTGAAAAAAACTGGTCCATGTATGACTTAGCTCCTTTTGGAGTTCCTCAGTTTTTAGATAATAAACCGGACCTTGGAAAAATTTTTATAGCAAGCCAAACTTTAGCAATGAGTATTGGGTCTTATTATTACTATAAAAGCTACACAACTGCAAAAAACTCTAGCTCTACAATAGACAGAATGTCTGAAGACATGAGTACAACGCAAAGTGAAATTGACCAGTACGAATCAGACCAAAAAACTCTAACTTCAGATTACTACCGCAGTTCTCTAATTTATTTCTCTTTATTTCTCGGTTCATGGGCTATCAGCTCCATTGAAGCTATCGTAAATAAACCAAGAAAAAAAGTTTCTATTCTTTTTGATAGTAATGATAAAATATACGGATACCCCAATCGTTACGCCAAAAATCATACTCCTTCTTGGTCTGTTAGAAATAAAATTCAATATTCGCTACGCCTCTTACCCACTTTGAAAAAAGAAAAAGATTTTTTCCAACACGAGTTTATTCTAGATTTTAATTTAAAACTATAGTTATAATCAAAAAATAGTAGTTTCACAAAAGATATTCTTAAAACATATCTACTAAATTTTTTTGGAGCGAATATTGAAATGGATTTTTTAGAAAATAAAAAAATCTACGGTATAGCTATAACAGGTAATATTTGTACTGGAAAAACATTTGTATCAAAAATCATCGAAGAGCTAGGGTATACCGTTATCGATGCTGATCTCCTATCAAGAGAAGCTGTTAAGCCTCAATCTGAAACCTTAAAACAACTGGTGAAACACTTTGGTGAATATATACTAGATAAAAACGGTTGTTTAAATCGGAAAGTTTTAAGTGAAAAAATTTTCAACTGCAAAAAAGAAAAAAAAATTGTAGAATCCATACTTCACCCAAAGATTAAAAGTCTTTTAAAAAATAAAATAAAGAATATCACAGATTACTGGTTTTATGAAGCATCTTTAATCTATGAAACAAAACAAGAAAATGAGTTCAAGGAAGTTTGGGTCACACATTGCTCTTTGAACGAGCAAATAAGAAGAGTGGCTGAAAGAGATAAAATCAGTCTAGATAAAATAAAAAAAATTATGGAAAACCAGTACCCATCCAATCATAAAATGACTTTAGCCGATTTTTGTATAAATACAGAAAAAAATAATGAAATATTGATTAAAATTATCAAAGAAAAAATTGAATCATTAGACCAGAAAAAGAAATAATGTTATAAAAAAACTGTGGTGAAAAATCTTCATTTTTTTTTGGCTAAAGAGGTATTCACAATTTCTTGAAGAGAATAAAGAATCATTTCCCGGTTTGCATCTAAAGAAAAATTTAATCCTAGGCTTTTTTCAATGCTTAAGCTTTCCGCTTTTCTTTCGAAACAATTTCTTTTTGCTATCACAGTTGATTTTCTTGTTTCATTATGACGGTTATCTTGTTTTTTTCTTTTACGAGGCTCAAAATATTTTTCTTTACAAGCTGCAGAGACAGGTTGAGACCTGGACTTAGCTGAAAAAATATTTGGCTTATACTTATCAATCTTCTTGCGCTGTCTCACGTTTGAATAAGGATTAATTTTTTCAACGTGAGCCCATTTTTCAGCACCAACACCGAACATTTGTGACACATGATATCTTTCAAAGATCTTCCAAACACTCAATCTTAAGGCCTCAAAACCCTCTTTTCCAATTTCCCCTTGAGAGATAAAATCATTCACGAGTTTTTTTAAACTTTCTACGTCCCAATTAATAAAAACAAAATTTAGGCAGCAGTAACCATTTATATCATCTACAAGCAACTTGTTAATTTTTCCTACACTATTTTTTTCTTTATATTCTTCGAAAGAAGAAAAAATAATTTCCTTAGCTTTATCTTGAACATTTTTTTGAGTTGAAGTCACTCCGTAAGATAAAACTAATGAACCATTTGATGATGCCTGCCAAATATCATTCTCATACTTTTCAAAATACCCTTTTTCCCCGGAAGCAATGATTAGGATTTTATGATCCAAATTATCGTCTTTTGAAGATGATAAAGAAGAAGAAGAAGAAGAAGAAGAAGAAGAAGAAGAATATTCTTGTGCTCCTGTTGCTTCTTTTGAAAAGAAAAGATAAAATAGAGTAAAAATAACGTAAAATAATCGATGCGCACTGATCATTTTATTTAACCCTTTTTGAAGTAAATTTTTTTTCATAAATTAAGCTTTTATTTATTTTCTATTTAAGAAAGACTCTTTGACTTTTTCAAGGAGTTCGTTATAAATTGTTTCGCCAACAATCTTTTGAATTTTTTCACCACATATAATAGAAGAACCCACACGGTGCTTGGCACCAGAACCATATATTTTGATGTCCATTTTAACGAGTTCGAGTATTTTTTTTCTCATTTCAACAGTTACTTTCTCGTTTTGACAAAGATTTTGAAAGAGTAAGATGTATACATCTTGGTGCTCGCGTACATTTTTTATCAAAGGCGCTTGTTCATAAATAAGCTTAACAATTCCAATAGAATCAATCTTTGTTAACATTTTGTCAAAGTAAAAATATGCAAGTTGCGGAGGGCTATTTTGAAAAATCTGAATATTACAAGAAAATCTTAATTTTCTTGCTT
Organism: Pseudobdellovibrionaceae bacterium; assembly: GCA_002711925.1. GTDB lineage: Bacteria > Bdellovibrionota_B > Oligoflexia > Oligoflexales > Bog-1112. The sequence continues at coordinate 4,175 of PASJ01000039.1, read as the reverse complement.
GCAAAGCCTGATCGAGATAACTTTGGACTGAATCTGAAAGAGCAACTTTTCTTTTTCTCGGTAACTCAACAAACCAAAAAGTTGGTCTGTATTGTCTTGGGCTCTTGAAAGAAGTTCCTCCAAAAGAAAGACGACACTTGAAAGAAACTTCGAAAAGTGGAAGAATCTGATCTGAGCTTCGAAGTATCAACATCTCTTTATTAGGATCTGTTTTAGAGTGTGTGTCACAATCTAAGCTAATATCACCATGCAATATTGCCGAAATAATAATAGTTTTATCACCTTTGGTATCAGGAGGTGAAAAGTGGTTATCAGCTGAATACTGTGCGTTTAAAGCATGATAAACTCCGCAGCCATAAAGATTTCTTCTTTGCCTTCTTGTGTCAAAACCTTCAGAAAAAATTGAGGCTACATTTTCTTTTCCACAACCATGGAACATTAGGAAGTACTTATCTCCTTTTCCACTATTTAATTGCAGTTTTCTACAAATTAAGAATCGTATCAAAGGATCGACATTATTTTCAGAGTCAGGAAGTTTAAAACTCACACAAGTACTATCAGCATGAGGAAGCTTCAAATTAAAAAATGTTTGTGCAAGACTTTCAATTTCTTTTTTCTTAAAATTATCTATTTTCAAACAAATATTCATTATTTCACTTGAAGCATTTTTTCCTAATAAATCAACACAAATAAACTCATTAAAGATCGTTTGCTCAAGTAAGTCATTGAGACGTATTCTTGCTTCTGTCACTTCGATATTTTCATAAATTTTTTCTCCAGCGAATGCACAAAAAGATCTACCATCCCACTGATGCCGGGAAGCTTGGTCTACTTGAGACGTTGAAGAAGAACTTGGCAGGGCTTCTAAAGAAGAAGAAGAAGAAGAAGAAGAAGAAGAAGAAGAAGAAAAAGAAGAAGAAGAAAAAGAAGAAGAAGAAGAAGAAGAAGAAGAAGAAGAAAGTTTTACTCTTTTTGCGCTAACACCACAATCATTTCCTTCTTGGCCACTTGCATTAGTATAAAAGAAAAGGATGTAAACAAAAAAGAATAAATACCTGTTCATATTGACCTTCTGACAAAAAATTTCAGGAAAATAGCGAAAATATCGTCTTTAACTCAAGGAAAGTCAAGAATATAAGCAAAAAAATAAAAAGAAAAGTTTATAAAAACACAAAATGGCTTAGGCGATGATTACTCGTTTTCAATATTTTCTAAATGATTTAGAACAGATGAAATAATTGCTTCAAGGTCTTTTTCTTCTATATTTAAGTTTTCTTCTAAAAAAGAATTCTTAATACTTTGAATCAGTTTTTGACGAAACTCCTCTTTGTTTTTTATTGATCTGTAGTTATCAAAACTTTCGATGACTTCTCCTGTATTATAGCTTGTATTAGGATAAAAGTTTTGTGTTACATAGACATTGATTTCTTTTGGGGGCGCAGAAAATTTTGGACTTACTTTTTTTTCTTTTAGGTAGGACTGGCTGCCTTCTCGCCAAAGCTTAGAGCGCTTTTCTAAAACTAAACGAACTGCTAACTTTAGTTGTCTTTCTTCATTTTGATCACTCTTTGCTCTTTGATCAGCAAGGGTAACTTGATATTCAGGGTTTAAACCGCCACCTTCTTTCAAAGTACCATGGTAGAAACCATCAAGACGATCACTAATAACATCGAAAATAGGTTCGCGAACCTTAGTATAGCGTATATTATCTTCTCCAGAAACGGGAATAGATAAAAGCCTATATGTTTCAAAGTGCCACCAAGGGTTGAGACCTTTAGCACCATTATTCATACACCACTCAAATACTTTACTTGAAAAAAGGCTTAGCAAACCAGTCGTTGCAATAACTTCATTAGCAGCACCATCTGCCATGATTTGATGCAATAAATAAGAAAAATCTCCTGAGCCAAAAAAACCAATCATCATAAACTCAACGACAGCCACAAGAATACCTGAACGAATGGAATTATTAAGAGACTGTTGATAATCACTTAATGGCAGACCATTTGAATTTCTTCCTAGTATTGTATAATACCGACTCAATGATCCTCTATTTTGATAAACCCAGAGCACCCGGTCTTCAGTGACATCATCATGTTTTGAAAACTGAACCAAAATTGGATATAGCTTATTCTCATAGGAATCTGCAACCATGCCTGGGGTTACTTTAATACCAAGATTTTTCAAGTCTTCATCACAGCCTTTCGACCATAAGCTCAACGCATCATCAGATGTGTATCCTTCACTGTCATGATCTAGCTGACTATAGTTATCATCTTCCACTGACATAAAAAGAGAGCGAAGCCGAAGATTATGATAAGACCTTTTTGTTTTTTCATGCTGTACTACACTGAGTTTCTTTTGATAAAATGAATCTGTTGGTACATGGATAAAAGCATCGGAACCAAGAAAAAAACTGATCAAAATAAAAAACATCTTAGACCTCTTATCGAAATTAAAAATAAGAGTTACTTCATAAATATAATTAAATCAACAAATTACGAAAAAAAATTATCTTTGGCTTTTAATTTTTAAGCCAATAAAAAATAAAGAGCTATCATCAGGCTTAAAATATAACGAGATTTTCTTACATAAAGGTTCTAGCTTCTTTCGTTAATTATTCTTTTTAAGAAAAAAAATGAGCTTCTTAGTTAAAAATCTTACAGATAATAACGAAGAGAAGACATCAAATCCTCTTTTTTAAAAATAATATATCTTTGCCTGATTCAAAGGTCAGATTAGAAAAAAAAAAACTGGCAGTCAATTAAAATTTTAATATTTTTTTTCACACACACGCAGGGTATGTGAAATATGTTTAATTTAAGTACTTAGATTCAAGGTTTTACAGAAATATTTGCCATTGATTTTTCTTTTTGACACTCAAAAAATTTTGTTAATTCTTCTTTTTTCTTTTCAAAATCATTTAGTGTATCATGATAGCTTAGGTGCCGATAAAACCACTGTCCGTCTTTAAAAAATTCTTCGAAATTTTTTTTCACTGACTGATCTAGTTTAAATTTTGTTTTACGTCTAATTCTACATTCAAATCGACCATTTTTTCTTTGATATCCTCTTTTCCTAGGTTTCCTAGATTCAGGTTCGACTTTTCTTTTTAGGGTAGATAATTTCAAGAACTTCACACCTTTCCGCCGTAAGGAAAAATTTATGCTCAGTTTTTTCTCTTGATAGGAAGTTTCACCTAAAAATTCATCTTTTAACCTATTTTCTTCTTCTTCTGTCATTGATAGTAGATCAGGTTCAGATTCCAAAAAACTCGAAGAAGCAAAAACCTGAAAAGACTCTAATAAAATTATAAAAATAAGAAATGATTTCATGGATTTTCAACCTCTAAATTTATCAAATTTAATTGCTTAAAGAATTCTTTTTATAACACAAGTTTAGATTTAAAAATAGATAAATTTAGTCTAAAAATACAAATTATAACTTTACTCCCTACTTATCTTCCACAAAACACATAACTTATAAAAAAGATCTTTTTAATGAAAATAATCTTTTTCTCCTTTTTGAAACAAAAAAATAACTTGCCAACTTTATAAAACCGTTACAAATCAATTTGTGCAATACAAAAAAATTTTTGTGTCTATTGAAAAGTCTTGATTTGTTCTATCAATTTAATTATACTTAATTTTATTTTACTAAATTATTGACTTGGGAAGATTTATGAAACTCTTTTTTTTCTTATTCTTAATAACGTTTAATACCAATATTCATGGAGCTTGTAATAAAAAAAGAACCTTTAGAAAATTTATAGTTACATTACTTTCAGCTTCTTCAAAATCTATAGAAGCATTTTCTCCCCCAAGAACAAGAGCAACTTCAAATCTTTTAAAGTTTTCTGTTAACCGAGATTTTGATAGGCCTGAGCTAGAATTTATTGGAGGAGTCAGTGAATTCATTGAAACTTTAGAAGAGTATGAAACTCTACCTAATTACTTAAAGTGTTTTGAAATTGATATGCTTCAAACTTTACTAGCCCTTGAATGCCGCAAAACATTAGAAAGTATAAAAAAGACTAATTTAGACGAGTCAAAGTTGGAACTTTTTGTTGGATTGATAACTTGTGAGTCTTTTCTTATTTCAAATACAGGATCGAATAATAATTTATCGCAAAATTTATTAGATTTAGAAAGAAATAAAGTTGAAAGATTAATTTT
>PASJ01000038.1 GCA_002711925.1 Pseudobdellovibrionaceae bacterium | reverse complement strand
ACTAGAACAATCTGGAAAAAGGGATAAGAAAAAAAGAAAAGGTTTCACGTGAAACAAGAGGGGGCCATCTCCAAGCTTGGCCTAACATTAGCTTTGAAGCAAAAAGGCAATAACAAAGCACAAAAGAGCTTGGAACTCCATAAAGACAAGAGCAAGCAACATAGGCACAAACACGTCGCCGCGAGAAGTTGGGTTTCTGGCAATCCCTTCCAGAGCTGAACTAGCAGCTCGACCTTGTCCCGTAGCAACTCCTGTGGCGCCTATACCTATAGCAATAGCTGCCCCCAGCTTGGCCAAACCCACAGCACTTGTGTCTCCGTGCTCAGCTGCCCACAAAGGTGTGCTTAAAACAGCTCCAGAAACAACAGCTAAAGCGCGCCCCATCCAACTTTTCATAACAAACTCCTTCTCTTACAAAAACCGTAAAAATTAATGGTCGTGAGATACCGCCATACTTATATATATGCATGTCAGCATAGTAAAAACAAAGCTTTGTACACAAGCAACAAGCAAACCAAAAAACATCAGCATCGAGGGAAAAACCAAAGGAATAATACCACTAAACACCCCAACAATTAGATGGTCTGCAAAGATGTTCGCTGTTAAACGAAAAGCCAGCGACGCCGGCCTTGCCGCGTGGCTAATTAATTCAATGACTACAAACAAAGGAGCCAAAGATAAGAAGGGGCCTGTAAACTGCTTTACATATGAAAACCCATGCTCAGCGACACCAGCAGCGTGGTACCTAGCAAAAACCACAAGACCCAACACCAGGTTTACACCAAAGCTTTCTGTAGCTGGAGGAAAGCCGGGGATAAGACCTGTTAAATTACTGCAAAGAATAAACAAAAAGAGCCCACAGAGAAGCGGCAAATAACGCTGATACCCTCGCCCAAGTTGTTCTTTAACAAACGAAAAAAGAAACTCCATCACAGAATCTAAAGCTACAAAAAGGGAGAAACGTGGCTGGGGAGCAACGTCTCCTTTTTCCACAACCCGACGAACCTCGCGGCTGTAAAAAGCCCCCAAGGAAAACAGCAAGCACAAGACAAAGGCGCTTGCAAAAAGGGGGGAAAACTCCACATCAAGCCCCACAAAACCCGCCAAAGCAGCAAAGTAATTTATAGGGCCTCCTCCTGCGCCAGCATGAGCGTTCGCCCCAAAAAACACACTTGCCAATATAAAAAATTTTTTATTGAGCATACAGAAAAACTCTTAGCTTTATTTAATGTCTCCGGACACCCCGACCACTCGTTCCTCATCAATATCTCAATTTAGAGAAGATTAACAACCAAATAAAAACAATATTTTAAAAAAACCGCCCCTTTTGGCGCCGCACTTTGAGAAAGTTACCCTGACTTCACGCCAAACGTCAGAGCGCAAAGCAGAAGAAACACCCCCCAACAAGACGCGGCGCCAAAAAACACAAGCAAAGAAACACTACCTGGCGGAAAAGAAAAAACGCCCCAAATAAGGCCGATGTACAAAAAAAACTTTAAACCAAAAGAGAAAAAACCCCTCAGCCCCCAGAAGCCCCCTTGCCTCAAAAAAACACTCTCAAGAAGCAAAACCAACGCTAATAGATTCAAAGAGAAAAGAAAAACCCCCCCCCAAAAAAAACCTGCCCCCCTGCCCCAGCATGCCAGCGCTGCCGCACCAGATAAAGGGACCTGAAGCCACGCAGAAACTGAAATAAACTTATTCATCTTTTTTTTTCCTAGCGTTTTCTATCCTCAAAAGCTGAGCAAAAAGACCCCAATACCAGTAGGCAGCAAGAACGGCCGAAAGGAGCACAAAAACCCCAACCCAGGAATAAGCCCACGGATAACGAGCGTCAAGAGAGCGCCCAAGATAGACCCCTCCCACAAAAGTAACCGCAACCTGAAAGTTAATAGACAGCACATAAAAAGCTACCTTCCACTGCTCTTTCACACACACCCCCTTTTTGCGGCAGACAACAAAATCTTCGCTCATTGCGCAAACCCCGCCCTCTACCTTTTCAAAAGATCTCAGCCTTGTTATGAGACAAGCCTTTATCTATAGAGTATACTGACTTCTTACTCATTCTTTTTAATTTGCAAAAGAGGCTAATACAAATAATTATGGAACCACTTTTCCCAGCGACAGCCCCACCAAAAGATAGCGGGGCGCTTTTCCCGCCCCAAAGAAGCAAATCAAAACCTGAAAACCTTCTTTCTGGGGAGGTAGACACCTGGTCCATAATTAGGGATGAGCTACTTCAGTCCCAAGGAAGAGACGAAGATTTGACCTGGTTTGCCGAACTTGAGGTTGTCCAAAAAGAAATCGACCAAGTTGAGCTACACACACCCCTTGCCGAGTCAGAAAAAAAGTGTGCGGAAATACAAAAAAGGCTTTCCGAATGCAAGAAAAGGCTCGGACTAGATTTTGTCAAAACCAAGGTGTTGTCCCCGCGCAAAGCAGAGAAAAAAAAGGAAAAACACCCTCCTACCAGCGGCTCTAACACAGAAACCCAAGGAAGTGTCTTCTCAAAGAGCTTGGCAAAAACCCCGAACCTAAACCCGGGCTACACCTTTGAAAGCTTTGTCCGCGGCCCAAGTAATCAGTTTGCTTTGGCAACCTGTCAAAATATTGCAGAAAACCCAGGAAAAAACTATAACCCGCTGTTTTTATATGGTTCGACAGGGCTGGGCAAAACACACCTCTTGCACGCTGTTGGAAATATGGTTTTATCAAGCAACAAAAACATGGTTGTGACCTACATCAGTAGCGAGCGATTTATGAATGAAATGATCTACTGCATCCGCCACAATAAAATGTGGGACTTCCGCCAAAAATACCGCCACTGTGACGTCTTTCTCATGGATGATATACAGTTTATTTCTGGCAACAAATCAGCAACACAAGAGGAGTTTTTTCACACTTTTAACACGCTGTATGAAGCCAAAAAGCAGATCGTTGTTACCTCCGACCTTTTCCCTCAAGATATACCAGATATTGAGGAGCGACTAAGAAACCGCTTCCAATGGGGGCTCATCGCAGATATTCAACCTCCAGACACAGAACACCGAATGGCAATTTTAATGAGCAAAGCCGAAACCTTAGGAGTGACGCTAAGCCCCAACGTCGCTGAGTTCATAGCATCACAGGCCAAAAAAAATGTCCGCCAACTCGAGGGGGCTCTTCACCGGGTGGCCGCTTTTGCAGCTCTTCAGGGGCGCCCCTTAGACCTAAAGCTTGCATCTGAAACCTTTCAAGGCATGGCAACAGAAAGCTCTAGAAGCCTTGGCATTGAAACAGTTCAAAAAGTTGTTGCCGAACACTTTAAACTTAAGCTGAGTGACCTAAAGTCAAAAAAGAGGCAGCGCGCACTGTCTGTTCCAAGACAAATTGCAATGTTTTTAGCAAGGCACTATACACACTCTTCCTATCCAGACATTGGCGACCGTTTTGGCGGCAAAGACCATACCACTGTAATGCACGCTGTGAAGAAAATTGCCAGCCAGCGAAAGAACGACGCCAGCTTGCAGCACCACATCGAGTCGCTAGAAAGACAGTTGGACCAAATGCAATAAGAGACACATGTTGATAAGCTGTGGATAGCCTGTTAATAATGATGAGCAAGAAAAAAACTCTCCGCCACCTGTGGACAACCTGTGTATAGCCTGTGTTTTTTCTTTTCGCCGACAACTTATCAACACAGCGGGCCACAGTTTTTCACCAGGATATACACAGGGGGTTTTCTGTTTTTTTAAAGCAAAAACAAGACGTTAGGTGGGTTTTCCCCAGAAAACGTTAAGTACTACTATCTACTGTTATTTTAAATATTAATTAAATTAAATAAGAAGATCTTTTGGGTCTTTAAACACTTAGGAAGAGCGCATGAAAATACTAATCGAGGCGAAAGCCTTAAAACTGTCGGTAAGCCGCCTTCAGGGGGCACTGGTTGACAAGAGCTTCGCCCAAATAGGGCTCTTGGCTACGAATAAAAACCTTTGTTTTTTTGCGGCAGACCGGGTTTTGGCCATTTACTCAACCAGTGAGTGTGACTCTTTGCAGGAAGGCCGAGTTTTTGTTCCAGCAAAAATTTTTACTGATGTTGTTCGAGAGGTTCCGCAGGGAGGGAAAGTAAGCTTAGAGGAAGACGGGGCTTTTTTGAAACTAAGTGTAAAAGAAGGTTCAACATTTACAATGAAGACCCCAACAACGAAAGATGCTCATTGGCAGGACCTTCCAAGTTTAGATGACAAATGTGAGCAAATGGTTCTACCAACACATCTTTTGTCTTACATGTTGAGCCAAACGGTTTTTTGTATAACAGAGGAGTCCCCGAGGGCTTATGGAACGGTTGGTTTTTTACACAAGCTCAAAAGTGGCCAACTTTGTTTAGTTGGAACAGATGGTTTTCGCTTGTCTCAATCGAGCATGAACTTTGATGTTCCTGGGGAAAGTTTGAGCAAGGGTATTTGCTTGTCGAAGAGGGCTCTCAGTGAGCTTTTGAGGATGTGCAATGAGGACGCAGAGGAGATAACAATATCTGTTTCTGGCGATCGCACAAGGCTAATCGCAGAAACAAAGAATTATCAAGCATACATCCTCTTGTCAGCGGTGAAGTATCCGCGATATCAGAGTGTTCTCCCCAAAAAACAAGAATACAGCGCCCCAGTTCCGCGGGTGGTGTTGCAAGGGGCAATAAAAAGAGTTTTGCTGGCATCAGATAAGACTGGAGCATTGCAAATAAATTTACAAAAAGAGGCGATGATTTTGAGCTCAAAAACTCTCGGTAGCACAGAAGGTCGTGAAAAGATAACTTTATCGGGGTATAATGGTTCAAATCGCAGTTTGGCAGTGAAGGGAAAGTTTTTGGCAGACATCTTCTCAAACACAGCAGGAGAAACTGTGCAGATGTCTTTTGGCACAGAGGATGAGCCTGTTTCATTTTATCCACAAGATGAGCCGGAGGGGTGCTTATCAAAGCACATTTTGGTTCCAATAAAAGAAACGGAATAGTGTGGCGAGACTTGCGTCAGTTTATTTTGTTTAGGGGGTTAGTTGGAAAACACAAATGACGAGAAAAAGCCGAAGGAACCAGAAGAATATTCGGCTGAAAATATTAAGGTGTTAGAGGGCCTTGAGGCTGTGCGCACGAGACCGGGCATGTATATTGGTTCAACCTCTCTTTCGGGTTTGCACCACCTGGTTTATGAAATTGTTGACAACTCAATTGATGAAGCTATGGCTGGCTACTGTACTCAGATAGATGTGACGCTACACTTGGACAACTCTGTTTCAGTAAAAGATAACGGTAGAGGGGTTCCTGTCACCATGCACCCAACTGAAAACAAAAGCGCGCTAGAAGTTGTTATGACTGTTTTGCACGCCGGGGGAAAGTTTGATGACTCCGTGTTTAAGTTTTCAGGCGGGCTCCATGGTGTGGGTGCTTCTGTTGTCAACGCGCTGTCAGAGTCTGCGCGTGTGGAGGTTCGAAAAGACGGCAAGGTGTACGCTCAGACATATAAGATCGGGGTGCCTGATGCGCCTGTTGCTGTTGTGGGCACAACAGAGGAAAGCGGAACATTGACATGGTTCAAGCCAGACCCGCAAATTTTTCCAGACGTTGTTTTTAGCTTTGAGACTCTACAAAAAAGATTACGTGAATTGTCTTTTTTAAACAAAGGTATAAAAATCAACCTTGTTGACGAGGTCCAAGACAAAAAAGCCGAGCTTATTTTTGATGGGGGGCTTTTGTCGTATTGTGGTTATTTGAACCAAGGAAAGAATGTTCTTCACGGCGACAGAATTTTTATTACAGCAGACCGCCTTAAGGGGGAGAAGCTTGACGCTCAGGTCGAGTGTGTTTTGCAGTGGACTGACTCTTATCAAGAAAACATTCACACATACGTCAATAATATAAACACAATAGAGGGAGGCTCCCACCTTACCGGTTTAAAGTCTGCTTTAACGCGGGTTGTGAATCAGTTTGCAGAGAAGTCTGGTGTGTTGAAAAACCTCAAAATCTCTCTTACGGGAGATGACGTTAGAGAGGGATTAACCTCAGTTTTGTCTGTTAGGATGAAAAACCCAGAGTTTCAAGGGCAAACAAAGTCAAAGCTTGGAAGTGCAGATATTCGTGCTTGGGTAGAGAATGTCGTTGGCGAGAAAATGGCGGACTACTTCAACGAAAACCCAGAGGCGATCAAAAAAGTTTTAGCTAAGATTGCAGACGCAGCAAGAGCAAGACTTGCGGCCAAAAAGGCAAGAGAGTTAACCCGAAGGAAGGGCGCGCTAGATTTTGCTGGTCTTCCTGGGAAAATGGCTGACTGTCAAGAAAAAGACCCCAGTTTGTGTGAGTTGTTTCTGGTTGAGGGAGACTCTGCTGGGGGGTCTGCAAAGCAAGCTAGAGATAGAAAAACACAAGCCGTTCTGCCCCTTAGGGGAAAAATCTTGAACGTGGAGAAGGCTCGTTTTGATAAAATGCTTTCTTCCCAGGAAATCAAGCTTCTGATTAAGGCTTTAGGCACAGGGATTGGCAAGGATGATTTTGACATCAGCAAAATCCGCTATCAAAAGGTCGTCCTAATGACAGACGCTGACGTTGATGGTGCCCACATTCGTACTTTAATTTTAACCTTTTTCTTTAGGCAGATGCCGCAAGTAATTGAGAAGGGTTTTTTGTATATCGCCCAGCCGCCGTTGTATAAGTATGCAAAGGGAAAAGTGGCGAAATATTTGAAAGATGATCCGACCTTGCAGAGCTTTTTGGCTGATGTTGGTCTAGAGTCCCTTGATATTAGAGACAAAGGGGGCGCAACGCTTGACAAAGGAATCATACAAAACATACTGACAAAACTGAGAAAATATAACTTTCTTCTTGAGATGTCTTTGCGCAAGAGGGCTCGTGAGGTTCTTGACTTTTGCATCAAGAGAAAAGACCTTGATGTTGAAAGCTTAACCACAAGAGGCCTTGCGGAAGCTCTTCTTGCAGACTTGCTTGCTGAGGTTAGGTCAACGTTTCAAAAGGAGAACTATAACTTTGTTGGTGGTCAAGTGCTTTACGACAAAGAACACGGGCAATATAGTTTAAGCGTTGACACGCGCATAAGCAACACCTCCAAGGTTAGTCTGGTTGACTCTGATTTTCTTGGCTCCCTGGAGCTGAGGGAGCTTCGCGGCACAAGCGAGCAGCTGCATTCTCTTGCTGAGGCGCCTTTTTCTGTTGCTCGTAAAGACAAGCAGAAACAAGACCAAGGCTTAGAAGAAAGGTTCGAGGTTTCTACGCTAGGGCAACTTGAAAGGTTGGTCGTTGCTGAGGGCCGCAAAGGCGCGTACATCCAGAGATACAAGGGTCTAGGTGAAATGAACCCGGAACAGTTGGAGACAACAACGATGGACCCTGCGTCTCGGCATTTCTTGCAGGTCGGTGTGGGTGATGCTGTGGAGGCTGACCGCTTGTTTAGCACGCTTATGGGCGATGATGTTGATCCAAGGCGTGCCTTTATCCAAGAGAACGCCTTGAGCGCAAGCTTTGTTGATTCTTAGTTTTTCGAGCACAAAAAGGGGCTTGGACCCCCTTATAGGAAATGTTTAGATGACAAAAACAGAAGAAATTAGTCAAGTTAGCATAGAAAAAGAAGTAAGTGCTTCTTTTATCGATTATTCAATGAGTGTGATCGTTTCTCGCGCTTTGCCAGATATTCGAGACGGGCTTAAACCTGTTCACAGACGCATTTTGTATGCTATGTATGGCTTAAAAAACTTTCACAACAAGCCTTATTTGAAGTCTGCTCGTATCGTTGGTGATGTTATTGGTAAGTACCACCCTCACGGTGACAACGCTGTGTATGATGCGCTTGTTCGTATGGCCCAAGATTTCTCCCTTCGTCACCCTTTGGTTGACGGACAAGGTAATTTTGGCTCTATAGACGGAGACTCAGCTGCTGCGATGCGTTATACTGAGTCTCGGATGCAAAAACTTTGTGAGTACATGCTTGCCGATCTTGACAAGGATACGGTCGATTTTGTTCCAAACTACGACAACAAGGACCAAGAACCGGTTGTTTTACCGGCTCGCTTTCCTCAGCTGCTGGTTAACGGGTCTTCTGGGATAGCTGTTGGGATGGCCACAAATATGGCGCCACACAACCTTGGAGAGGTTGTTTCAGGGGTCAAAGAGTATATTAAAAACCCCGCTATTTCTGTTTTAGAGCTGATGACTCACATTAAAGGCCCCGACTTTCCTACAAAAGGAGAAATACACGGAACCGGTGGAATTTATTCTGCCTACACAAAGGGTAAGGGAAGCGTTGTTGTTAAAGCGAACGCTCATATTGAAGACAAGGGCTCTTCGGGGAAACAAAGCATCATTGTGACATCTGTTCCCTATCAGGTAAACAAAGCTAAGTTGCTTGAAAAAATAGCAGACCTTGTTCGCAACAAAAAAATCGAGGGTATCGCAGATATTCGTGATGAGTCAAAAAAAGATATTCGGATTGTTGTTGATGTTAAAAGAGGAGAAAACCCGGAAATTCTCTTAAACAACCTCTATAAACAAACTCAGCTTCAAAGCTCATTTGGAATAAACATGGTAGCGCTTGTCGGTGGGCTGCCTAGGGTTCTTGGTTTAAAAGATATACTTCGAGAGTTTTATTCTCACCGCAAAGAGGTTGTTTTAAGAAGAACAGGCTTTTTGTTAAGAAAGGCGGAAGAAAGAGCTCACATACTTTTAGGTCTAAAAACTGCAGTTGAAAATGCTGACGAGGTTATTGAAATTATTCGAGGCTCTAAAGATACAGCATCCGCCAAAGAAAGCTTGATGACTCGTCATTCTCTTTCAGAAATCCAAGCAAAAGCCATATTGGATATGAAGCTTGCAAGGCTAACGGGGCTTGAGAGAGAAAAAATTGTAAAAGATTATGAGCAAATCATGGTTGAGATTGCTGATTATAAAGACATACTTGGGACACCCCAAAGAGTTGTTGATATTATCTTAGAAGAGCTCGACGATGTAAAAGAGAACTTTTGTGACGAGCGGCAGACGGAGATTTTAGCAAGTGAGGCAGAGGAGTTTACAGCAGAAAGCTTAGTTCCAGACGAAGAGGTTGCTGTTACGATCACTCGTGCAGGCTACGTGAAAAGGACTGCGCTTGAGACAATAACGGCTCAAAAGCGAGGAGGAAAAGGTAAAAGTGGTATGTTGACAAAAGAAGAAGACTTTGTTCAAGATGTCTTCATAACAACAAACCATCAGGCACTTTTGTGCTTTACCAACAAAGGCAGGGTTTATAATCTCAAAGTGTATCAGCTTCCAGAGGCAGCTCTGCGCTCAAGAGGTAAGCATTTCGCAAACCTTATAAAGCTTGAAAAAGAAGAATGTGTTGTTTCTGTTTTGCCTGTTGTTGCGTTTAAAGAAGAGCACTCTATTTTTTCAGTAACTAAAAAAGGCTTTATTAAAAAAACGAACTTGATGGCTTATTCAAATGTGCGAACAAGCGGCATTATCGGTCTAAAGCTTGATGAAGAGGACTCTTTAGTCGCTTGTGTTTTGGCTTCTTCGGGAGACGAAATTTTGATTGCTACAAGACTCGGAAAAGCGATTCGTTTCGAGGAGGGAGATGTACGCCCTATGGGCCGAGTTTCTCGAGGAGTTACGGGGATTCGTTTTTCAGATAAAGAGGACTTTGTTGTTGGTCTTGAAATTTTAAAGACGGACTCAGACTCAACAATTTTATCTGTTTGTGAGAATGGTTATGGGAAAAGAACTTTGCTTGATGGCTACAGGCGACAGAGCCGGGGAGGCAAGGGGATTTATACAATTAAGGTGACAGAAAGAAATGGTCCTGTTGTGGGCATTTGTCAAGTGGGGCAACAAGATCACGTTATGATCATGACATCTAAGGGCAAGCTTGTTCGTTTTACAGTTGATGAGGTTGGGGTCGTTGGACGCTTAACTCAAGGAGTTCGTTTGATGAACGTTTCCTCGGGGGAGAAGGTTATTTGTGTTAGCAAAGTGCCAAGAACCGAGGAAGAGCCGGTTCAAGAGGGGAGTGAGACTTAACCATATATCAGTAGGAGGGGGTGTGGAAGTTTCTAGTTCTTTGGTTGAAAAAATTGCTAATAGGGTCCAGCTTCAAGTTTCAAGTGAGTTGCTTTCTACTTATACAAAGCAGCTGAGAAAGATGCTTGACTATGTTGATAAAATTGATGAGCTTGATGAGGGTAGCTGTAATGACTTTTTCTCGCTCGTTTCTTGTAGCGCAGAGAGGGAGGATGCTCCTGTTTTGTATGATGGTGGTGTTATCGTACAGCAGGCTCCTCAAAGGAAGGGGCAAGCGTTTCAAGTTCCTCAAGTTGTTGACTAAAAGGCAAGGAGACTTTTGTGACAAATTCTTTGGGAGAAAGGCTGTGGACAGGCGAAGAGATTGTTTCTGGTGTAAAAGAAGACAGGTCCTTTTTAGATCAAGTACTTAATTTTTATTGTAGTAAGATAAAAAAAGAAGGACCAGAGATCAACTGTTTTACCTTCTTTTCAGAGTCAGCTTTGGCTCAGCAGCAAAGTGTTCTCCGGCAAAGGATAGAAGCGAAAGAGGACCTTCCTCTAGCTGGTTTGCCTGTTTCTGTTAAAGACAACATAGCGGTCGAAGGAATGCCTCTGACCTGTGCCTCGAAAATTCTAGAAAACTATTACCCAAGCTATAGTGCTACAGCTGTTGAGAGACTTGTTAAAGCAGGTGCTATTATCATAGGCAAAACAAATCTAGATGAGTTTGCTATGGGCAGCTCAAGTGAGTATTCTTATTTTGGTCCTGTAAAAAACCCAAGAGATAAAAGAAAAGTTAGCGGAGGGTCTTCAGGTGGTTCTGCTGCTAGCGTTGCTGGAGGGTTTTGCCCAGTAGCCCTTGGTTCTGACACGGGAGGTTCGGTTCGTCAGCCTGCGAGCTTTTGTGGAGTTTTGGGGCTAAAGCCAAGCTATGGCAGGGTTAGCCGTTATGGTTTGACCGCTTTTGGTTCTTCCTTAGATCAAATCGGTGTTTTTGCCAATAACAGCAGGGACTTGTCGTTGATATTAAATGCTGTTTCTGGTCAAGACAAAAAAGACAGCACCTCATCTGCTCTTCCTCCTTTCTCTGCTGAAAAGCATGAGAGCCTTCAACCAGAAAAACTTAAGGTTGGTATTCTTCAAGACTTTTTGAAGCCTGCGTCGGCTGATGTTATAGAATCTTTTGCAAAAGCTGAGGAGTTTTTTAAAAACCAAGGGGCTCAGGTTCAAGATGTTTTTTTTCCAGAACTTCAATATAGTGTGCCTGCATACTATATTATAGCAACTGCAGAGGCTTCCTCTAATCTTTCTCGGTATGATGGTGCAAGGTATGGGTTTCGTTCGAAAGGGCGCCTAAACTCTCTTGGAGAAATGTACAAGCAGTCTCGATCTCAAGGCTTCGGCGAAGAGGTTACAAGGAGAATTATTCTTGGAGCATTTGTGCTTTCAGAGGGCTATAGTGATAAATATTACCAAAAGGCAACTAAGGTTCGTAAGCTTCTTTTGAGCGGAATCAACAAGCTTTTTGATAAGTATGATATTTTACTGTCCCCGACCACACCAACAACTGCATTTGATCTAGGGAGCCATGGTCAAGACCCCGTGTCTATGTATTCCTCTGATGTCTGCACAGTTTTGGCTAACCTAACAGGAGTTCCGAGCCTCTCTGTTCCGTGTGGGGTCTCTGAAAAGACAAAAATGCCAGTTGGACTCCAGATTATTGCAAATAGAAACCAAGAGCAGAAGTTGATGTCTGTAAGTTCTTTTTTTCAACAGGGCTTTTGCTAGCTCTTTTTTAAAAGGAGATGTTTTGACAAAGAGGGCGCAAAACAATCAGCTAACCGGTAAATATGAACCAGTCATTGGTTTAGAGGTTCATTGTCAGCTTAAAACAAGAACAAAGCTTTTTTGCTCTTGCCCGCAAAGCTTTGCTCAGACTCCGAATAGTAATGTTTGTCCCGTTTGCTCTGGAGCTCCGGGGGTCTTGCCTGTTTTAAACAAAAAAGCCGTTGATTATGCAATAAAGATGGCTCTTGCTGTGGGTGCTAAGATCAATCCAGAAAGTGTTTTCGCACGGAAACAGTATTTTTATCCAGACTTACCTAAAGGTTATCAGATAACTCAATTTGACAAACCATACTGTGAAGGCGGAGGGGTTCGTCTTGCTGGAGGAAAGTATATTCCTTTAACACGAATCCACCTAGAAGAAGATGCGGGCAAGAGCGTTCATTCTGCGGAAGGAACCTTTGTTGATTTAAATAGGGCGGGCATACCCTTAATTGAAATTGTCTCAGAGCCGAGTATTAGCTCGCCCCAAGAAGCGTCTGAGTATTTAAAAAAACTAAGAGCAATAGTTAGGTATCTGGGTATTTGTGACGGTAACCTTGAAGAAGGGTCTTTTCGTTGTGACGCAAATGTTTCCTTGAAACCAAAGGGGAGTAAGAAGCTTGGTGCTCGCTGTGAAATCAAGAACTTAAATTCATTTCGTAATATAGAAAAGTCTTTGGTTTATGAAATCTATAGGCAAGCAGACCTTTTGGATGCAGGACAGCGAGTGGCAGTGCAAACAAGGCTTTGGGATCCAGCTTTGTCTCGCACGAAGGCAATGAGAGATAAAGAAGAAAGTGAAGATTATCGTTATTTTCCCGAGCCAGATCTGCCTCGCTTGTTCCTAGAAAAAGAGAGAGTTTCTTCAATAGATGCTAGTCTTCCTGAGCTCCCAGACGCTAAGGGTGAACGGTTCTTAAAAGATTATTTAATAAATTATGAAGAGTCTCAAATTTTAACTTCGGATAGAGATCTAGCTTCCTTTTTTGAGACCCTGGTTGCTAAAAGAAGTGAAAGTTTACCAATACCACTAATTGCTCGCTGGGTGTGTGGAGAGTACTTAAGAGAAATGAGGGCTGATGAAGCTTGGACCTTAAAAAATCTGAGGGTCCCAGGGGATAAGTTTCTTTTACTGTTAGAGTGCGTCGCGCAGCAAAAGATTTCTCAAAGAGCAGGTAAAAAAGTTTTTAAGCTGATGGTAGCAGAAGGAGGTGACCCGTTAGATCTTATAAGAAGAGAGAAGCTCGAGCAGGTTTCAGACAAGTCTATTATCAAAAAAGCTTGTGAAGAAATATTGCACAAAAGTAAGGCGCAGGTAGATGAATACCTTTCTGGTAAGGAAAAAGTTTTTGCCTACTTTGTGGGGCAGGTTCTACGCCAAACGGGAGGAAACTTTAATCCTCAAAGTTTAAATGAGGTTTTAAAAGAGCTTTTACAAGAAAAAAAGAAGCAGTAAGGCTAAGCTTGAAAACGAAAAAAAAAGCATATTTTGATAAAAAAGTTTCTGACATCATCGCTCCGTTTAAGAACGCAGGTCTGTTTACGCACCTTTACATGTCGTGTAGCCGACTCTATAATCCGGTTTATAGTTATTCTGTTTTGCCGAAAGGAAAGAAATTTTTCGATCTTGCGAGCCTTACAAAAGCTCTTGTAACAAGTCCTTTGATTTTTCGTGAGGCAATGTCTTTGAGTTCTGGGCTTGAAACAACAATAGAGGAGTGGTTGGGTGAAAAGTCTTCGTGTTTTTCTGAGGAAATAAGGTCTTTTAGTTTGTTGAGCCTGTTGTCTCATTGTTCAGGGCTTCCTGCTTGGAGAAATTTGTGGGTTAACCGATTTCAAGCAGAAGGAGATGCTCTCCTAGTTTCAAAGTGTGACTTGATCTCTAGGCTCAATAGAGAAAGTTATCAACTAAATAGACCCAAGCTCCCTATTTATAGTGATTTAGGTTTTATTCTCCTTGGTCTTTGTCTTGAAATAAAAAACGAAAAGTCTTTACCCGAGATTTTTTCCTCTTTTTGTCAATCATATTTAAAAACAAAAGACCTAGAGGTTTTTTTTCCCAAACAAAAAGCAAATGCAGACACAAAGTACTTTATTCCAACAACCTTTTGTCCTTTGCGCAAAAGGGTTCTTGTTGCTGAGGTGCATGATGAAAATAGCTTCATTTTGGGAGGTGAGACGGGTCATGCTGGTGTGTTTTCATCTGGGCCAGGCGTGGAAATTTATTTAAAGTCTTTGTTGTTGTCGGACTTGGGGCAGTTTCTTGTTGAAGAAAATACAAAAAGTTTGTCTTTGTCCTCTCAGACTTTAGTGGGTTGGATGCCAGGAAACTTAAGCTTTCTAAGTAACTTTTTTTTTCCAAGGTGTGTTGGTCATCTTGGGTTTACTGGAACCTCTTTTTGGTTCGATAAGGAGACGCAGTCCCATGGGGTTCTTCTTTTGAATCGTGTCTGGTCAAAGCGTCAAGCTCCTGAGGTCAAGGAGCTAAGGGGGCTTTTGTACACGCTTATGGCTGAAGCCCTGAGGGTTGACTTTGGTTAAATAAACCATAAAAAGAGACCAAGCGAGCGGGGCCCTTCCATTTTAGCTTTACAGTATAGACTTACTTACGTACCTTTTGTCTCTTATGAAAAAAAAGAAAGTAGCAATTATTGGTCAAGGTGTTGTGGGTTTGTTTTCTGCGTACAGGCTTTCTGAAAAAGGATTTCAGGTTACTGTTTTCGGAGAAGATAGCTTATCCTCATGCGCGTCTTCCGCTGCGATGGGATGCTTGTGTTTAAAAGGCGCTGTTCAGCCCAAAGATAGCCTTTTTCAAGAAAAAATGTTTGGTGTTAATTACTTAAGGAGTTTCTTGTTCTTTTTGCAAGAGGAAACGGGCCTTTCTATTCCTGTAGTTCAAACAGGCGTGTGCGAACCGTTTCTTGATAAAGAGCACTACTCTTTCTTAAGAAAACGGCTCTTTCAGTCTGACTTCACGGGTTTTAAGAGAATAATACCGTTGACGGCCGAAGAGGTACTGGCCCGGTTTCCTGCGCTGTGCCTGTTAAAAAACTATCATCGCTATATGGGAGCTTTTTTTTATCCAGATGATTTGTGGTTTGACCCAAGAGCCTTTTTGCGTGTCTTCCAATCTTTTCTTGCTCGTAGAGGGGTTGTTTTTGTCACTCAGAAAGTTTTAAAAGTTGTTTCGTCTCAACAAGGTCTTCTTCTTTCCCCCTCTTCTGCTCTTGGGTCTTTTGGTGAGGTCGTTGTCTGCTCTGGTCAGGGGAGCGTTGAGCTTGTGAGGGAGTCTTGTGGTTTCACACCAAGTTTTTCCGCAACACGTGGAGAAACTCTTGTGATGGGGCTAAGTGGAAACCAGGCTCAAGGAATACATACTTTTGGTAAAACATCTTTGTGTTTTAATGGTCAACAAGTGACGTTTGGATCTAGTAGCAGGGGAGGCGTTGGAAAGGAAATGTTTCCTCGCGATCTTTTTACTCTAGCAAAGTCTTTTATGGCCTTAGAGCCAGAAACTGTTGAGGTGTATTCTGGGGTTCGGTTAAGAACGAAGAGCCGTATGCCTTTGTTGGAAAAGTACAATTTGACTTGTGGGCAAGGAAGGCTTTGGCTTCTATCTGGTTTTCATCGCAGCGGCTACTCTTTAGCTAGTGTTTACTCAGAGCGCTTGGTGGAAAAATTATTAGCTGCTCCTTTCTAAGCTTTTTTGTTCAATTTTTGACCAGGAGGCGAGTGAAGGCGGGTATTTTTAAATTTTTAGCCAGATTCAGACTTTGTTTCGTTTTTAGGATGCGGTTGACTCAAGCTGGGTGTTCTTTTGCCCCGTGTTCTTGATCTTTATCAACAGAGGCTTTCCTGAAAACGGATTGTTGAAATCAGCAGTTATTTTTTCTTTACTAACGTCTATAACGTAACCCTCGTCGCCAAACTCTGTCTGTATAATTGAGCCTTTAGTGACTTTTTTGTTTAATCTTGTGCTAGGGAAAGTTTTAACGAGTTTTTTGTCGTAGTTTGGGAAAAGTTCGTCCCCTGAAACATGTACAGTTTTTTCTTTGTTCTCGGCTAACTCCTTTGCCTCTTTGTGAAGAAATTGATCAATTTTATTTGTAGGCTTTTCGTCAAACGAGAGGAACCTGAACATTTCGTTGTCGTTTGAGTCTGTCGGAATAACTTCTTTTCCAACGGACAAAAGGGTGAGACAGATTTCTGTTTTTTTGCTCTTGCTTTGATTTGACATATTTTAGACCTTTTTTTCGTAGCATTCATACTTTAAGCTGTGGGTTATCATTTTTTTTGATCTTTCACTACATGCATATAACTCGGAGAGAATTTCTGAAGTATGGGTAAGAGGTTATCCACAGCACACTTTTGGTTTTTTTTTTTTTCAAGAGGGGTTTGTTTGCCAAGGTGCTGTAAAAAAAGGTTTTTTTTGTTTTTGCCGAAGGGGCCTTCTTTTATTCACAGTTTATCCACAGGTTAAAAGCAGTAAGAAGTGGCTTCTACTGTTATTTCCCAGGGGTGTTTGAGAACGGGGTTTTTGCCTTGAAAGTGTAATAATATCAGATTTCTAAGGGGTAGAAAAAAGCTAAGTTTTTAAAACTCATAGGACGCGCCGACAATAAGGTCTAAAGCAAAAGATCCAGCAGATAGTGCTAGAGATTTTTTTAGATCCTCAGAGTAAGAAAAGTCTTCGCCATCAATTAGTGCTATTCCGCTCGGGTGTTCGCTTATCTCTGGTTCTCCGCTTCCCTCAAAGAGCGGCAAAGGAACCAAGAGGTCAACTCCAGCAACAAGACCTAGATTACCTAAGCGGAGTGTATATCGACTCGGAACGCGCAAGGACAAGATGTTGAGAGAAGCAGGGTAGTTTAGAGCTTGATCTTGCCCGCCGGCTTCGAGGTTTGATTGTTCCGCGGAAACTTCAATGTTAGTCATTGTGAAATCAAGACCCAAGCCAAGGTCAAGGTCACCAAATTTAAAGAGATAATAATCTAAATAGACTCCTACGGTCAATCCTGGTGTTGTTGATGTCAGAACACGGTTACTGTCTCCAGGGTTTGCGCCAAGAGGGTAATCTGAGCTGTTAGCAGCATAACCTGAAATATTAACCTTTCCTCCAACAGAAAAACCCATTTTAGGCAGTTGCAGCTCCCCTCCGAGGTTTATGGTTAGATTTCCCCCGGCTTGGGTTCCAAACCAGTTTGTTCCTTCTGTTACCTCCAAGGCTGGCCACCAGTCAAGATTGTTGTAGGTGAAGGTTGGAACAATACCAAGGTTTGTAAAAAGGACAATTTTTAAACTGCTTCCACTGCTTTTTCTCCGCTGTGCCTGTGCTTCTTTCGAGTTCAGTTTTGCAGTGTAGCCTTTTTTGACTCTTTTTATTCTTTTTTTAGAAACTCTAACAATAGCACTTTTTTTCTTGGCTTTTGCAACTTTTCCGCAAGCTACTCTTTTGCTTGAGTTTTTCGGATAAAAGCAAACAGGCTCGCTTGATTTGAAGCCGCTTGAAACACCCTGATTAATGTATACATATCCTTGTTTTTTACGGATTTTAGTAACTTTAGCTCCAAACGCTACGCTAGAAACAAGCACAGAGAGAAAAAGTGTTAAAGCAAAAGTCTTTTTATTAAGAAGTTTTGACATCTTATGGGGTCCTTGTTGTTGTTGTTGTCACTGATCTAATTTTAGCAAGCGAGTATTTTAAGGTAAATAACCACAAGTAGTAGCGGTTGGGAAATTTTTGCAGGGTTTGGTTTTCTCTTTTTTGGAGGTTTTGGGGCAAGGTGTTGTTTTTTTGTAAAAACAGGCTGTTATTTGACTTTTTCTCAGTCTTGTGTTTTGCGGCAAGGCAAAAAAGAAGGAGGGGGTTTATATTTTATAAAATAATTTAACACTCTTTTCTTGAAAGGCGGCTTTTTTTCTTGTATTATAAGGTCTTTTATTCATGTTCAAAGAGTCTCTGATAAGATGCAATACTAGGCATTTTATTTATTTATTTATTATAAGGTCTTAGGGGGCACATGCAGCGCAAGCGACATCACACAAAATACATCTTTGTTACAGGCGGGGTGGTTTCCTCTCTTGGTAAAGGAATTGTTTCTGCTAGCGTTGGGGCTTTGCTTGAAACGCGAGGTTTAAAGATTTCAATCAGCAAAGCGGATCCATATATAAACGTTGATCCTGGTACCATGAGCCCGATACAGCATGGAGAGGTTTTTGTCACAGAAGACGGCGCAGAAACAGATTTAGATTTAGGTCACTATGAGCGCTTTACGCGCGCGCGCTTGAATAGACATAATAGCTTTTCATCTGGGCAAGTATATGATCACGTTTTGTCAAAGGAAAGACGCGGTGATTATCTTGGTACGACTGTACAAGTTGTCCCCCACATAACTGGGCAGATTAAAGAAAACATATTTCGCGCCTCAGAGGGGGTCGATGTTGCTATTGTTGAAATTGGGGGCACTGTTGGAGATATTGAAAGCTTACCTTACCTAGAAACAATTCGTCAGATGCGTTATGAGCTTGGAGGTGAAAATGTTGTTTGTATTCATCTCACACTTGTCCCATACCTTGCTGCTGCTAAGGAGCTTAAAACAAAGCCAACTCAGCACTCAGTAAAAGAACTTAGATCTATAGGGATACAACCAGACTTCCTTCTTT
>PASJ01000037.1 GCA_002711925.1 Pseudobdellovibrionaceae bacterium | reverse complement strand
ATTCTCTCTTTTATTTCTTATCTTTTCAGAAATGAAATTTCTTTTGTTAAAAGTAAATTTGAAATATTCTGTATAATTTTTTACTTTAAAGTATTAGAATATTTTATAGAAAACATTTCATCGAAAAGTCGTAGTTTTTTTTTGTATTTTAAAAGGGGAAATTATCATGATTTATAAAAATTCAATTTATTTTTTTAATCTTGTTCTCTTTTTTTTCTTGTATTCGTGCCAGACACCAGAGCCTCCCTTCAATCGTGATTATAATAATTTTCTTGGATTTGTGAAGTTGGTCGGCCCGGATCGGCTATCTCATGCATATAATCACTCACTCTTAAAGATGGAAAGAAACAATTCGGATTGTGTTCCTGATTGTCCGGCTATAGATGTTTGGCAATATCTTTTTAAAGATTCAAATGGTAAAATTATTACTGATTCAAAACCTATATCAACTCGAAAAGAGCACTGGAAGATTAAGGATGAAGCTAGGTTGATTTCTCTGACTCTTTATGGAAAGAAACCTGAGTATGTTGATGGTCTTGTGGATTTTTTAGAGAGTTTTAAATATATAAAAGAGGTTAATCAAATAAAAGAGGAAACTTGGGGATACGAATCTTTTACAATTCGTATTTACACTCCAAAAAGGCACCCTGATCGTTTGGAAAAAATGGGAGAAATTAAAAACGAAGTACCAAAAGATCTATTAAATAAGCTTTTGGATCTTGGGTGTGAAATCGTTTATGTGGATAATAAGTTACCAAAAGCTGGACGAGATGCAACATTTTGGAGATTCTTGGTTTTTAACGAACCTATGCCAGAAGGTCAAAGAGTTCGATATTTATTACGAGATGTTGATTGGCTTTTAACAAGTGCGGAAGTCCTAGCCGTTGGTGAGTGGATGTATAGTGGGTATGACTATCATCGAATGCATATTCTTCCTCTTTGTATTGGTCCTTTAACAGCAAGTATCTGGGGTGGAACTCATGTTGGCAATAATTTTAGCAGTAGTATTCACAAGCAGATGGAATATTATCCTTACAGGAATGTTTATGGTGATGACGAGCTTTTTACAAGAGATATTATTTGGCCTCAAATGTTAGCAACTGGATCCGTTATGACGCACCTCTACAAGAGAGGTTTTATTAGTAGTATTGTTATGCCATATGAAAATAGCTGTGATGAGCCAACAAAAGATGCTTGTGGGAGAATAATAAAAGACAACCGTTGTGTCGATGTTCTTATGCCAAATGATGTCCCTTTTCCTTACACGGAAATTGGTATGAGGCAGTCTTTTGACGATGTTAAAAGTATTAGTGAGGCGTTTGCCTTTTCAAATCAAAGTAAAAGGTTTGATGATGCTTTATGTGCTATGTCAAAAAAATGTTGGGAGTCTAATTACAATTACAAAGGTTTGTATAACAAAGCTGTTACTACAGATAACTAATAAAGGTTTTTTTATGGCAACTAGAAATTTACTCTTAAGGACTATTTTTTTTTTCTTATTGATATTTCTTCAAAGCTCTTGTCGAAGTTTTTTAATAGATCAAAAAAAGAGCGAGGAATTTGAAAAACCAGGCCTAGATGAAAGAGTCGTAACTCCACAAATTAGTTCAGGAGGATCAGGTGTTTGGGGAGTTAATATTGATGGTGTTTCTGGTTTAGTTCCTAAAGTGTACTTTCGACAAAGTGTTAAAGATCAATTATATCGGGGAACACAGTGGGTGGAAACACCGTCCAATAGAGGTCTTGTTCAAGTTGCTAGCGGAAAATTTACTGCTTGGGCCATAGGGGTTGATAATCAAGTTTACTTTCGCTTAGGTGTTTCAGAAAAAAATCCTGCGGGAGTCTCTTGGGAAAGGCTTTATAGTGAGGAAAATTTTAAGTTTATAACAGCAGGTTTTCAAGGTGTTTATGCTTTAGATATGGAAGGTTTCGTTTACGCCAGAACCGGTGTTTCCATAGACAACAAATCAGGAAATGACTGGCGTCGACTTGATGGAGAAAGTGAATTTCAAAGTCTTTCAAGTGGGGCGTATGCTTTGATGGCTCTTGACGAGGATGGTCAAGTCTTTTTGAGAGAAGGTAAAGATGATAAACATCCTTATGGGAAATTATGGACTCAATTTTGGTTGGAAAAACCTTTTGAAGAAAAGATAGTAAGTATTTCTGTTGGTCCAACAGAAGCTTGGGCTGTTTCAGAAGACGGTAGAGTTTTAGTGACAAAAAACTTGATGACAAAAGAAGTTGAAAGTTGGCAGGAATTACCAGAAAAGCTAGAATTTCAATCTGTGTCAAGTGGCAAGTTTGGAGTTTGGGGGGTCTCTAAAAAAAGAAATCAAGCATACTTTCGTGCACGCCTTGATCTTCAATTTAAAGTGAAGAATAACATAGATGGAACTGTTGTTAATCTTGGGTACTTAGGGAAAAAATGGTGCTCTTTGGAAGATGTTGTTTCAGTTCAGAAAGATTCTTGTTGTTTTAACCAATCTGATAGTGGACCTTGTTCAAAGGGACAATCTGACCTTGCTTCACAAACACAAAGTAAAACAAAGTCTGATAGTAGCTCGTCTGATAATATTAATGATACTGAAAATATTGATCGAACTCTTGGTGTTATTCCTCCTAGTGCTGACTCTGGAATTAGTAACGATTCTAGTGTCTTGGGTCATGACGGAATAAGTACTGATCGTGATGATGATAGTGATGATGATGTCTATAGCTCAGATGACGACGAAGGTGAGGTTGATATTATGACTGACGAGTTACATGTAAATGATTTTCAATGTGAAAATGTTACAGTTGATGGACCAGAAGATGATGGTGGTAATAAAAAATTTACTGCAAAAAATAGATGTACATTTACAGTTGACGATATAATTTTTGATGAAAGTAGCTTTTCCCAATTAATAGATAAATTATTGGAGGAATATAGTAAAGATTCTGTGATTGAACAAGAGTTTGAAAGAAATTGTAAAGGTGGGGAGGTACGAAAAAAATGTTTAAGACAAATTTTTGTGGACATTCAGGTTCCAATAATTGGAGGAAAGGTGGAATGTAATATAAAGGCTTTGGGTGAAGTTCGAATCAAGAAAGAAAATAAAAAAATTATTATAAACTATGAAGCAAAAGATAACGATCTTGACTCTAGTGGGAAATCAGCTGGTGATTGTAAAAACACTAAAAAGATAAGTCAAATTTTCAAAATCGCTTTTAATAAAGGTCAAAATCAGAGTTATCTTAGCTGGCAGCATAGTGCTAATATTGAAAAGCCTTGGAAGGCTAAGTTTTCAAATCATTTTGATAGTTTAAGTAAAGAGGGTGTTGAGAAAGATCAAAAAGCTTTCAAAAGTAGTAATTTATTTAAAATTGAATTTTTCCTTAATGTTTTTAATCAAGTAAGACCTTGAATTTAAATTATTCAGCTTTTAGCCTCAGCTCGCGAGCCTTTTCAAGTAAATCTTTTTGAGAGAAATTTTTAAAGTATAAATTCTCATCATTATTTTTGTCGTTTTTCTCTTTAGCCAATTGCTCGAAAGCAAAAGCAGCTTTTAGGAGGGAAGATTTTTTACTATTGATGTACTCTGGGTATTTTTCACTCAAGATGTGGAATCTGTAAGCACAAGCATGCCATTTTTCTTTTTTATAGTAAAAGTTTGCTATGAACTCATGTGATTTAGCAATTTTTTCTTCTCCTTTTGGAATCAGGGTCTGAGCTTCTTGTGATTCCTTTGATGTAGGGTAGTTTGATATTAAGATTTTCCATTCATCAAGTGCTTTTTGTGTATATTCTTGTTCGCGGTTGATAGCTTCTGGCGATATTCGCCAATAGGATTCGCCGATACGAAATTGGGCAAATGGGGCCATTGAATTTGTGGGGTGCATCTTGACAAACTGGCGGTATGAGTAGCTTGCTTCCTCAAATTTTTGTAGTTTAAAAAAAGCATTGGCGACTAAAAGTTCAGCTTCTACAGCAAGCTTACTGTATGGAAAACGAGCCTTAAACTCTTCTAACATAGTAATAGCTTTTTCATCATTATCGTCATCATAAAGCTTTTTTGCTGCAATGAAAGATGATTCTGCAGAGTTGGGGTCGACACTTTTTTCGCTACAAGAAACGAGAATTATGGTTAAAAATAAGATTTTTATATTACTTATCATGTTGCTTTATTCCTTTTATACAAAGGGCGTTAATTATTTCATTCAAATATCCGATAAATCAATTCATAATGGGGAAATTCAAAGAATACAACGTAAAATTTCTTAAAACCCTTATTTGATTTTTTAATTTTGGAAGAATTTTTACAGTTCCAAAATAAATAAAGGAAAAAAAAGGTTGAAACCCTCGAGGAGTAAAGAACAGTATAGAGTTAAAAGCTTTGTGGTAACAGGGTTTTTTGTAGTTTCTCAAGCTTTATTCTTATCTTTTTTATTCCATCTATTTTTAATTCTCCGCCTACCTTCAGAAAGTATCGGTAAGGATAAAATTAGAAAAAAAGATTACGTCAAGATGTCTATTTCTAGAAATAAGTTAAAAGATTCAGTACCTGAAAAGATCAAGACTCCAAAAGATAAAAAGCTAAAAGTAAAAAAAATTCTTGAAGTTCATCAAGAAGAAACTTTAGCCCCAAAAGATGCTAAATTTCTGGGTCAAGTAAATCACAAGGCTAAAAAGGAATCGAAGTTAAAAGAGAATCTTAGATCAAAAAATAAAGCTCAAGACCCTAAGAAAAATAAACTGGTAAAAACTAAAAAAGCAAAAAAGAAATCAAAAAAAATAATAAATAAAATAAATACTGAAAAAACTACAAAGCAAGTTGAACGTAAGAAAAAAATATCACGATCACTTTCTCCATTTATTATTGAAAAGACAAAAGTTACAGAGGTAAAAGAAGAAATTTCTGAAAGCAGTAGATTTGCAGCCTTACTTGAAAGTCAATCAAATTTTTTGAATAACGAAATTGATCAAGGTTATCAAGACTACATTGAAGATCAAATTGATGAAGGTGAAGTGATTGACATAAGTACACAAGAGTATCGCTTTGTTGGGTATTTTACAAGCTTAAGAAAAGCCATTGAGCTCGTTTGGGTTTATCCACTACAAGCAGCAAGAAAAGGACACTTTGGGAAAGTTCGCCTAAAATTTACTATTTTAAAAAATGGCCGAGTTGTTGGAGTAGAAGTGCGAGAGTCTTCTGGGTATCAAATATTAGATGAGTCTATTGTCAGTGCTATAAAGTTAGCTTCTCCCTTTGCACCACTTCCGGAATCGATGGACAAAGACCAAATGACAGTAACCGGTTCATTTACCTACTTACTTCATAATTACTTTAGAGATTGAAGTTTTTCTTAGTGTCTATTTAATTCGCAGGTCTCTTTTCAGACTTTGTTTATGGAACTCGTTCTATTTATTATTTTCTTCTTTTCTTCTTTTCTTCTTTTCTTCTTTTCTTCTAAAAAGTTATTATTTAAACAAATAAACTTTATGGGGAACTTCCATGATAAGCGACAAGTCACTATTGTTAAAAACAAGACAATTTCTACCAGGGCCTACTCCTATAGTTTCAAGTAACGGATTTGGAACATCTGTTGAAAATATTCAGTATCATAGGACAGAAAATTTTTATCAAGTTGTGACATCGTGTCGAGAAAAGTTAGCACGTGTTATGCAAACAAAATCTCAACCTCTGATAATTACAAGCTCAGGGACAGGTGCAATGGAAGCAGCTGTCGTTAATTTAACTTCTGAAGGAGATGAAGTACTCGTAGTTAATGCAGGAAAGTTTGGTGAAAGGTGGTCTTTACTGTGTCAAAGCTACAACTGCAATGTCCACGAGTTGCCAGTAGCGGTTGGGGATGGGCTTAATCTAGAGTTATTTGAAGAGTCTATCAAAAGTAAACCTAAGTTAAAGGCTTGTTTTATTCAAGCTTATGAAACTTCAACAGGTTTGTGCCTACCTGTTGAAAAGATATCATCAATACTCAAGGCCCACTCTCAAGCTCTTTTCGTTGTTGATGGTATTTCGGCTTTGTGTGCCCAAGATTTGAAGATGGACTCTTGGCATATTGATTGCTTAATTGGTGGGAGTCAAAAAGGCTTTGGGGTTCCTCCTGGCCTATCTTTTATCGCCCTAAGCTCTGTGGCAATGGAACAGTTTTCAGATCGGCAATGTTTTTATTTTGATCTAAAGCGAGAGTTTAAAGGTCAAAAGAAGGGAGTAACAGCCTGGACCCCTGCAATTACTTTACTTGAGGTGCTAGATCAGTCATTAAGTAAGATCGAAGAAATCGGTTTAAATAATCTTATTGAGCATCATAGTCTCCTAGCCCAGTCTGTAAAACTTGCATTAAAGGAACTTGGCTTCGTTCCTCTCAATGAAGAGCTTTGTTCAAATACTTTAACGGCAGTTTATCCTCCAGATGGTATTGATGCAAAAAAACTCATCCAACATTTAAGAGAAAAGTATAAAGTGATCTGCGCCGGGGGGCAGGCAGGGCTTTCAGGTAAAATTGTTCGTTTTTCTCATCTCGGTTTTGTTGATACTATGGACGTTTTGTCGGGTATTGCCGCAGTTGAGTTTTCTTTAAAAGATTTAGGGATAGATATAAGGCTTGGATCTGGTGTTGGCGCATTTATGCAAAACCTTGGAAAAGAGTAATAAGATTTCTAGCATTTTGAGTATAGATTTACTTTGAAAGTAGCTTAAATTTTGATCTTCTGATCTTTTCTTTGCAAATAAAATTAGCTGCTGATAATCTAAAATCACAAATCGACTGTTGTAAAGACTGGAGGTAATCTTTGTGAAAATAGTTGTACTAGTAAAACAAACACCTGATAGTGAAGCTAAAATAAAAATTAGTAACGATGACAAAAGTCGTCTTGAAGATGGAGGTACTAAGTTTGTAGTAAACCCCTACGACGAATTTGCTATAGAAGAAGCTTTAAAAATAAAAGAAAAAGCAAAAGATCCCAGTGAAGTCATTATAGTTTCAATGGGAGACGATAGTGTAAAAGACAGAATCATCAAAGCGTTAGCGATGGGAGCAGACAGAGGCCTTCAAATTAGTTCTTCCGGTTTAGAGTCCTTAGACTCTTTAACGGTTGCAAAAGTTTTGGCAAAAGCTATTGAAGGAGAAAATCCAGATTTGGTACTATGTGGGAAACAAGCTATTGATGATGATAATATGCACGTAGGTGTTATGCTGGCAGAACTTTTACATTGGCCGCACGTAAATGTTGTCAATAAAATAGAAATTGACACTATGACAGCATTCGTTGAAAGAGAAGTTGAAGGAGGACAAGTTGAGAAATACAAGGTCGGCTTGCCTGCAGTGTTAGGGGCTAATAAGGCTCTAAATACACCTAGATATGCTTCACTTCCAGGGATTATGAAAGCAAAGCGTAAACCTTTTGATCGTAAAACTCCAGCAGATATTGGTATTGATATCAACCAGTTAAAGTCTGAGTTGATGACCCAAGTAACAGCTTACCAATACCCTGCAGAAAAGCCTCAGGGGAAGATCTTTAAAGGAGAGGCAGCTGATATTGTTGTTAAAAAAGTCGTTAAACTTTTACGTGATGAAGCTAAAGTTATTTAGCTGAAGGAGGAGTTGCATCTATGAAAGTTCTTGTTTTTTGTGAACAACGAGATGGTGTTTTAAAAAGTTCTGTTTCTGAAGCTCTTGGTGTTGCCCATAAGTTAGTAAATGGTAATTCAGATAATGTTGCTGGGCTTGTCATTGGTGAAAATGTTTCCAGCTTGACTCCAGACCTTGGTGTTTTTGGAGCCAGTAAAGTTTATACGGCAAGCTCACCTTCATATAAGCTGTACAACGTTTGTCACTATACGGATGTTTTGGAAAATGCCGTTAAGAAATTTCAACCCGATGTTGTTCTTGGTGCTGCAAGCCCCATGGGGCGTGACCTTTTTCCCCGAGCGGCAGCTCGTTTAAATGCAGGTCTTTTAACAGATCTGACAGAACTAGATTATAGCGAGAACAGCTTCAACGGTGGAATTAAGCCAATGTATGCAGGAAAAGTTTTAGCAAATGTCACCTATACTAATAATTGTAAGTTGAAGATGGCAACAATTAGGCCAAATGTTTTTCCAAGTGAGAAAAAGTCATTGGAAGCTACTGAGATTACACTCGACTGTAGTTTGTCAGATGAACATAGCCTTGAAACAAAAGAAATACTGAAAGGTAAAACCTCTAAAGCCGATTTGACAGAGTCTTCTTGTATTATATCTGGTGGACGTGCTATGGAAAATGAGGAAAATTTTTCAGTTTTACAAGAATGTGCAGAAGTTATTGGAGCAACAGTTGGAGCTTCTAGAGCAGCTGTGGATTCAGGTTTTGCTCCTCATGAAATGCAAGTTGGGCAAACGGGCAAAACTGTAAATCCAAACCTTTATATAGCTTGTGGTATTAGTGGATCAATTCAGCATCTAGCTGGTATGAAAACTTCCAAAGTTATAGTTGCTATAAATAAAGATGAAGATGCTCCGATTTTTTCAATTGCAGACTATGGAATTGTTGGTGATCTTTTTGAAATAGTACCCGAGTTGACAAAAGAGTTTAAAAGCTACGTAGATCAATGATTCGTTAATTCATCAATTAATTATAGAAAGTCAAGGAAGACTCATAAAATAAAAATTTAATATTTTTGTGAGGCTTCATGGATATTTTTCAGACTTTTTCATTAATTCTTTTTATCACAGCAATTTTGAGTTTTTTTAATAGTCTCTATTCTACGTTACCAACAAGTATTGGCTTGATGGTAACAAGTTTAATGATGGCTGTTTGTATTCTTGTTTTAGGACAATTGGGTGTCACGTCCTCTTATATTCATATGGTTGAAGAGGCACTTAATATCATTCAGTTTGATCTTGTTTTGATGCGAGGGATGCTAGGTGTTTTACTTTTTGCTGCAGCGCTTCATGTTAACTTTAATGATCTTTTGCGACATAGGTGGGCTATTGGACTACTAGCAACTTTAGGAGTAGTCTTTACAGCTTTTCTTGTCGGAACGTGTATGTTTTTTGTTTCGGGTATTTTGAATTTAAATCTTAGCTTTCTAGATTGTTTGATCTTTGGGGCTCTCATTTCTCCTACTGATCCGATCGCTGTTTTGTCTGTTTTAAAAGCTATTGGAGCTCCCCATGATTTGGAAGTTAAAATAACTGGAGAGTCTTTATTTAATGACGGGGTAGGAGTTGTTTTATTTTCAATTCTTCTCGGACTTAGCTCACACTCTATGGTGCTAAGTGTTCAAAACATCACGTGGCTATTTTTAAAAGAAGCTATAGGTGGTGTCATTTTTGGTTCTTTCATTGGTTATCTTGCTTATCAAATGTTAAGGCGAATAGATGATTATGTTACTGAGATTTTAATAACTTTATCTGTTGTTTTTACTGGGTGTGTTGCTGCTGAGTCTTTTCATTTATCAGCACCTATTGCTGCTGTTAGTGCTGGTCTTTTTATTGGAAATCATGGTCGAAACTTTAATATGGATGATAAACAAACAAAGCATCTTGATTTGTTTTGGCATCTTATGGATGAAATATTTAATTCAGTTTTATTTGTTCTTTTAGGTTTTGAGCTACTCGTTATAACTTTTAACATGCAATATATTTTTGCTGGATTTGTAGCTGTTTTGATTGTTCTCCTGTCTCGTTTTGTCGGTGTTGCTTCTATTATTGGTGCTTTACGTTTTCATCGTGATTATTCATTTCAATCTATAAAAATGCTAACTTGGGGTGGGTTGAAAGGTGGAATATCTATTGCTTTGGCATTATCTTTACCAGAGACTTTACATAGAGAGCTTATGTTGACTATGACATTTATTGTTGTCATTTTTTCTGTTTTAGTTCAAGGGACAACAATACAGTATTTGTTCTACCGAAAAAGAAATAATCTTTCATAGAAAAACTTGTATAAGATAAAGTACTAAGATAAGGAAAATAAAATGATTGAAAAATCAATTCTTGTTTTATTTTTTTGTGCAATGTTCTATGTAGTATATTTTGATGATACGAAATATGATAGTTCTGATATAGAGTCAAAAGACATATTTTTATCTAATATATTGTTTTTGAAAAAAAAAATTGATTACCAAAGGAGAGTATCTTTTGAAAGTGTGAAAGGAGAAAACGGTAAAGAAAGAAAGTTTAATCCTAAGTTAGAAATGTTTAAAAATAATGAAAAATATAAGCAATGTGTCATTGATGAGAGTGATCAATATTACATTGATCATAAGCTTATTAATAAGTGGGAAAAGTCATGGGAAGAAAAGGAGTTCAATGTTTTTAGGGGTTTGTTAGAAGAAAATGGGGCTTTTCAAAAATTTTCTATAAAATATAAAATCTTAGAAGATTCACCTGTCTGGGATCTTGGAGGTAAAGATGCAGAGGTAGATGAGTTTATGCTTGATGTTACTAGGTATTTGAATTCTTTTATAAAAATTGATTCAGTAAACGTTTTTACCGTAAAATATCTTATTGAAAAAGATTGGAGACAGCCACTTAAAACTATGCCTGTTAGAAGAAAATTA
Organism: Pseudobdellovibrionaceae bacterium; assembly: GCA_002711925.1. Classification (GTDB taxonomy): domain Bacteria; phylum Bdellovibrionota_B; class Oligoflexia; order Oligoflexales; family Bog-1112. The sequence goes on along the minus strand of PASJ01000037.1, from coordinate 29,092 downwards.
AACATTATTTTAGAAACTAGAGGAGTTATAGAAAAAGGCTCTAAAGTTGTAGATAAAGGAAATTTGACCATTAACTTAAAAAGAACAAAAGGTTTCTGGCAGATCGAACATCTTAAGTTTGATACAATGAACCGTTTCTATTATAATAAAAGTTACTCATATCAAAAAAGTGAGGAACAAAAAAGCTTTCATGGGATCAGTCATGAAGAGGCTTCAAAAAATTATACAGCTGTTGATGGTAATGTCTTATCATTAAAACAGTCAAATGGTTTAGCATTTTATAATTTTGACGACCAGACTAGTCAATTATCTAGTAAAGCATTTCAAAGCTTAAAAATAAAAGATAATATTAGATATATTAAATTTCATGATTTTAACCATGATGGAAAAAAAGATCTTTTTGTAATTACCTTTAATAAAAACAAAAATTATTTAGGAATCATTATCTATAAAAAAAATGACAATAAATATCAAAAAGTCTATGAGGATAATTATACAAATGTTAAATTAGCGGACGATCTAAGCATAGAGGTTCTGGTTGCTGATTTTAATGGTAATGGTTATGATGATATATTGATCCCATTTTCAGAAAAATCTGGAAAAATTTTACATTTAAAAAATCTATCAGGCTATATTGAAAATAGAGGATATTTTCTTTTCAAGAAAAAAAATAATGAAAATTTCGATCAAACACTCGAGTTTTCAGATAAAAAATATAGCCTTGTTAATTGGAATAAAGATAGTTTGTCTGACTTGTTTATCCTTGATCCTAGTAATCCAAAGTTTTATGTGTATGTCAATAATAATGGTTCAGAGCTTCAAAAAGTAATTGAACGTAAATTTAATGTTAAGGCACAAAAAAGGAGTCAAATAACATGGGAGGACCTAAATAATGATGGTAGTGATGACCTGATTCTCTCTCAATTTGTTTGGAAAGAATCAGAAAGATTCCTAAGTTCTTGCAAAGATAATTGGAATGCTAAAATTTCTGACAAAATTAAAAATAATTTCATTACTAAAGGTTTGTACATTTTTTTAAGACAAGAAGATAATTTAATTGAGCTTGAGCTTGAAAAAATAAAACATAATTTCTATGCTATCAGAGATCTAGGTTTTTTTGATTTCAATAAGGATGGTTATCAAGATATTTATATCGCAAGAGGAGGCTGGTCTGGAGAAATTAAGTATGCTGACATTTCAAGTCTAATCACAAGGTATGAGTTTTTAAAATTGGCTGCTTTATTAAAAAATATGCCTTCCTCTTTCGATGACTCTAAGTTATATACATCCATAGTAGAGAATGAAAAAATTTTGTATCAGACAAGAGATAAAAAAGTCTGGACTTCATATTCTGCTATGGGTTTCGTAAAAGATATTGTTTTAAAAAATCATGGTGATGGAACCTTTAGTGAGTTTGATTATTTTCTTAATATAGATGAAACAAAGGATTCCATGGGTGTGTATATGGCTGATATAAATGATGATGGTACTGATGATTTGATTCTTGAGAGTAAAAATAAAAATCATTCAGTGAATAAAAAAATAGATTTTAATTTTCTTTTAAGTGAAGATATCGCTAACGAACAAGAAGAGAAGGTGGCTGCATATTTCGATAAAAAATAATGATTATGATAGAAAATTAACTATACTTGCTGTTGAGCCTTATAATACAGAAAGTCACAAAAATTTTTTAGAGGGACTGAAAAAGTTCAGTCATCATAATATTATTCTTTGGACTAGTAAAGCAAAACAATGGAAATACAGTACATGTCTTAGTCCATTTCTTTTTTCAGATAAAGTAGAAGATCTGCCTAGTCATGTAGATATTCTTTTCTGTAGTGATTATTTTGATCTTTCTTCTTTTCTTGGTTTATATTTTAAGACTTTTGAAGCAAGTAAAAAGATCATTTACTTCCATGAGAATCAACTAACACTTCCCATGTTGTCATGTGATCGAAGAGATTTTCACTTTGTTATGATTCACCTTAAATCTATTTTATGTGCTGATGAAATCTGGTTTAACAGTTTTTGGCATCAAGAGGATTTTATTTCCAATTTAAATCGATACATTACTCACTTTCCGAGTAAACGAAAATATTTAAAAGAGTTAATTAATAAAAAGAAAAAACAAGTTTTATACCTTGGTGTTGACGATAGTTCATTGGTAAAAGGATTAGTTATAAAAAAAACTACAGATCTAACTATTGTTTGGAATCATCGTTGGGAATACGATAAGCGACCAGATTTATTTTATGAGTTGCTTTTATCTTTAAAAAACAAAAATCATAAATTTAATTTAATTTTATGTGGTCAGAGGTCTAAAAGATTAAATCCATACTTAGAAAAAATTGAGTATGATTTTTCAAATTCTATAATATGTTCTTCATGGGAAAATAGTAGAATAAAATATTTGGAAAAACTTCAACTTTCTGATCTTTTAATCTCAACTACTGAGCACGAATTTTTTGGATTAAGTACTGTAGAAGCCATTTTTTGTAAATGTTACCCATTGCTTCCTGATAAGCTGAGCTATCCAGAAATTATTCCAGATTCTCTTCATAAGTATCATCTTTACAGTTGTTTTGATGATTTATTAGAAAGGATGCTTCTTTTTACCAAGGATCCTGAAAAGGTAAGATCATATAATATTCAGTTATTGCAAAAGTATATGGAAAGGTTTTCTTGGAAAAGGCAAGTAGAATTATATGATAAGTCTTTTTTAAGAGCCACTCAAAAGAAAAATTTATCTATACTATAGAATATTTTTTACAGCGTATTTTTTTATATCATTTACTTCTTTTTTGATGGGGGTTTTATAATAGACCCAGAAGTTGTAACAGGTAACATATGTTTTGCGTTTTCATCAAAAAAATCTTTAAGATTTTTGTAGTTATGCTTAGCTTGATATGCCCAGAAAAGCTGTCTCCTCGGGTGCTTGTGAGTAGATATGAGGTTTAAAATCGAAATCTCATCTTTGCTTAAATGTTTTTCTTCGGCTTTTGTTAGCCATCTAATAGCTTCTTTTCTAAGGCTTGAATCACTTTTACTATGTCTTTTCTTCGCTTGACTAAAGTCAATCTCGTGATTTTCATCTAAGAACTTATCATGATAATGTTCCCATGAACTGGCCAAGAGGCTTAATGTTTTTATATCATCTTTAAAGTGGGTAAGGATTTCTAAGACATGTTCTAAAGGGTATGTTTCAACTAGTATTTGTGCAGATGATTTGTTGTTTTTAATATCGTCCTCATTTAAATTTTCTTTTTGTAAAAAACACGATATTACAGATAAACATGCTTCCTCAATTGATTCTTCTTTTTTACTTTTTTTGACAATTTGAAGTGACTTCTCATCTATTCGTGAAAACGGGTATACTATCGCGTCGTCAATAGAACCTGTGTTTTTTTCATCTATTTTCCACTTTGTTAAATCCAGTTGTAATGATAAAGAATATGGGTCAGTTTCTTCAACGTGATATTTATTGTTATTTGAACGAATCTTAATTATATTTTTTTTATGTAACTCTTCAATACTTTCTTCAATCTTTTCTTCGTTATGGTTTATAAGTGCTGAGAGTTCATGGGAAGTTGTTACAATTTGTTGTAGTCCAGAAGCTTCACAATTTAATAAATAAAGTATAAGGCTATATTCACACTGTGAAAGGTTTGCTAGTGATAATACCTTGAAACCTGATTTTTGGATAAAATTATTGATCTTGTTCATTTTCTCACCTTGCTGTTTATTGGAGTTGCGCTAGAATTTTACCAGCTGTTACAACTTCACCTTCTTTGACGATAATATCTTTGACGGTTCCACCAGCGTTGGACTTTATATCGAACTCCATCTTCATAGACTCCAGGATAAAGCATGCTTGATTTTTTTTAATTTTTTTATTTTTTTCAATTAATACTTTTACTATTTTACCAGGAACTGGAGATGAAATTTCTTTATCTTCACTGTCATTTTTTGTGACAGTAGTCCACTTTATTTGTTTTTTCTTTTTTTCTTTTCTAAACAGTGATCCATTATAATCAATAAAATAAATTTCTCTTCCGTCTTTTAAACTTGCGTAGCTAGCTGTGGCACAATGCTTATTATTTTTTGTGTCTAAAATACTGAAGATAACAAGTTTACTTATAAGATCTACGTTTGAGTAAATGGCTTCAATAGTTAGGTTCTTGTTCTCAAAATTTTCAGAATTGACACTAGTGTTTGTTGGTTTAAATGAAAAAGCAGATTTACTAATTTCACTAATGCTAACGTGAGTTGTTCTCTTATTTCTTTGTATATATGATTTTAAAGTGGGCAGTATGAAATCAATTTTTTCTTTTGAAAGCTCCTTTTTTGCATTAATTGATTCAAGAATCTCTTGAATTTTTTCTTGAATAAAATTTGTACTTTGAGGACATTCTATAAAAGAAGGGTTTTCAAGGATATTCTGGATAAATTCTTTGTTGCTTGCTGTTGAGGCAAGGAAAGTATTTTTTAAAGCAAAGTTAAGCTGTTCTATGGCCTCCTTGCGAGTTTCTGAGGTACTGACAACTTTTGCTAGCATAGGGTCGAATTCATTACTAATTTCATCTTTGCAGTCAATGCCTATTTCCCAGCGAATGCCGTGCATTTGAAAAGGAAGAAATCCATGGATTGCGTCAGGAAAGGGTAGGAAATTTTTTTCGACATCTTCAGCATAAATTCTTGCTTGAATGCTATGTCCTTTAACTTGTTTGTTTCTTGTTGTTTTATTTAGGGTTTCTCCTTGAGCTATTTTTAATTGCCAGGCTACAAGGTCGATTGAAAAGACCTCTTCAGTCACGGTGTGTTCTACTTGCAGTCTTGTGTTCATTTCGAGAAAGTAATATTTATCATCTCTAGTATTTGTTGGTACCATGAACTCTACTGTGCCACAGCTTTCATATTGAACAGATTTTGCTAGCTTTTTAGCTGCTAGATGTAACTCTTCTCTCAATGATGGGCTAAGGTTTGGAGCAGGGGCTTCTTCTATTATTTTTTGATGACGTCTTTGGATAGAACAGTCGCGGTCTCCCAAAATTTGAATTTCACCATTTTTATCAGCTAAGACTTGAACTTCTACATGTCTTGCTTGAGAAATGTATTGTTCGATAATAAGATTCTTTTTACCAAAAGCATTTTCTGCTTCGGAGCTTGCTCGAATAATCATTTCTTCTAGCTGCCTCGGTTCATTTACGAGACGCATACCCTTTCCCCCTCCTCCCCAGGAAGCTTTTATTAAAAGTGGAAAGTCATTTTCATTAAAATGATTTATAAGGCTTTCAAGATTTTTTTTGTTTTCATAAATGAAGTCGTTTACACCTTTGGTACATGAAATATTAAGCTTGTGAGCTAGAGATCGAGCTGATGATTTATCAGCCATTAACTTAATTGCAGAAGAAGAAGGACCTATCCATGTTAAACCTGCATCTTGTACTTTTTGACAAAAATCAGCATTTTCAGAAAGAAAGCCGAAGCCAGGGTGAATTGCGTCGCAGTTATTTTGAATTGCAATATTTATTAAGCGATCAGAGTCAAGATAAAGCTTGAGATTTTCCTCTTTAACTAAAATAAAATTCGAAATTAAAGGTCTTAAAAATAGAGGAGCTTTTTTAGAAATAATACAACTTGTTTCTATACCTAGTTTTTTTGCACTATACGCTATTCGCCTAACAATTTCGCCTCTATTGGCTATGAATAGTCTTTTAATTTTTTTATTCACTGAGAGTCCATTTTTCTGGAAGTGTCAACATCCAATAGGGTTTGTTTTTTGTAAAAAAGGATTTTAGACCCGCTTGTGCTTCATCTTGTGTCCTAACCATTGCTATAGCTTTTGACGTAGCATCACTTTGTTTGCGACTATTATCTTCAATCGATTGGTGTATTGTTTTTAGTGCAGCAATAGCATCTGGTCCTGAAGTTAAAATGTATTGCAATTCTTCTCGCACTGATGATTCTAGGTTACTTTTATTACACGTGTGTTCGATCAAGCCAATTTCTTTAGCATATTTGCTTTCAAATTTTTTGCCAGTTAAGCTCAATCGTCTTAGGGAGCCTGGGTTAATTTTTCTAGCTAAATAAGGAAGAATGACAGCAGGTATAAGACCGAGCTTTATCTCACTCAAGCAAAAAGAGGCTTCGTCTGAAGCAAAACTAACATCACAAGCGCAAATCATACCTAAAGCACCTCCGTACGCTGCTCCTTCGATAATTGCAAGAGTTGGTTTTTTCAAACGATATATTTTTTCAAACATAGAGGCCAGCTCTTGTGCTTCTTCAAGATTTTGTCTTTCATTAAGGCTGATAGATTCTTTCATCCACTGAAGGTCAGCTCCCGCTGAAAAATGTTTGCTCGACCCTCTTATTATAAGAGCTCGACAGTTGTGATTTGTTTCTATTTCAGTTGTTGCTTGTATTATTTCAGAAACCATTTTTTTACTGAGCGCATTTGCTTTTTCAGGTACGGATAAAGTCAAAATTGCAATTGAGTCTGTCCTCTCAGTTTCAATTTTATTAAAATCTAATTTTATTGTTTCATACATTCTTAAAGTCCTTTTTTCTCTTTCTAAGACTTAAACGTCTGAAAGAATATTATTTGGTATGTGGATTTGGTATGTTTGTAAAGCTTGAGCAAACGTTTTACCTTGAGCATCAACTCTTAGTGTTGAGCTTCCACCACCACCAAGGCTTTGATCAAGAATAAAGTTTAGTCCTCCGAGATTATCAAGAGAATACCTTGTTACTGGTCCTTTACAAAACTGTTGGAAAATATTTTTTATTTTTTGTGCTGTCAGTATTTCTTTTAAAAAAGAATAACATCTTTCATTTCTAGCAATAACTCCAATATTGACGGAGTCTCCTTTATCTCCACTTCTTGTTAAGCAAATTTTAGATAAAGGAGAGGTTTTATCTTGTTGATCCGAAGCGATTGTTTCTTCGATATTTTTTGATGGTTCAGAAACTCTTTGGATATCTTTTTCACTAATTAAAATTGAGTGATCTTCACCAACAAAAGTATTCTCAATCTCTTTGTTTTCATTTTCCATAGAAATGATTGCTTTGATAAATTTCTTATCAATGAGGCTTGGCCAATAGCTTATAATAGATTGAATTTTAGAAGGAGCACCCAGAACAGCTACCCCTGGTGGCCCACTTAAAATAAGTGAGGGAATTGATTTACTAAACCTTCTGACCTTTTTTTCATCATGGTCTCTTACCCCAAGAGATAAAAGAATTTCATTGGCATGCTCTTGTTCACATAAGGACTGATGACAGGCATTCCATCCAATGAAGTCTGTTGATGTCTGTAAAAAACTATCTTCGCAACGTTCCCAAAAAACTTCAGCAAATTTTTTTGCCTTTAAAATAGCGTTAGGACCAGAAATAATCAAAGACCCACTTGTTTTATAGCCATTTTCATAAGCCATGGAGACTTTGTAATATGGCGTTGCTGGTCGTCCTTTTGTGTTATAAACAAAAACCTTGTTTTTCTCTTTCTGTTCTATTTTAATAGTGGAAAAATCTGCAATAACATCGGGACTGATATAGTTTTTTGGGTCTCCCATTTCGTAAAATATTTGTTCTTTTACAGTATCTGATGAAATTAAACCCCCAGTGTTTGGATGTTTCGAAACAGTGAATGAAGAGTCTTTATTCACTTCGACGATTGGATAGCCTATGTTTTTATAGTTTTCAATTTTTTGCCAATCTGTAAAATTACCTCCACTAACTTGACTACCACACTCTAAGATATGTCCGGCTACAATTCCTGATGCAAGTTTATTCCAGTCTGTCATTGACCAAGAAAATTCATGTATCATTGGAGCAAGGCTGATACCAGTATCTGTAACACGACCAGTTATAACAATATCCGGGTCCCATTTATCAAGAGCTTTAACTACGGGAAGTGCCCCAAAGTATACATTTGAAGCCTCAATTCGATCTTTTACTTGATCAAAAGACTCTCCTGTTTCCATATTTTGAAAAGAAACGCCTTCTCTCTCTATGCTTTCGAGGTCATGTAGTATATCGTCGCCAAAGACAACAGCAATTTTTACTTCTAAGCCTTTTGCTTTTGCTCTTTCTTTTATGACTTCTGCACACTTTTTGGGGTTGATTCCTCCAGCATTACTAATGATCTTAACTTTTTTTTCAAGAATAATTTCTAGGGTTTCATCAATCATGGAGACAAAGTCGGTTGCATAACCAAGAGATGGTTTTTTTTTCATCTGCTTTTTAAGAATACACATGGTGATTTCTGCCAAGAAATCCATTGTTATGTAATCGACTGAACCTAAGGAGAGTTGTCGGTGGAGAGCTTTAGGATCGTCTCCCCAAAATCCGCTAGCATTACCAATTCTTATAGAGCTTTTTTTTTGCATAACAAATTTATCCTATAGAATATAGTGTTTTGCTTTTAAACCTTGGCTTGCTCACATACGTAGGACACCAAAGTGAGTTTTACTCCAGGGGTAATGAAGTGTGGAAGCAAAGGCTTGTCCTAATATTTTCCGTGTTTGTCTTGGGTCAATAATGCCATCATCCCACAGTCTAGCTGAAGCATAATATGCATGACCTTCTTTTTCGTACTTACGCTTAATACTTTCTTCGATTTTTTTTATTTCTTCGTTTGTTAATTTTTCACCTTTTCGAGCAAGTTGATCTTTTTTAACAGTAACAAGAACTTGTGAAGCTTGTGGCCCACCCATAACAGAAATTCGTGCATTTGGCCAGGTGAAAAGGTAGTTTGGGTCAAAAGCTCTACCACACATTCCGTAGTTTCCTGCCCCGAAGCTTCCACCAATAATAAGTGTGACTTTGGGAACGTTTGCATTCGCTACAGCATGAACCAGCTTTGCTCCATGTTTAGCTATTCCTTCATGCTCATATTTTTTACCGACCATAAATCCGGTAATGTTTTGAAGAAAGAGAATTGGAATATTTTCTTGACAGCAGCTTGTAATAAAGTGAGTCCCTTTCAAAGCACTTTCTGAAAATAGAACTCCATTATTTGCAACGATTCCAACGGGTATACCTTTAATATGGGCATAACCTGTGACAAGAGTTGAACCATAGTTTTTTTTGAATTCTAAAAACTCGGAGCCATCACAAAGTCGAGCTATAATTTCTCTTACATCAAACGATTTACTTTGTTCTTCAGGTAGAATTCCAAGGACCTCATCCATGGGGTAAAGGGGATCTTTTGGCATCTGAAGTTTTACAGGTGATTTTTCTTTTTGTCCTAAGTATCTTATAATATCGCGAAGAGTTGCAAGGGCATGTTCATCATTAACAGCTATATGGTCACTCACTCCGCTAATTGAGGTGTGAACTTTCGCTCCACCTAATTCCTCTGAGGTTATAATCTCACCCGTTGCAGCTTTTACAAGAGGTGGACCTGCAAGAAAAATTGAACCCGTTTTTTCTACAATCACCGTCTGATCTGACATTGCTGGAATATAAGCTCCACCAGCTGTACACAAACCATGAACGGACGATATTTGTGGAATACTTTTTGAGCTCATTTTTGCTTGGTTAAAAAAGATACGGCCAAAGTGATCTCTATCAGGAAAAACTTCATCTTGCTTTGGTAGGAAAGCTCCCCCGGAGTCCACAAGATAAACACAAGGAAGGCGATTTTTTTCTGCGATTTCTTGGGCTCTAAGGTGTTTTTTAACAGTCAAGGGGAAGTAAGTTCCTCCTTTTACTGTTTGATCATTGGCAATGACCATACATAGTTGATTTTCAACTTGACCCACACCACAAATAATTCCAGCACTAGGAACGTACTCCTTGTAAGTTTCATATGCTGCAAGTGAAGATAGCTCAAGAAAATCTGTGTCTTCATCTACTAAAAGTTTGATTCTTTCTCTTGCTGTTAACTTACCTTTCTGGTGTTCTTTTTCAAAGGCTTTTTCTCCTCCACCTTTAGCTAGTTTTTCAACGATTTCATTTAATTCATTCACTTGTCTTGCATGGAATTTATGGTTTTTTTTAAATTGTTCTGATGTTGAATCTACGTTGCTTTTGATAATCATAATTTATTCCACACGATAAGGTTCAAATTGTTGCCAAGTTTTTAAATATGATCCTTCGTTTTCCAGTAAATTTTCTAGCACGTCTTTCGTGACTTTCACGTCACCAATAGATCTGTGTCGCGCTTCAAAGCTTAGCTCGTAATAATTAGCTAGCGCGTCCAATGTCTTTCTTTCAAGGTCAGGAAGAAGGTCTCGTGCTAACTTTAGGCTGCAAAGAGTTGACCATGTTAAGTCGATGCCTTGTCGGTAACTTTCTGCTTTTAAAAAACCAAGGTCAAATGCAGCGTTATGGGCAATAAGAATAGAGCCCTCAATAAAGTTGAGAAATTGCGGTAAGATGCTTTCAATTGTAGGTTGACCTTTGAGCATTTTGTTGGTGATGCCGCTTAGCTTTTGTACAATATTTGGCAAATCTTGTTTGATGTCGATCAATGACTCAAATTGATCAATAACCACATTGTTTTGTATCTTTTGAGCTCCGATCTCGATGATTCTATCGTAACTTGAATCTAAACCTGTAGTTTCAAAATCGAAGATAACCCAAGTAGAGTCTTTGATATTTTGAGCTGGATGAGTCTGGAAGCGTACATGCTTTCTCAAGCAAAGCTCTGTGTTCTTGGCGGACTGTTGGCTTTTCGTACTTGGGAATAAAACTTCTTCAAACATACTGTGCTGTAATAAGTTAATCATTTTTAAGCGAACACCTTGGGGGAATGAAACATCATTTGTTAATGATCATGTTTTAACGAAATAAAACTTAGCAGGCTAGGATTTCTTCGTTAAAAGATGAGATTGTTCTCGCTAGCGGTTGGCGGGTTTTTTAAAGAATCTTATATAAATTCTTTTTATCTTTTGTGGTTAAAAACCCTCACTTTAGATGCGGCATAGAACATTTTTGTTTTAAAGTAAGATAATACTTAATTTTCGCTTGGAAAATAAAAAATAATTTATCTCATCCTTTAAGGAGTAAAACGAAAATTTTATTTCGATCCAGCTATTTTTAATTTTTAAGTTCACCTCAGTCAAAAAATATGAACATCGAGCCTTTCCTTTAAAAGATAAGAAAATTTGTTCAGCTGACAATTCTTGGAAAATATCCTAGCTCACTTAAAGTCTGTGAAAAAAAAATATTGTAGCTGACAGTCTTGACGTGTCTTTTTTTTCTTGTGGAAATGATCGACTTAAATGGAAAAAGGGGGGCGCTTTGTCACATAGCCACAAATTATAAACAAGGTGAAAGTAAACATAATTGCTACTTTTGAAGTGATTGAGAACGGCAAAAAATCCAATGAACGGCTGCATCTTTTTGTATGCTCCAGCCGTTGAAAACAGTGATGTATTTCTTCAACAATCTCTGGGAAAAAACTTGATTTAGTTGTTTTTACCAGTCCTTCTGGTGAGCTTTTTGCTACAGTTTTTTTGCTACAATTTGAGGCTAAGCTTGGCTGGTTTTTCTTGTTTTATTTAATCTATTAAAAACAATAAGTTAAATATCCATGGTTGCTAATTTTATGCTCTTCGGTTAATTTCAAGTGCCAAAAGTCATAGATTGATTCGATTTTTATTTTCCACCTGTAACAAGCAAAAGTGTAATTACATGAGTGTAAACTTAGAGAACAGCAAAAAAACAAACAAAAGCAAACCCTTGAAGGAAAAAACCCTTGGAGAAGAGGGGCAACAAGAAAGCTTGCCGCTTCTTATCTTGCCTAATATGGTTCTTTTTCCTGAAGCGACGATGGTTTTGACGTCACAAAATAACTCTAATTTGAATGACCTTTCTGCGGTTATGAAAAAACCTATTCGTTTTGGGGTTGTTACAGGGCTAGGACAAAAGTCACCAAAGTCATTAAGTCAGCTTAAAAAGGGGCTTTCTTTGGTTGGTACTGAAGGTGTTATTTCAAGTATAGCCCGTCTTCAAAATGGAGAAATGGGGGCCATAATCAAAGGGGAAAGGCGCTTTGAAATCAAAGGTTTTCAGAAGACAGAGGCTGGCTTTTCCGTAAAACCCATGTATAGAGATGATGATAATTATACGCAAACAGTCAACTTCTCTGGGAACGTTAAGGCTTTAAAAGATTTGACTTTGAAAATGGTTAAGTTAAACCCTTCAATTACTCCAGAGACAGCTGCTCTTTTGGGTGGAGCAGAAGATCCATCCTTACTTGGACATCTTGTTAGCCCATATCTTTCGATTTCTTTGGAAGAAAAGTTGTCTTTATTGACAAATTTTTCTTTAAAGAGTCGTACAAAACTTTTGATCAAATTTGTTTCTCGAGAGCTAGAACTTCTCCAGATTTCCAACAAGATTCAAAAGAATTTACAAAATGATTTACAAGACAAGCTTCGTAAAAACTTTCTTCAAGAGCAACTTATTGCTATTAAAAAAGAGCTAGGAGATGACGAAGAAGGTGATGAGATTGAGGAACTGCAAAAAGAAATAGACGCCCTACCTATGCCTGACGATGTTAAAGTTGCAGCAGAAAAAGAGCTCGATCGTCTTGACTTAATGTCTCCTGGATCACCTGAGTACATGGTCTCATGGAGCTATTTAACATGTTTAACAGAACTTCCTTGGGGGCCTGTTACTACAAAGAAGTCTCAATTAAGTTTAGAAAAGACGAAAAAAACTCTCGATAGCGAACACTATGGTCTTGATAAAGTTAAAGAAAGAGTTGTCGAGTACATAGCTGTTTTGAAGCATAAAGGTAAACACTCCGGGCAAATCTTATTACTTTCAGGAGCGCCCGGGGTAGGTAAAACTTCTCTTGGAAAGTCTATTGCTAAGTCTTTAGGGCTTCCTTTTGCAAAGATTTCACTCGGGGGAGTCAAAGACGAGTCAGAGATCCGTGGTCATCGTCGAACTTATATTGGATCCATGCCTGGAAAAATTATTACAGCTTTAAAAGAAGTTCAATCAACTAAAGCTGTGGTTTTGCTTGATGAAATAGACAAGGTGGGTGGAGATCACCATGGGGATCTTTCCTCTGCTTTATTAGAGGTTTTAGACCCTGAGCAAAATAAGAAGTTTGTTGATCATTATCTGTCTGTACCTTATGACTTGTCTGACATTCTATTTGTTGCAACTGCTAATAATCCCTATGACATTTCGGCTCCTTTGTTAGATCGTATGGAGCTTGTGGAAATTCCTGGTTATGCTGAACAGGAAAAAATTAAAATTGCTCTTAAATATGCAATACCACAAATCAGGAAAGAGCTTAAATTAAATGCAAAGCAGTTTTCTTTAAGCGAGCCGATGATTCGTTTGATCATAAGAAATTATACCAAAGAAGTGGGTGTGAGGCAGTTGAAAAGGCAGCTGACGGCAATTGCAAGAAAAATTGTTACAAGTCTTGTTGCTAAGTCTACAAAGGTTGATCAATTAAGTTTAGAAAATCTTTTTAAATATTTGGGTCCACCTAAGTATATGGAAGAACCGTTTGGAGACAATTTACCTGTTGGCGTAGGTATCGGACTTGCCTACACAACTCATGGTGGTGATATTCTTTATGTTGAGGCGCGCAAAGTTAAATCTCTTGGTGAAAAAGGAAAGGTTATTTTAACCGGAAGCCTAGGCAAAGTAATGCAAGAAAGTGCTCAAACGTGTTTATCATACCTTATTGCCCACGCTGACTCTATCAATCTTGAAAGAGAAGATGTTGAAAAAAGTGATATTCACCTTCATTTTCCCGATGGTGCTACCCCAAAAGACGGCCCTAGCGCTGGTTGTATTATATTTTCAACACTTGTTAGTCTGTTTTTGTCTAAACCAATTCCGTCTTCTTTGGTTATGACTGGTGAAATAACATTACGTGGAGATGTTTTACCTGTAGGGGGGATACACGAAAAAGTCATCGCTGCTCACCGCTACGGTAAAAAACAAGTTGTTTTACCTTATACCAACTGGTTCGATTTACACGGGTTGCCCAAAGAAGTTACAAGTGAAGTTGAATTTTATCCTGTTAAAAACATGGAAGAAGTTCTTCTTGTTGCTGGTCTTATTGAAAAGAAAAAGAAAGTTAAGCCTAAAAAATACAGCAAAAGAAGTATGGAAGGACGTTTTAAAAACTTTTCCGAATGGAGCACGATTCATATTTAATTCTTGGATCTCGGATTTTGTATGGAAAAAATTTATGTTGATCATAACGCTTCATCTCCTTGCTCTTCAAAGCATTATAAAGAAGTTTTTACTATTTTAGAAAAGATTGATGGTAACCCCTCTAGTACTCATTATTATGGACGTCAAGCTAAGTCAGGTTTAGAGAAATCACGTTTTTATCTTGCTGACTATTTACAGGTGGATACGAAACAAGTCTTTTTTACTTCGGGAGCAACAGAATCAAATAATATTGTTGTTCAATCTCTTTGCTCTCATAATCAAGAAGTACAAAACGTTCTCCTTTCTAAAACCGAGCATCCATCTATTTCTGTTCCGTTGAAAAAATTAGAAAAACAACAAAAATTGAAGTTGCTCTATTTTCCTGTTGATAGTCGAGGTCTATACAAAAAAGAAGAGTTACTTGATCTTGTCCAAAAATATTCATCATGTATTCGTGCAGTGTTTCTTTTGTACGTGAATAACGAAACTGGTGTTGTTAATGACGTTAAATTTTTGACTGACTGTATAAAAAGGATAAACTCTTCTATTCATGTTCACGTTGATGCTGTTCAAGCGCTCGCAAAGTGTGAACTTTCATGGCTTCGCGATTCTTTACTTGATAGTGCTTCTTTTTCTTCTCATAAGATTGGAGGTTTCAAGGGGGTTGGTGCCTTGTATTTGAAAAATCCTGATGCAGAGAAATATGTTTTTTTGCAAGGAGGTTCTCAAGAGCTGGGACATCGAGCTGGTACTGAAAATCTACCGGGTATTATTTCATTTGGTTTGAAGCTCAAAGACCTCAAACAAGAAGGTTTGTGGTCTCAAAAAACTTTAGAAGTAAAACAATACATAGTTGAGAGAATATGTGGTTTACCTCCTTTGGTTATCCATGGTGATCAGGGTTTAACCTCCTGTAATACAATCAGTTTTCATATCAAAGGAAGAGATGTTCAAGAACTTCTTCTTCGCTTTGAGCTTGCAGGGGTAGCTGTTTCCAGTGGTAGTGCATGTTCTTCAGGTCTTGTAGAACCAAGCCAGGTTTTAATAGCCATGGGTTTCAATGAAGAGGAGGCAGGAAGCTCTATAAGAATTAGCCTTTCACCAACAAATACCATAGAAGAAGCAGAGAAAATTGTAAACTTGATACAACAGCTTTGCTCAGTCTAAAAGCTATCAAGATTTTTTAGTATAGCTTTTGTTATGTTTGTTTCGTTCAGGGCGTGTCCTGCGTCGGGAATAATTTTCAGATCTGCTTCAGGCCATAATTTCGAAAGTTCCCAAGCAGATTCAACAGGGCAAACAATATCATAGCGTCCATGTACTATAAATCCAGGTATTTTTCTTATCTTATTTATATTGTTTAGAAGATAATTATCTTCAGGGAAAAATCCCTTATTGGTAAAGTAGTGAGACTCAATTCGAGCAAAAGCTGTAGCAAATTTTTCATCTGAAAAAGAATCAATTAAGTTTGCATCTTGAATAAGTTTTGATGTTGCAGCTTCCCAGCACGACCATGATTTTGCTGCACTTATTCTTTCCTCTATGTTATTAGATGTTAGTCGTTTATAGTATGCTTGAAGCAAGTTGTCTCTTTCAGTATGTGGAATATCTTTTATATAGTTTTCCCAAGCATCAGGGAAAATTCGACTAGCCCCAGCTTGATAAAACCAATCAATTTCCTTTTTTCTTAAAAGAAATATACCTCTTAAAAATAATGCTGAACATCTTTCCGGATGCTTGATTGCATAGGCTAATGCTAGAGTTGATCCCCACGAGCCTCCGAAAACACACCATTTTTTTATTTTAAGTTTTTCTCTTAACTTTTCCATATCTTCGATAAGATCATCCGTTGTGTTTTCCTCTAATGAGGCAAAAGGAATGCTTTTACCGCAGGATCTTTGATCAAATAAAGTAAGATTCCATTTTTCAGGATTAAAGTATTGTCTATGCTCGGGGGCAATCCCTCCTCCAGGACCTCCGTGAAGAAAAACAATATTTTTACCATTAGGAGATCCACATTGTTCAAAGTAAATTTTATGTTTTGATGAGACTTGTAAATAATCTGTGTTATAAGGCTCTCTAGCGGGGTATAAAATTTTCATTTCCTTCCTCTTTTCGCTTATGTTTGGGGGTGTTGGGAGTTCTTGTGAATTGAGTGTCTAAAATACCAATCGATAAAAACAGTTAAGATAAGAATTAAAGACCCCCAGTAAAAACCTGTGTGCATATACTCACTTTGTCCTAGAAATACTAGAGCTAAAATAATTCCATAAATTGATTCCATATTTGCAGATAAGACAATTGAAAATGACCCTAAAACTTTTAGACACTTGACATTGAACCACATAGTAAATGATGTACAAAATAACGATAAGAAAAAGACTCCTCCAAGATCAAAATAATTTTTTATGATCAATGTTTCAAAGCTATCTGTTATGAAAAACCAGAGAAAGCCAAGTATAGAACCAGATAACATTTGATATTTTATTATCAGCGTAGGAGAGATCTTCTTCGATAATTCTTCTGTGATTATAGTGTTTATAGCCAGTGTTAAAGAACCAAATAAGCCTAAAGCTATTCCAGATTTATAATGAGATTCAAAGTGAAAAATTATCGATATACCTGAAACAGCAAGAGAAGAAAGGATAATATTATAAAGGCTCATAGTTTTTCTTTTGTATATTGGCTCAATCAGAGTTGTAAAGAAAGGACAAGCAGATAAACATATAACACCTATAGAAACAGTTGACACTTTAATTGATTCAAAAAAAGCCCACCAATGTAGAGTCAAAAACAATCCCGACAAAAGAGCCAAGTTTCTACTTGCTAAGGTGTTTCTTGTAGGGATATGTTTTTGAGTTTTAGAAATAGCTATAAAGATCACAGTGGAGATTAGCATTCTATAAAAAGTTAAAGACTCAGAACTTAAACTCATCATTTTTGCTACTAAACCCGAGGCACTCCATAAAATAAGGATAATTTGGAAAAGAATAAGGTATGTTGTTGCTGTCATGTTTTTTTGAAGCCTTTTTCTAAATTTTTATATTTAATCGAGTTCTTAAAGATTAAAGGGTAATGAATAGTAAACTATAATTCTCAAATTTATCTTAGATTAAGAACTGAGATTAATATTACTCGTACTTTGATATCATCAAGTATAAATAGTAATTTTACTTGATGTAATTTATTCTTACAAGTTGATATTTAGGTGTCTATAATAAATTTTTTAGCTGTATTTTTAGAGAAGGAAGAATAAATAGTCTTGTTCATAAGCCCAAATTTTTTACAGCGAGACATAACTTGAATTATTTTTTTATATTTTGAATAGGTGTCATATATTTATGAAAAATATAAAAATTATTTCAGATATATTTTATTGCTTTTTCATGTTTATAAACTATTAAATGTAGCGTATAACATTTTGACGAATGTTTCATGTTATTAAGTATGAGGCAATAAGCTATGATACCTTATGTTCGTGGTGTTGTGACTAAGCAAGCTCATGTAGGTGTTCCCGATGGTTTATATGAAGAAGAGTATGGGCGAGAAGGTTTTTTTGGAGATTATGCCCATATTTATAGGGAACATTCACCTGTTGGGTGGACAAACATTGAAGGCCCCTTAAAGCCAAGATCTTATTCCCTTTCAAAATTAGATTTTACCGGTAACAGTTTTTTAGAAAATAGAAAGAACATCCTCTTTAATAATGATTTAAAGATAGACTACTGTCTTTTAAAACATAAAATGAACTATTGTTTTAGAAACGCCGACGGTGACGATCTTTTCTTTGTTCACAGTGGGCATGGAAAAATTTTTACAGACTTTGGAACTTTTACCTATGAGGTTGGAGACTACATTCAAATACCAAAAGGTTGTGTTTATCTATTGAGTCCAGAGTCAGCGACTTCTTTCCTCATTATTGAATCAAACAGTAAATTTAATTTTCCTCAGAAAGGACTTTTAGGTCATCATGCTCTTTTTGATCCAGCTATATTAGAAGTGCCTGATCTAGATAAAAAGATGACTTTTCCTCAGTCTTCTCAGTTTGAAAATGAATATGAACTTATCATTAAAAGAAATAATTTATACACTCGAGTTCATTATCCTTACCCGCCAATTACAACGGTAGGCTGGAAAGGTACTTTAAGTCCAATAAAATTGAATGTAAAAGATATTCGTCCACTGAGCTGTGAAAGGTACCATCTTCCTCCTTCTGCTCATACAACCTTTGTTGCGAAAAATTTTGTCATTTGTTCTTTTTTACCACGTCCCCTTGAAACAGGAGACGAAAAAGCGATGAAAGTTCCTTTTTACCACTCGAATATAGATTTTGATGAGGTGCTTTTTTATCATAGTGGTGATTTTTTTTCCAAGGAAGGTATAGATAAAACAATGATAACTCATCATCCATCTGGAATCCATCACGGACCTCATAAAGGTGCTGTTGAAAAAGCAAAAAGCTTAGAGAGAACAGATGAAATTGCTGTTATGATTGATACAAGAAATCCATTAGTAGCATCAGATGATGCTGAAAGTGTAGAAAATAAAAATTACTGGAAAAGTTGGAAAGGTTAAATATGAATAAGATAAAAAATGAAATCGGACTTTCGGGACTTGAGTTTGTCGAGTTTTGTTCTGCAGATGCAGACTCATTAAGAGATTTATTTGAAAGTTTCGGTTTTACAAAAGTTGCTAGTCATAAAAAAAAAGCAGTAGAGCTTTATAGGCAGGGAAATATTAATTTTATTTTAAATAGCGATGATAAGTCCTTTGCCCGTTCTTTTGAAAGGTCACACGGTCCATGTGTTTCATCCATGGCATGGAGATTTAATGATGTCGATCATGCGTATAGTTTAGCCCAAAAAAGAGGAGCAAAAATATCATTAGATTCAAGTGATTATACATTAGAGTCTGGAAGTAAAATTCCTTCAGCCTTTGGGATCGGAGATAGTTTAATTTATTTTGTTAATAAGGAAAATAAGAACCTTTATGAAAGTATGGGTTTTGATTTTAACAATAGTTCATATATCAAAGGTAAAGGTTTTACAAGAATAGACCATTTAACAAACAACGTTCATAAGGGGACAATGAAACACTGGTCTGACTTTTATAAACATGTTTTTGAGTTTGAAGAGGTTAAATATTTTGATATTAGAGGTGTGAAAACAGGATTAACATCCTATGCATTAAGATCTCCTTGTGGCTCTTTCAGTATTCCGATTAACGAAGGGACAGAAGCTAAATCGCAGATTAATGAATACTTAGAAGAATATAAAGGACCAGGAGTACAACATATTGCTTTTTCAACAGATGATATCGTTTCCAGTGTAAAGTCAGTTAAAAAAACTCCTATAAAAACACTAACGATTGATAAAGAGTATTATGAAGAGGTTTTTGATCGGGTGAAAAATGTAACAGAAGACCATAAGGTTCTTGAAGATCTTAATATACTTGTTGATGGTGATGATAAAGGATATCTTCTACAAATTTTTACAAAAAATGTTATTGGTCCGATTTTTATTGAGATGATTCAAAGAAAAAATCACTTATCATTTGGTGAAGGAAATTTCGGAGCTTTGTTCCGATCAATTGAAAAAGACCAAGAAGACAGAGGCTATTTATAACTTTTATTCGAATGTCTTTTTAGCTCTCTTAAGTACTGTATTTAATGAATACGTAGAATTTAGTATTTTGTCGTGCCAGTTTTTTCTTATTGTAATGAAGTTATAATCATCTTTAATTTCAGTTTTATTTAATATTGAGCCAAGGGGTAATCTTCTTTTTCCTGTTAGATTATCTGCATCTTCAAAATCGATTTCAAAGCTGCTGTCTGCTTGAGATATTATTAATTGTTCATTTTTTTTCTTGTTTAAATCTGAAGAGGCACTTTTTACCTTTGGTGCAGAAAATAATTTTGAAGAGAGACTAAATAAAGCAAAAGCTGACAAAGTTAAAGCTTTTAAATTGTGGGGTTTTATCATCGTTTTTTTACTCCTAACTATGATATTTTTGTTAAATTATGAAATCTTCAAAAAAGACAGATAAATTAATTTCTTACCTGTTGATAAAAATTTTTCGATCAAAAATTATCTATATCCTTGGCCTTAAGTTATAATTTCTAGAAGATTCTTATAATTTGATTGTAACATATTTAAAAAGAGAGTTTAAAATGAAACACACAATTTTATTTCTTATTCTTGTTCAATATTTCATTCTCGACTTTGGGTTTATTGTGCTGGGTAAACCTAACCTGCATAATCCTGAAGTTTTACCATGGGTAAGATTTAACGATTCTATTTCTCAGCTTTCTATTTCACCACATGAAAAGTATTTTTCTTATATCGATAAAAAAGACAATAAATTAAAAATTTTTGAGTACCAAACCAAGGATATTTATACTGTCTCAAAAATATTTCACCAGTCAGATTCTTTTTTCTGGTCGCCATATGGCTTTCGTCTTTTTTATACAGAATCTTCCAAAGTTAATGGTCAGATAAAAGTTCAGCTGAAAGCTTTTGATTGTGCATCTAAAAAGCACATTTTGATCGAAAGTTTTAAATATCAAATTGGTTATTTAACTTTTTATCCTAAGGATTTTCGTACTTTTTTCTATTATGAAGGTGGGGTGCATGTTGTTAAGCTTGATTATCCAGGAATGAAAATTCCACAATGGCAAAGGATTCACAAAAAAAGTAATGGGAACTGGGTCGTTGCTCCGGGTGCAGTTTTGTGGTCGAGTTCCAATGGCTTGTTATTAAAAGATATATTTAGAACAGATGATCAAATAACAAGTTTTTCCATTTCTGCTGACGCTTTATTTCTAGCTTGGGCCACAGAATCAGGAAAAGTCTATATGGCAGATGAGCGCGGAGATATTAAGTGGCTTGGATATGGTAAAGATCCCAAATGGCACCCTCAAAAAGATATGATGGTGTACTCTGCAGCGAGGTTACTTGGTCAAACTATTATTGGTTACGACTTACGGCTTACTAACAGCAAAGGGGATGCACAGTGGCTGAGTAAAACAGGGAGTGCGAACGAAAGGTGGCCCAACTGGCTTTCGTCCTCTGAAAGTATTGCCTACACTCAAGAGGGGACAACAGATGTTTTTATCCTAAAACTTCAGTCTCGTCTTGCTCTTAAGCAAAATCTTTAACAGTCCTAAGAGTTCATAAATCACTTTGTCACTTTACTTATCGTATGGTAAAAACTGTGATGTCATTATGTATTCTACCTTTTCAATTGGTTTGGGCTTTATGTTAGAAGTTTGTCGTTTGACTTTTTCTTACAAGCACAGGGTGCTTTTCAAAGATTTATCTTTTAAAGTTATGCCGTCGCAAATCATACAAGTAAGAGGTACAAACGGTTCCGGTAAAACCACTTTATTAGAAATTCTTGCTGGCTTAAGAAAGCCGCAATCAGGTCAAGTTCGTTTTTATCAAAATCATCGCCACGTCCGATCTTTTTCACTTGATTATTTGCCTTCAGATTCAAACGGTTTATTTTTGAAGCGTTCTGCTGTAGATAATTTGAGTTTTTGGACCCAGCTTAAAGGCTTTAAATATGAGCGTAAGGACTATTTAAGAACTTTATCTGATTGGGGGTTAAAAGACCCTTGGGTGTGTAACCATTGTCCTGTTGAACTTTTTTCAACAGGTATGAAGAGAAAACTTGCTATATCTCGTTTATTTCTTTGTTCGAGTGATTTTTTGCTGTTGGATGAACCGGTAAACGGTCTTGATCATGAAAGTTGTGAGATTTTTTATGACTATCTAAATAAGTATATAGAAAGGAAAGGTATGGCTATACTTGTCAGCCACCAGCCAGTTCTAAAGCCAGGTTTAATTAATAATCACTTCGTTCTTGGTGTATAATCTTATGGAAAGACACGCTGTTTCTTTTGAAAAAGAGTTTCGTATTATTTTTTGGCAGTGCATCAAGTGTGAGTGGGCTCAAAAAGATCGTTTTATTGCCCCCCTCCTTTTTGCTGTTACAAGTTTACTTTTATGCAACATAGTTTTTATTGACCTTGCAGAAAGTATGTCTTTTTCTCTTTTTATTGCTGAGGTTTTCTTTGTAATTTTATTATCCTCACAAGTTTGTTTATTGAAACAATTTGCCATTGAGCAAAGAGATCAAGTTGATAAAATAATTCGGGTGTCTGAAGTAAGATGTTCTTCTTGGTATCTTGCAAAGTATGCTGTTATGTTTCTTTTAATTTTTTTCATTGTCGTTTTTACAATACTTCTCGCCTCCCTTTTCCAAACAACAGATGCTTCAAGTATTATTTTTCACGGTTTTTTTTGGTTTATTATTTGTTTGTGCGTGTCGTGCTTATCTTCTTTAGGGAGTCTTTTGTCGGCCGTTGTTGTAAATTCAGGAAATAAAGAGATTCTTCTACCTATTTTATTTTACCCACTTTCTTGTCCTGTTTTGATTGGAGGAATAGAGGGGGCAAATCTTTTATTTCTTATGCAGGAGTCGAGTTTGAATAGCAATATTACCAACTGGATTTATTTACTTTTAGGGTTTAATGTTATTTATCTAACTTTGGGTTTAACATTATTCGATGAGCTAAGCTCTTCATAGGAAGAGGAATTTTTATGAAAAAAGAGAAAATGTCTAGCGATTATATGATTTTACAGTTTGTTGTTCTCTTGTTTTTTATTGGCATTATTTGGTTCTGGGGACTGTTTAAAGTTGAAGCTGACATCTATCAAGGCGATGTTTATAGGATACTATATATTCATGTTCCAAGTGCCTTTGCTTCTTTCTTATGTTCTTTCTTGCTTTTTCTTCAAAGTGTTTATTATTTGATAAAAAGAAAACTTTGGTTGAGTTATTATATGCAAAGCACAGCTGAGGTTGGCCTACTCTTTACGATGCTAACCTTAGTTACAGGAGCCATTTGGGGGAAGGCAACTTGGGGAGTTTGGTGGACCTGGGATGCCCGCTTAACAACAACATTTATCCTTGCTCTTTTGTACTGTGGTTTTCTTCTACTGTGGACTACTGTTGAAGATTTTGATCATAAACTAAAATGCTCGAGTGTACTTGGAGTCGTTATCTTTTCCGACATTCCAATTATATATAAAAGTGTTACATGGTGGAGAACTCTTCATCAACCACCTAGTATATTAGGTGATCAAGGGACAACAATGTCACCTGAGATCTTATCTTTACTTTTCACCAGTTCTTTCATTACATTTATTCTTTCTGTCTGGCTTATAAAGCAAAGATCGTCTAACCTTGCTTTACAAAGTAAAATAGAAAAGCAATGGGGTACATTGTTGATTTAAAGGGTCTCTTTTTCTACTTGATAGGTCATTCTTATGTTTCGTACTAGAGTAAATAGTTTAAAGAAATTAAATTTATCACTTCTATTCGTATTTTTGGGTATTTTCGGATTTTCTCTTTTTCTTTTCAAAAGCTTATCACTTAAAAAAGATACAAAAGGAGCAAAGTATATCATAGGTGACCAAGCACGATCTTTTCTTATAGAAGATTTCAGTACAAAAAATGATTTCCTAAAGCAGTATTCAAATAATGGCTATATAGATTCAAAAAAAATTTTATCGACCCCTCATGTTATAAACTTTTGGGCAAGTTGGTGTTTGACTTGTCGAGATGAGTCGTATCTTATAGAAAAGGCTTGGAACAAATACAAAGATAAAGGTGTCTTATTTCTTGGAGTTGCCATCCAAGATGATAGACTTCAGTTGAAAAAAGCTGTAGCCAAACTTTCAAAGACATACCTTGTCGGTTTAGATCATACAGGCAATATGTCTATAGATTACGGTTTAACTGGAGTACCTGAAACTTTCTTTATTTCTTCTGAAGGAGATATTGTTTATAAACATATAGGACCTTTAAGTGAAAAGGTCTTGTATAAAAATATTGATGAAATGTTACCCTCGACATTAAGTATGGCTATTTCTGAAAAATAGCTGATGATAAAATATTCATGCTTTGTTGCTTTTAGTACTATTGAATAAAGGAAACTTAATCATATTGGTACTGGGCTGCAAAAAATAAAATAAATTATGGGGATGTTTAAAAGATGTTTTCAAAAGAAGATTTTCGAGTAGACAATTGGGGAGAGTTTCTTTCTTTTATGATTTCGCTGCCATTTGTTGGTCTCGTCCTCCCTTTTCTTCTTGCTGCATATACACTAGGGTTCTTTATGGATCTTGTGGGTTGGATTGATACTTAATAATTATTCTCACCTGGTTTTTCTTCAAATTTAATTTGGTAAAAAGGCTAAGGAGTGTTACTCTTTTTCCGCCCTCATCAAGCCGTGGGCGAAATTAATCTTTATTCTTCAAATATTTTTATGTTTTCTTCTAGGGTTTGTTTCTTTGAGCACTTTATCAAATAAAAATTTTCAATCAAAAAATGATCCTTTTTCCTGTTTAAATTGCGGTAAAAATGTACCTCCTCTTTCTGTAGGGTGTCGAAACCACTGCCCTTTATGTCTATTTTCTCTTCATGTTGATAGAAACCCTGGCGATCGCTCTCATGATTGTGGGGCTTTGATGAAGCCTATTGATTATAAGATAGAGGGGGCTTTCTCAATTAAGCTCACCTTTCAGTGTCAAAAGTGCGGTGAAATTAAGAGAAACAAGGCCGCTTTAGACGATAAAAATGAGGCAGACAGCTTAGATGAAATCTTAAAGATAAAGCCGCCGAGGAGACTCTGACAAGATAAGTGCTATCTTTCTTGACATTTTTTTTTGTTCCTTTTAAATGCTAGCTCTTGGATGAAACTTTAATGTAAGTATTTCTTGATGACCTAGGGTGGATTATCGCTGTGGTTAGGCTTTGTCTACGTCGCAGAGGAAAGTCCGGACTTCAAGGGTAAGAATACTGGCTAACGGCCAGGCGAGGAGACTCGACGGAAAGTGCAACAGAAAGAAAACCGCCAAGCTTTGTTGAGCATGGTAAGGATGAAACGGTGAGGTAAGAGCTCACCAGCAACATGGTGACATGTTGGCTCGGTAAACCCTATTCGAAGCAAGACTAAATAGGGGTCTCACTTTTTCTTTCAAATTTTCTTGAGAGAGAAAGTAACGCCGACCCGGCGTTGACCCGGGTAAGTCGCTTGAGGTAGCTGGTAACAGCTATCCCAGATAAATGATAATCGCTATGCCATAAATGCATGGAACAGAATCCGGCTTATAACCAAAGTTTATCAATTAATCCTTTATTTTAAGTTTTCATCCACCTTGTTAAAGCCCAGTTGAAAAAGAAAATTTTTTTATCATGAAAAATTCAAGTATAAGAGTCTTTGATGACCTTTCTGGTCTTGTTCGAAGAGACATTAATCCCTACCTTTTAAAGCTAGAAGAGGCTAGGGAAAAAAAAATGCCCATTGTTTTTGGTCCGAGCTTAAAAGATAAAAAAGGTAAGTGGCTAGATTATATAAGAAAAGACAAAAAAAGCCCTCAGCCCAGCAAGCTTATTGTCGAAATTGGAGTTCATATGGGCCAGGTCTTCTGTCAGCTTGCAAAAGATCATCCAAATTGGGGCTTTGTTGGTCTTGATATCACTTTTAAAAGGGTTTACTCTACCTGCGAAAAGCTCGTTAAGAATAAAATTGTTAATGCCGTTTCAGTTTTAGCTGATGCTTCTTACCTAGAGGAAATTTTTTCAATCAACGAAATTGATGGGGTTATTATTTTTTTTCCTGATCCATGGGATAAAAAGAGGCGACAAACAAAAAACCGCCTAATAAATAACGACTTTTGTAAAACAATGAGTCGTCTGATTAAACCGGGAGGGTTTTTTTGGATGAAAACGGATTCACAAAATTATTTTCTAGAAGTGTCTAATCTGATTGGTAGTATAAGTGATTTCAAGAAGTCAAATCATTCGGATATTGGCAAAGATTACCCATCTATTTTTCAAACTCGCTTTCAAGAAAAAAATATAGGTTTTTATAACTGCATTTGGGTTAAATAAGAGACTAAATCTTCATTATTTATTCATACAGCCATAAACATACTCGTTGAAAGCTAGAAATATTTTTATTGATAGGCTATTATGTATGAAGAAAACTAAATCGATCTCCCAAGAACCCCTTTCTTAAAAGTTCATGGAGAGCTTGAAACGGAGAGGCTTTAGCTTTAACATTCGGTCTTATAGTTAAGACTTTGGGGAGTCTTTTATCATAGTGGGTAAACTAAAAAGAATAGAAAGGCATAGTTAATTTTTTGATAGAAAAAAACAACCTTGTCGACATTGTCTTTAATCAAGCCAGTAGTGTGTATCTTGTTGATAGAGAAAAAGTCAGATGTCTTGTACAACAAATTAAGAGCTATCTTGCCGTATCACGTTTTGATGTTTCATTAACAATTACAAATGATGTTGAAATTAAAAAACTAAATGAGACTTATCGAAATAAAGATCGTGCAACAGATGTTTTGTCCTTTCCTCAAGTGGAATGGGAAGCTCCTGTCCTTAGTCAAAATAATGACTCAAGACTTCTTGTGAAAAAAAAAGAGGAAGGTTTTCAACAACTGACAATTGGAGATATTGTCATTTCTTTAGATTCTGTGGAAAAAAATGCCACAACTCTTCGTCACGGTCTTGATCGAGAATTTTGTTTTTTAGTTATTCATGGCTTACTTCATCTTTGTGGTCATGACCATCAAGAAGAAGAAGAGCAAGAGATTATGTTTAATGAACAAACAATTATCTTAGATTTACTAAGTCAGGAGAAGGATTCTCCGTTATGGTCTAAATGTGTTGTTAAGACTGGAGAAAAATAGAATGATCATAGATTTTATTGAAACTGAAATCTTTAGTCTTGTTCTCATTAGTTTTTGCCTTTTGCTTTCTGCTTTTTTTTCATCTACAGAGACAGCTGTGACATCACTAGGGACTATGAAAGCAAAGCTGATTTTAGAAAGTGACGAAAAGAAAAAAAATCCTCTTCGCTTGTGGTTAGAACATCCAGGCAGAGTTTTAACTACTATTTTGATTTTTAACAACGTTGTCAATATTCTTGCTTCCTCCGTTATGACTCAATTGACAAATCGATATTTTGAAAATGGCGCAGTGGGTATTGCTACTGGGGTTATCACTTTTCTTGTTCTTGTTTTTGGTGAAGTTATTCCTAAATCATTTGCAAAAGCACATTCGGAAAAGCTTGCAGTTTTTTTCATGTACCCTGTTTTCTTTATTTATTATTTAAGCTATCCAGCTGTACTTCTTCTTTCCGGTTTTGCTGATAAGGTTATTCGAGTTTTTTCAAATAATGATAAAGTTTCTCCTTTGATTACAGAAGAAGAAATAGAATTTATGGTCAGTGAAGGTGAAAAAGCTGGGGTGATTAAAGATATTAAAAAAGACATAATTGAAGGAGCCTTTGATTTTGATGAAACTAGAGTTCGAGAAATCATGACTCCGCGCACAAACCTTGTTGCTTTTCGTAGTCAAACTCCTTTGAAAAAAGCTGTCCAAGAAACAATAAAAACCGGTCATTCGCGTATACCTGTTTACAAAGAAAATATGGATCATATGGTTGGCATAGTTTTGGCAAAAGATTTACTGGCTGCACTAGCAAACTCTTCGAACCAAGTGAGTGAAGTTAAAGATCTTATGCGTGAAGCTTTCTTTGCTCCTGAATCAAAGTCAATTATGGGAGTTTTTAAGGATTTAAAAAGGTCAAAAAATCATATGGCTATCATCATTGATGAGTATGGTGGGACAGCTGGTATTGTAACTATGGAAGATATACTTGAAGAAATTGTTGGAGAGATTCAAGATGAGCATGATGCCGAAGTAGCCGAGATATTAAAGGTTGAAGACAATATTTATCAAGTCTCAGGTTCTGTTAACATCGAAGAATTTCTAGAGTATTTTTCTTTATCTAAAAAAGATATTCACAAAGACTTGCATGATCAGGATGTTGATACAATAGCGGGATGGGTAACACAACTTGTTGGACAAATGCCTAGTGTCGGGCAAAAAACTCAGATTGCATCAATTAACTTAGAAGTGTTAGAAGTAAAAAGTAGAAGAATTGACCTTCTGCGAGTCGAGCTTTTGAAGGATAAAGAAAAAAAAATTCGAGATAAAAAAGTGGATTAAACTCATCAAAAGTCACCTCTTAACCTATCAAAGGCATCTATTATATCATGGAAAATAAGACACAAAAACTCGATCCTACTGTTGGTGATAAAATAAAAATTATTAACAATAAATGGTCATTTTCTTCGAAAAACTGCGCTGTTAATTTTCGTCAGCATGTTAAAAAATCAATCCCGAACTATGATGAAGGTCACGAGCTAATTTGTCAAATTAGTGATTATTTTGTTCGAAATATTTGTAGTAGTAAAAAAAATTTTTGTTATGATCTTGGGTCTTCTCTCGGAGATTTAAGTAATAAACTCGCATCAAGACATGAATCAATTGATAATTTGTACTGGGTTGGTATTGATAAAGAACCACAAATGATTGATTTGGCAAATGAGTATAAAAAAAATCTTTCAAATCTAGATTTTCATGAACAAGATATTCTTAGTTACCCTTATGAAAAAAGTACTTTTTTTGTTTGTAATTATATTCTTCAATTTCTTTCAAAGTGTAAGAGGTCTGAGTTAATAAAAACAATATATGAAAACTTGTTGCCGGGAGGCGCCCTCATCGTTTATGAAAAAGTAATCGAATCTCAAGTTTTTTTTCATGATATATTGTCTAACCTTTATATCAATTATAAGTTTTCAAAAGGTTTTTCAGCACAAGAAATTTTATTAAAGCAAGAAAGCTTAAGAGGAGTATTAAAACCTATGACAAGGCAAGAAAATTTGAATTTACTTGATTCTGCTGGCTTCTCAGAGGTCTCTTTAATCGCTAAATCGCTTTTCTTTGAAGGCTATTTAGCAGTAAAGTAGTTTTAGCAATCAATTAGACTCATAATCTATTGATTTTCGTTAATAAAATTTTT
>PASJ01000036.1 GCA_002711925.1 Pseudobdellovibrionaceae bacterium | reverse complement strand
TAAAAAATGTATTGCTGCAATTTGTATTGCCCCCATTTTATTAGCAAAGGTTTTGGGAGAAAAAGGTATAAAAATTACTCTTGGGGCTACCTGTGATGCTTCTGCTATAGTTGAAAAGTGGGGAGCAAAGCATATCACCTGTGAGAAGGGTGGCTTTATAAAAGATATGAATTATAAAATATATACAACTCCTGCCTATATGTATGGAGAGTCAACTATAGATCAAGTTAACTTAGGAATTGAGAGTATGTTTAACGATATATGTCATTAAAAATATGACTTCCCAAGTTTGGTCGTAAGAAATTTTCAAGATTTTCTTACGAAAGTTCTTCTTTTTTTACTTGCTTGATCAAATCAGTATGAATATTTAAACTTAAAAGGAAAAAACTGCGGTCTTCATCATTCCATGCATATAAAGCATTGGCAACATCAAATGCAGATTTTGGATCATTCATATGAAACATATACTCAAGGGCATAATCTTGGGAAATATTTAATTCATCATCATAATATTTTTCAAGAAGCTGGTATAAAAGAACATGTTTATCAAAAGAAGCAAAACAAGGCCATTGAAGGAGCATAAGCAAAAAGCTTTGATCTTCAGCTTTTGTCGAGAGTACTGATGATTCTTCTTCGTGGAAGGGCTTTGGTATTGGGTTAGTGCTGTGACTTGCTTGAGGTTGAGTGTTTAGAGTACTAGGAAATAGTATAACATTACTCATGTTTAACAACCACCTATGTTATGGACAAAATGCATCGTTCATAAAAGTTATTTCTACTTTCAAAAGTCCGTGCCTTTCTCTTTTAATAACAGGAATAGTAATGAGATAAAACATTTTTTATGACAATTGGTCTATTTGACTAATATTCTTACGTGAAGTTCAATGATTAGAGTTGAAATTTTTATCAAATTTTATATTTTTTCTTAAAACTTTCGCTTAACGGAAGTTGTTAAGTATATAGCGTCTTTATATCAGATATAAAAATTTCATTAAAAATAAAATATTCCACTTTACTTCTCATAAGGTAAAAGCAAGAGAGGTCGTATTCTTTATGAGATTTTTTTGCTAAAGTCTAGCTCTTATTTAACAAGCCCTTTGATATGAATTCTTACTGAAATAATAAGGCTTTATACTGATTTGAAAGATAGTGCTTGTTTTTTAAAAAAAAAAAACTAATTTTAGAATTTTAATCTTAAAATTTACCTATTAGGCCTATTTTAGTCATGAACATACAAGACATAGCAAAGAGTATTGATGCGGAAATTTTTGTGCCAAGTGGTTGCTCATTACAAGGAGAAATATCTGGTGTTGCAGATATTAGAGAGGCCGAAGAAGATAAACTAACTTTTTTCATTGGATATAAATACAAGAAGTATCTGAATACAACCAAAGCTAAAGCTGTTATTATCGATGAAAAAAGAGAGGACATCAGTATCGTTCAGCTCGTTCATAAAAATGTCCAATTGGCTATGGCTGAAGCTACAAGATTGTTTTTTCGTCCGAGGTATAGTTTTCATGGAGTTTCCGAGCATGCCCATATTCATCCTAAAGCATGCGTTTCAAAAGATGTGACGATTTATCCACACTGTTTTATTGATGAGGGTGCCGAAATATCTTCAAACTGTATCCTAT
This sequence comes from Pseudobdellovibrionaceae bacterium, assembly GCA_002711925.1. Taxonomy (GTDB): domain Bacteria; phylum Bdellovibrionota_B; class Oligoflexia; order Oligoflexales; family Bog-1112. Next base: position 34,917 of record PASJ01000036.1, on the reverse strand, counting down.
ATCCACATACTTATATTGGACGTAATGTGAAAGTTGGCAAGAACACTATATTGAATCCACACGTTGTTTTGATGGAAGGAGTTGAGGTTGGAGCAAGGGTTGTTATTCATTCAGGTGCAGTTATTGGATCAGATGGTTTTGGTTTTGTTCCGCTAGGGACTAAAAATATAAAAATTCCTCAAAACGGCTCCGTAAAAATAGGCGATGACGTTGAAATTGGAGCCTTAACAACCGTTGACTGTGGGACACTTAATGATACTTATATCCGATCAGGTTCAAAGTTAGATTCGCACGTTCATGTCGGACATAATGTTGATCTTGGAGAAAATTCCATGCTTTGTGGTCAAGTTGGTATAGCGGGTAGTGCTAAAATTGGGAAGAATTTTATTGCAGGAGGGCAGGCTGCTGTTGGACCCGGTGTTGAGGTACCATCTTCTACTATGCTTGGTGCTAAAGCTGGAATAACTAAAGATATTTGTCAACCCGGTGAATATCATGGTATGCCAGCCATGAGAGCTAATGACTGGAGACGTCAAACGGTTGCCCTAAAGAAATTATCTAGTATGGTTAAAGAAATTAATAAGCTAAAATTAGAAATAGAAGGTTTAAAAAGATAAGTGATAAAAGGTTTTTTCATTTTTGCTCTAATTCTATTAACTCGTTAATATTTTTATAAAATCCGTGTGCATCTGGTGAAAATTTCCCACCATCTTCGCGATTTATCTTCTTGTTTTTATAAATACTAATTTTTTCAAATACCCATTTATCATCTTTAGTTTTTGTTGACCTTTTAAAGGCAAAACCTTTTGATTTTTTTCTCAGGCTACCTAGCTGGTATCCTATATATTTGGGAGTTTTAATTATTAGTTTTGTTCCTTTTTCTATTTCCCAATCAACATCTATTGAAATATCAAGAAATTGTTTAATTTTTTCTGCCTCTAGATAAAACTCACCGTTTTGTTTATTATAAAAAGTAAAGTTGAGCTCATCTACTCTAATGGCTTGGATAATAAATCCTACATGATCTAAAAATTCTTTGCATATATCAGGCATTTTCTCTTGATAAAATTCTAATAGTTTTATGGAATCGATATATTCTACTTTCACTCCCTTCATTTCTAAAAGTATTTGCTTAACATCTTTTATTTTTGAACCAGCTTTAATACTTGGACTTGCTGATGCCATAACTTTAAAGAACTCAGCGTGTGATTCAGAATTAACCATAATATTCTCATAGCGAGATGGAAGATTTCCATCATCAATATATCTTAAATTTGTTTTTTCAGAATCAATAGATGATGGAAAGCATGTTTCAGGATGTGCAATGAGTTCCATTGTACTTGGTTTTCCACCAATAAGTGTTCCTGTACCTGAATTTTTTAAAGGTGTTGTATAGTGAATATATCCGTACTTATGAATTTCATCATAAAAGTATTGTAATGGGTGAGAGCAATTTTGTATCACAATTAGAATAAAAACTATATTTTTAATTAATTTGATCATTGTAAACTCCTTTTCACAATTATTCATCAAAGCTATTTGCGGATTTAAAAAAAAAAACTTTAAATTTAATTCTTCCAACATTGAAGAAGGAAAAATTTACCTAGATTTTTTTTCGTTCGACAACCGAATATTTATTAAGTTCTTATGAAAAAATTTTTTATTAAGGAGGATTTATGTTATCTCGAAAATTTCTAGTATTACTATCATTTGTCTTTCAGCTTGTTTCTTGTGGTGAACAAGATCAAAATGTAGTGAATAAATTTTCTTACAATATTAATCAAAACGAGTTGGATCTTTTTATAGAGTTTAATCAAGATGTTGAACTAGATTTAGAACTCGCTTTACCTGTAAAAGATTACGGGTTTGTTGAATTTTCACCATCGGAAAGAGAACGAGGTTTTTCTTTGGGTTTTGACTTAAACTTAGATATTCTTTTAGATGATGAAATTATGTCTATTGAAAAAACACGTAATTTACCTAATGGACGCCCTATGTCTACATATGTGACAGAAGATTTAGCTCGTTATAAAATTAATATCTCTAAAAAAATATCAAATTCACTTTATTTAGGTTTTGATCCTGACAATCTATTTTTCGGTAATGCTATAGAGTTAGATTTTATTAATGACGATTTTCCATCAGGCCTATCGATTACTCAAAGATTCAGAGACAATAAAAATCGTCTCCTTGGAATCATCACTTTGTATGGTCCTAATGTCGAAGAAAATGAAGTTATTGCTCCGGGAGGGGTTTTTGTAATGATGAATATTTCAGATCTAGCATCATATTTAAAAGAAGATCAAATAATAAATCGCAATAGTAAAATTAAAAAGTCGGCTAAAGTTCATACTTATGGGGAACTAGAAGTTACAAAAAATGGTCGTAAAGTTAGAATGAAACCAAGGTCATTACAAAAAATTATTAAACTTTTTAATAAAAAATCTCGTCAATATCAGCAAAAAATCGCCTACAAATAGTAAATTCAAGGTCTATAATCTCAACTCCATTATTTTTTTCAATCTATGACGATGATATAATATTTAAAATTTTATTTTGACAAAATCATAAAATTACTAAAAAAATAAATCTAAATGAATTGAAATAGACTAAAGATTTTAAGGAGATCTATTTTGTCAAACTTAAGTGAAAAAAATCTTACGTACCGTATTATTATGGCTATGATTTGTGGTATGGTTCTTGGTCTTACTCTTAATTACATAAAGTCTCCAGAGGTAGAATACTATGTAGTAAATAATGGTCTTGATATTTTAGCAAAAATATTCATTTCAAGCCTCAAGATGCTCGTTGTACCATTAGTTTTTTGTTCCTTGGTTTGTGGTGTTGCTAATTTAGAGAATATAAATAAACTGGGAACTTTGGGTTTTAAGACATTTCTCCTTTATGTCAGTACAACTATCATTGCTTTAAGTCTTGCAATTATAATATCTTTAATACTTAAGCCGGGAGTGGGATTTAATTTACCGACTGATGTGATATTTGTTTCCCAGGATGCCCCTAGTTTTTCTGAAGTTATTATAAATATTTTCCCGTCAAATCCTTTTAAATCAGCAGCTGAAGGAAATATGTTACAGATTATATTTTTTGCTCTTTTGTTTGGTGTTGGCTTGTCTCAAAGCTGTAGTAAAACAAGAGAGTTAATTAATATTTTTGAACAGCTTAATACTACAATAATGAATATAATTAATTTGTTGATGAAATTTGCTCCTCTTGGTGTTTTTGCTCTTCTTGCAAAAGTTTTCTCAAGTCAGGGATCAGAAGCAATTATTCCACTTTTAAACTACTTTATATTAGTTTCTTTTGTCTTGGTCCTTCATGCTTTTATAACCTTCTCGTTTCTATTAAAATTTGCTGCAAATCTTAGTCCTATAATTTTCTTAAGAAAATTCCGATCAGTAATAATTTTTGGATTTAGTACAGCTAGTTCAAACGCAACACTGCCCATAACCATGAAAGCTGTAACTCAAAAAATGGGTGTCAAACAGTCTATAGCAGGATTTACTTTACCTTTAGGAGCAACGATTAATATGGATGGAACAGCAATAATGCAAGGTGTAGCAACTGTATTTATTTCGCAAGCATATAACATTGATATTAGTTTATTTGGTTTTCTCCAGGTTGTTTTGACTGCTACATTAGCTTCAATTGGGACAGCAGGTGTTCCTGGAGTAGGTCTTATAACTTTAGCACTTGTGTTGAAGCAAGTGGGCCTTCCTGTTGAAGGTATAGGGCTTATAATAGGAGTGGATCGTTTGCTCGATATGATAAGGACGTCAGTTAATATATGTGGAGATGCTGTTGTTTCATGCGTTGTTGCAAAGTGGGAGGATCAAATAGATTCTTTAGTATATGAAAAGTCCGGGATTTAATTTAAAATATTTTCTTAATTTGTGTTTTTAAAATTCAATTTATTAATAGCTACTATTTTCCCCCTTATAAACTAACTATCACATGTTAAAATACACATAATTCAATCTACTTACACAAGAAGAAAGGTTTTATATGTCTAATAAATTATTTTTATTCATTGTTTTGATTAGTTTTGTCTTAATATTTCATTTCTTTTCTGATTCATCATCTTATGAAATAGAAAATGAACAAGTTCAAAAAGAAGACGAGATCTTTGAGAAAGAAGCTATTGATAAATATGATTATAGCGAAATAAAATTTGCTTTGGAAAATTTTGACAAAGTTCGTAGTATGATAAATTTTCCTATTAAAATATCATTTGTTGATGATTTTTTATATAAAACTAGATTTGGAATACGAAAAGAAAAAGATTCATACAATTTAAAGGAAAATAGTAATAAAACTTTATTAAGCGAGATGTTCGTTGTTAAAGAACCCCTTTTCCAGGATAGTAGCAAAGATAACTGTGTTTCTTTTCAACCTATAAGTCTTCCTGATTTTTATTTATACGTAAGTGCGGATAAATTAATTTCTTTAACTTATTCTGATGATGATGAATATAAAAAAAATTCAACTTTTTGTATAAAAAAATATAATGGTGATACGAATGAATTTCAAGATTATCTTTTTATTTCCAGTTATGCTGATGAGTCTAAATTTTTAACTCATAACCTTCAATTAGGAATGTTTAACGATTATTCTACATATTTTAAAAGCGTGAAAGAAAAAAAATCGATGGCTTATCGTATGATAAGCCTTGATAAAGTGGAAGAAAAATTTCTTCCTAAAGAATTTTTAACACGCAAAAAAGATAGTTATGTTGCAACCTTTTCTTATAACGGTGAAGCAAAAAAATATGAAGAAGTTCATAAAATAATTGATGATGGAAAATATTTTCAACCGATATTAATATACGCTGTGAGGGTTGAAACCAATGGACAATTAAGTGAAAAACAGATCAAGGATAGTAACCTAAAAGTAAAAAAAGAGGGGCTTTATTTAACGACTAGCACCAAAGAATCTTATTTAGATGAATTTATTATGATGCCATCTATCTTTCCTGTTGAGCAAAAAAATAGAGTTTGTGTTTCTTTTTCTTCCAGAAAGAATAATAATATGTTTTTAAGTACGGAAGATAGAAAGCTTACTTTGTCTTCATATCGTAATTCCGATGATTTTAAAAAGAATGCATCTTTTTGTTTAGAAAAGTTTGGAGAAAATTACTTTAGACTTGAGTCAGTAGCTTTGAAAGACCATTATCTGAATCATCACACTCTAGGAGATACATACTTTTATACAATTAAAGACAATATAACAAATAAAACTAAAAGTGCTTTTCAATTTACTTTGAAAAAAGGAAGTAAAAATAATGAAAGGTTTTCGATAGATTTTAACGACGAAAAGATACAGTATAGATTTAGTAAGAAAAAGAAAAAATTTGTAAGAAAAAATTCTATAAAAAATTCTTCAGAAATAGATATAGTCGTTAACTCATCTATCCGTTTACCAAATCTAGGTGATATTTCTTGTGAGTTTTATAATGAAAAATATAAGATTTATTACAAATCATTCAAAAATATCCTTAATGAAAGATTTATCTTTAAAATTGATCATGAAGATCAAAAATACTTAGATGAATTATATTGTGAACAGAAGAAAAACAAAAAACCTAGTTTAGCATTTCATTGTAAAAAGCCTGATTCAGCAATACACCTTGATAGGGACTGTACACTTGTAAAAAAAGCATCTGATAAAGAAATTACATATGACCGAGGTTCATGGGATGAAGAAGACTTCGATTTTGAAGAATACTACTCAATAACAACAACTCGAGTGTTGACCGAAAATGATAAGACCGTCATGATAAATCTAGTCAGTAGAAAAGAGCGTTTTTCTAGTGAAGTTGAAAGCTGTTTTTTACTTTTTGATGGTCGTCGTTACGACAAAACCTCAAGTGTTGCAATGGGTAGGAAACTTGTTTTATCTTTTAGTTTGCCGAAAGAAGATGTTGGTAACAGAGCTGAGTTTGAATGTGTGGTGAACCCTCAGCAAAGAAGGGTTGGCGGTGTTTTTAACTGTCAAGTTGACGTAAAGTCGAAAAAGATAATTTATATAGATGAGTGTCAGGTTTAGTGTTTTCATTTTTTTGATAATTCTATCTTTCCAAAATTCATTCCTATTGTTATCATATAAAAAAGATAAAAAAACAGGTTTTAAAGATAAAGGCATGAAATGTTACAAAAATATATTTTTGTTACCTATTTTATAATATTATCTATCCATTCAACTCGAGCTGATACTAGCAATACTGCTCTTGACAAGTCTACAAGTTTGAAAATTACGATACTTGAAAAAGGATCGGGAAGAAAACTAAAAAGAGTGGAAGTCAGCTTAGGAGAAGATATCTTTTATTCTGATAAACAAGGAGAAGTTCTTCTAGACCGCAACAAGATTAAAGGAGCAATAAAGTTTTATAGAGCTGGATACAATTCACTAAGTATTGAAGAAAAAGACTATCAAGATACAGAAAAAATAAATATCTTTTTGTACCCAAGTCAGCCAGGGGGTAATTTAGTTACTATCTTTGGCGAAGGAAGTACGGAGGTGTCTAAAAAAGAAATTTCAATAGAAGAAGCTATAGAAGTTGCTCCGCGTGGGGATCCTGTTCAAATAATTAAACTTTTACCAGGTGTTCAGTCTAATACATTCGGACCAAGAGTTATCGTTAGAGGGTCTGAACCAAGTGACAGCAAGTATTTGATAGATAATTTTGATCTTCCTTTCGTTTATCATGGCGTAGGTGGTATATCTGTTATACCTCCTAAAATTATTGATGAGGTTGATTTTTCCACGGGAGGATTTAGTTCAAGATATGGTGAGGCAACAGGTGGAATAATATCTATTCAAACAAAGAAAAATATTCCCGACAAGGCATCAATTGATGCTAGGATCAACTTGCCTCTTTATTCAAGTGTATTTTATGAAGCACCATTAAATAAAAATTCAGCATTTTCTGTATCCTACCGTCGAAGCTATATTGATTTTTTTGTAAGAAGGTTTCTAGATGAGCAAAAGTTTTTAGTTATCCCAACTTTTACCGATGCTCATTTACAATATTTATATAAAAAAGATAGTACATCTTTAAAAGCAACAACAGTTTATAGTCGGGACACCTTAGAGCTTGCTTTTCCTGGTGATGGTGCTGACGAAGATGGTAAAATAGAATTTGATATTGCTACAGAGTTCTTTGTAAGTGGTCTTGATGTTGAAAAAAAAATATCTACCGATTGGAAAATGCGTGCTAGCCCACATATAATTAATACAAGTGTTTTTAATAATTTTCAAAATAATTACGTAAAAATATGGGGTCCAAGTTTTAGAACACCTTTTACTTTTCAAAAAAGATTGAGTCGTAGCGAAAAAATTAAATTTGGATTAGATTTTCAGTATGATTATGTTAAAGTTGATATAAAAGTTCCTAGAATTCGCCGAGACAGTGCTTTTCAAGATTTTGAGGAGGGGAGCCTAGAGAAAGTACAAACAACTTATGAAGAACAAGAGTATGCTGTCTGGAGTCAAATTGATCACAAAATCGGTTCATTGATTTTAACTCCAGGTTTAAGAGCTTACTATTTTTCAAAAATTGATTCTTTTGGGATTGATCCAAGGTTTACAGTTGTTTGGGGGTTTTCAAAAAGCACTGAATTTAAAGCGTCCGTGGGTAAGTTCTCCAAGTCTCCTTCACCGCAAGAAATAGATCCAACATTTGGCAATCCAAACCTGAATTTTGAAAATAGTTATCATTATATTGGAGGTTGGTATGAAAAATGGAGTCAATTTTGGCAAAGTGAGGTTCAGCTTTATTTTAAATCAAACAAAAATGTGATTAGTTCAGATAAGGAGGTAAGGTATAACAATAGTTCTTTACTACAAAGTTATGGATTTGAATTTTTTTTGAGACGGCTTAATGTTGATAGACTATTTGGTTGGATTTCTTATACACTTTCTAAAACTGAAATAAAAAGAGGCAATTCAAGTTGGGTACCCACAAGGTTCGATCAAACTCATGTTCTAAATTTTGTTAGTTTTTATCGCATTACAGGACAATGGGGGTTAGGATTTCGTCTTAATTATCGCACAGGTGAAAGATATACGCCCATTGACTACGCTGTATATAATGCTAATTTAGCTAAATATCAGCCCAGGTACAAAAGTGAAGACGAAAATTCAAAACATTTACCTGATTACAATCAAATTGATTTTTATACAACATATGACTTTCTTTTTGATAACTGGAAACTAAATTGTCGTCTAGGAGTTGAATTTATAAGTTTTACCAAACCAGCATATGGAATTAAATATAATTATGATTACTCAAAGGCAGATTTTTTAACTGGTTTACCCCCTATACCATATATTGAAATACGAGGAGAGTTATGAAATTTATATTTTTTTTCACTTTAGTTTTACTAAATTTTATATCATGTGGTGAAGAAGAAGAACGACCTGAACAATTAGATAGATTAAGAGTTATAGGTGTAAAAACAAATCCTCCGGTTATCATATTTGATGATTTAAGCTCCATTACCGATTTTGAGCTAGAAGCACTTGTGTCAGTACCTAAAGATGATGAGATAATTGATCAAATAAATTTTGTTGACGATTCTTTTTTATTTACACAAACAATTGATATAGTTTGGAATGAACCGGTTTTTTTAGAAGAATTTTCAAACTTAAATCTTTATCTCATAAAAGGAAAAATTGATCTTGATAGTTTACAAGATAACCAACAATATCCAGATCTAAATAATGATAAATTAGAAGAAATCAGTTCATATATTTTTCGTTATGGCTTAGAGGTTAAAACACAAAATGATAATGAGATAGTGGTTGGTAATTTTATCGTTTCTCTTACTGAAAACGAATATCAAAATCAATCCTTTAATATTGATATTACAAACCCTATAGATGAGAGTGATTATAACAAGGAAGAAGAAATTGAAATTAAGATGAACCTAGAAAAGTCTGTTGAAGAGGAGGTGAAAGTCATTTGGTTTACATCAGAGGGTAAAATTGAAAATCCTCGTAGTAAAGAAACCCTTTTAACAACAGGAACAGGAGAAGGTAAGCATTTAGTTCTTGTAGGTACTTACGGGAAGTTTGGATATCTTTTCAATTATGATTTTGTATCAATAAATGTGTTACCGTAGAAAGAATCAACTTAAAATAAGTATTATTTAAATCTAGGAGAGGTGCTCATACTTTCGTGGTAGTTTTCCACTTTCTTTTATAGATTTCAATTTTTTCAAGCATTTCCATCTAGTCATATTGAATGCTTTTGCTATTTTATTTTGACTTAACTTTTGAGGATGTGTTGTTTCGGATAACTTTTCTAAGTAATTTAAGAATAGAGTATCTTCTATAGCGTGGAAAGATATTGGAAAAGTTTCTTCTTCTTTTTCTTTTTCCGTATTTGTTTTCTTTAATTTTTCTTTAAATTGATTATAAAATCTACTTTTAAACACCTCAGGTAATTTATCTATAGTAATAATTTCTTTTAGATCACAGATGGAAAGGGAGCGTAAAAGATTTCGAAGTTCTCTTATGTTCCCATATTTCCATGAATAAGACAAAAGTAATAAGTGTACTTCTGGAGATAATCTAATGACTTCTTTTGCGTTTTCATTTATTTTTTTTAGCCAAAAATCTAGGATTTCACCAACTTCTTCTTGTGATCTATTTCTCAAGGCTGGAAGTTCTATTTCGTAAGTTCGAAGGCGCTCGTAAAGGTCTTGTCTAAATGTGCCTTTACTAACCATGTATTCTAAGGATTCATTTGTTGCGGCTAATATTCGGACATTCACTTTTTTATTTTTGTAACTTCCTACTTGCCGAACTTCACCACTTTCCAGTGTTCTTAGAATTTTGGCTTGGGAGTCTAAATTAAGACGAGCGATTTCATCAAAAAAAATCCAACCACCATCTGCTTTCTCAAAAATTCCCTCTTGGTTCTGGGCAGCACCGGTAAAGGCTCCTTTTCTATAACCGAAAAGTTCTGAATTTGCTAGGTCGTTTGATAATGATGCGCAGTTTATTCTTAAAAGGGGGGTTGTTTTTGGTAAAAAATGACTGAGACAATCTGCAACCATTTCTTTTCCTGTACCTGTCTCTCCGGTAACAAGTACTGAATTAATTGAGGAATATAGTATTTTTTCAATTTTGATTGATGTTTCTCTTAAGGTTTCACCGACGTAATTTTCTTTTAATTTTTCAGATATAGATCGTTGTGGCTTACAATTTACTATAGAAATTATTCTATTTATCATTAATTCAATTTTAGTTTTTCTGAGGATAATATCGTTAATGCCAAGGTTCAAATATCTAGCAAAAGAGTTTACATTCTCATTGTAAGATAAAATGATAATTTTGACTTTTGGCTGAGAAAGTTTAAAGTGTATTAATTTTTTTTCTATTGATCTAATGAGAAGACTTGAGTCAATAATCAAGATTTGAGCTGTTACGATTTTAGTGGTGTCAAAAATTTCGTTTGTTTCTCGTTGTGCTTGGTAATGAACTTTATCTTTTAACTCTAAGCTGTTGATTGAAAAATGATTTTTCAAAGAGCTTACCAATAAATCATCGTGGCTTAAATGGATGATTGTCAGCATGGGGTTCCTCTAGAATATTGCTCTTTCAAAGTGAAAGATATGTGCAATGTCTAATCAAAAACAGGCCCTTAACTCTACAATAATTATGAATTTTAACAAGTAGGAAATGAATTATTTGTAGAAATTAAAGTGGCTAAAAACAAAATAAAGCCGATTATCTGTAAAATAAAAGATGAGCGTTATCGAAATTTAATGCCGTTATTTGCTATTTGTGCTACCTTTAGCAAGATTAAAAGATTAAAAATAAGATAATTTCTTTCTATTCTAATCGTATATAAAGGGGGCATAAAAATGAAGATTGCTAGTTTAGAAAAGACACTTTCTAAGGTCATGTTTTTATTGGTTGTTTTCTTTTCATTTGGGCTAACCAAGAAGAACAAGCAAACAGTTAATATCGCTTGGGACAACTTTCCTAGAAGTTTTGACCCTCGCTATGCCAACGACGCGAACAGCCAATATTTGGAAAACCTTGTTCATTGTCCCTTGATCGATTTTTCCCATTCTGGCGAGACTAAAAATAATCTTGCCAAATCGTTGAGATGGCTATCACCAAAGGTTCTTGAGGTTAAGGTACATGACTATTTTAGGTTTTCAGATGGTAGCAAAGTAGGGCTAGCTGATGTTTTAGCGACTTACGAGTTTTTTATGAAAAAAAATATGATTCGTCCAAGTCCTAGATCTTTAGCATTTCAAAATGTAAAATCAATAAATTTAGTCGATGATAAGATCATATTCGAGCTTCATAACATTGATGCAGCCTTTCAAACAAACCTAGTTGTTGGCATTTTACCTGAAGCAATCGCTCGAGGAGGAGAAATACAAGATCCATTAAAAATTAAAAGTTGCGGACCTTTTGTTCTAAAAAGCATCACTTTAAACAATATTAGTCTTACTCGTAATCCATATTATCAATCTTTTGAACCTCTCAAGTTAAGCCATTCTGACGTTAAGATAAAAGTTGTAAAAGACGAAACAACACGCTTTGCTAAGCTTCAAAAAGGAGAGGTGGATATCGTTCAAAATGGCGTAAGCTTAGAAAAAGTTTCTAGTTTAGCTTCAAATAGTAATTTGAAATTATTACGGGGAGAGGGTCTTAAAACAACTTATGTTGGTTTTAATTTAGAGGATAAGATTCTTCGTGACAAAAAAGTTCGGAAAGCTATTGGTCTTGCTATCAATAAAGAGGCAATCAATAAGTATATTTTAAAAGGTTTAGCGCTTCCTGCTACAACTATGGTGACTCCTTCAAGTCCTTACTATAATAAAAATCAAGATTATATAAAATTTGATCGAAAAGTAGCAAATAAAATGCTAGATGAGTCAGGCTATAAAATTAAATCGGGAGAAAAATATCGATTTCAGTTAAGTTATAAAACAACTAAAAATGATACACGTTATGCTATCGCAAAAGCTATCCAAGGTGATCTATATAAAGTTGGAATCAAACTGGATATCCAGACATTAGAATGGGGAAGGTTTAAATCTGACGTTGAAAAAGGTCTGGTACAACTGTGGGGACTCTCTTGGGTCGGATTTAAAGATCCAGACATTTATAGGTATGTATTTTCATCTAAAAGCTTTCCACCTCTTGGTGGAAATAGAGGAAGGTACAAAAATCTCGAGTTAGATAGACTTCTTGAAAAAGGAAAAGAGACCGTTGACCTCTCAGAAAGGAAGTTAATCTACGCGAAAGTGCAAGAAATTATAGAAGATGATATGCCGTACATTTTTTTGTTTCATGAAGATAACTATGCATTAGTCCGTAAAGATATTAAAAATTTTACTTTGTACGCTGATGGTCGCTACGCTTCTTTAGCATACACTTATAAGTAAAATATCTGAAGAAAAATTATGAATCCTTTAGTAAACTTTTTTTTAATTATTCCCATGTTCTTCGCAAGTTTCTTATTTGGACAAGAAGAGACTTTATCTTTTTCATCTATGGGAACTATCTGGTCTGTTCACTTCAAGGCTAATAATAAGTCTATAGATAAAAATCATATTTTATCTAAACTTCTACAAATTTCTTCAAATTATGATGAAACTTTTTCTGACTGGTCAAAAGAAAGTGAATTACGTAAACTTGAAAAACTAGATTTAAAGACTATGGTTAAACCGAGTCCTTTATTTTTTCAAGGTTTGGCCCAAGCGTATGAAGCATACCGCTTAACAGGGGGCCGCTTCGACATAACCTTGGGGTCTGTTTTATGGGAAGTCAGGTCACAAGCTGTTGGTATGGATAAGATTAGAATAGATTATACAAATAAAAAGTTTAAATTTATCGAGCACCCTGAGCGACTTACTTTTGGTGGACTTGTAAAAGGTATGGCTGTTGGTGAAATGGCTTCTTTTCTTTACAAAGGTGGTTTAAAAAACTTCACAATTAATGGAGGGAATGGAAATCTTTGCTACATAGGAGAATATGTTCCTAAGTCTTTGATGAAATTACCAAAGGGAAGTGATACCCTTTATTTTGTGTCTCAATCAGCTTCAATGCAAAATAAATTTCAGCACATACTCTTGCCAAATCAGCCAAGTAAAAAAATCAATAAATCGGTTTCCGTAGTTTGTTATTGTGATGTAAAAGAAGTTTCTCGGTGGCAACACTACGGTGGGTTGTCTGATATTTATTCAACAGCTTTGTTATTGAGTAAAGAAATCATACTACCTGAGTATTGCCATGAAATAGTTCCAAAAAATAGCTCAAAGGTTTGAATCATTATTTTTTTGCAGTTTTAGGAGACTCTTCTTTAATTTCTCCAGAGTCTGAAATGCTTACGATCTTCGTTGGTTGACCGCTTTGAGAACCAAGAGCTTCTACTTTTTCGACAACATCCATGCCCTCAAGAACTTTTCCAAAAACAACATGGCGCCCATCTAGCCAAGGCGTTTTTACTGTTGTTATAAAAAACTGAGAGCCATTTGTATTTGGTCCAGCATTAGCCATGCTTAGGAGTCCTGGCCCAGTGTGTTTGATCTTAAAGTTTTCATCAGGGAATTTTTCACCAAAAATACTTTCACCACCTGTCCCATTTCCTCTTGTAAAATCACCACCTTGAATCATAAATTCGGGAATAATACGGTGAAAAGTTGAGCTTTTGTAATGTAGGTTTTTACCTGACTTTCCTTTGCCTTTTTCTCCTGTACACAATGCTCTAAAGTTTTCGGCTGTTTTGGGTACGTCTTTTCCAAAAAGTCCAAAGGTAATTTTTCCTAATGATTTTCCATCTGCTTCGACTTCAAAGTATACTTTGTGCGTAACGACTGGTCCTGCTGCTTCTTCCATTTTTTTCTTATCCTTTTTTACTATAGCTGGTTTCTGCACCTTTGTTTTTTGTGAGGAATTTTCATTTTTGCCGTATAAGTTGGCAGCAAAAAAACCTAAAAAACTAAGAGAAAATAATGCAGTTTTCATAAAAACGATCTCCATCATAAAGAAATAAAAATTAAAACCAATAAAATTCTATTAAACTATTTGTAGATCTTCAATATGAAATTGATCTTGCCCGTCTTGTGTGTGCATAATAATTGAAGAAAATCTATTTTTTTACTTTTTCTTTTTTACCATTTAAAAAACAGCGGACCTGGTTTCGCCCTTTTTCTTTACAGGTGTAAAGGGTTTCATCAGCTTTGAGAAAAGCATCTCTTGCGTTAAGGCAGTCTGTTGGAAATGTTGAAATCCCAATAGAAACAGTTACTTGTAGTTTTTTTCCGTCATAGTCAATAACCATTTTTTCAACTTCTTTGCGAAAATTCTCGAGTTCACGGTAGGCTTCTTCAGCTTCAGCTTGTTGCATAATTAAACAAAACTCTTCTCCTCCGTAGCGAAAAGCTGCGTAACGATCATTTAATGCAGCCAGACTTAGTTTCTCAGCGACTTTAATTAGTACAAGATCTCCCGCTTTATGCCCGTAAGTATCATTAAAAATTTTGAAGTTATCAATATCTGAAATGGCTAACGACAAAGGTTGGTTTAATTCTTTAGCTTTTTCGATTGCAAAGTCAAGTTCATGATCAAAATGTCTCGTATTATGCAAACCAGTCATTTTGTCTGTGATGGATGCATTATACAGTTTAGATTTATGAAGGTTAGTTGCTGCTTGGTCTGCTAGTCCAACCAATAATGTTTCATCATCTTCTGAAAAATGTGCAAGGGTATCTACAACTTTTTTACCTTCAACAATCTTCATTTTATTTGTCATGTTAATAATCCCAACCAACTCATCTCCTCTTAAGAGTGGAACTGAAATTATCGAGTGTGTTACAGTATCACTCACTTGAATAATTTTTGACCTATCATTTTCTCGAATTGGTTTTCTTTTTTGTGCGCACATGCCTGCAACACCTTCACCAACTTTAAACTTTTTCGTTTCAAAGATTCCCTTATTAATTTGATTCTTTATAGATTCGGGTATATCTCCCCAAACAACCTGAATATGTAGCTTTTGTGTTTCAGGGTCCAAGAGCATTAAGTTTGCTTTTTGTGCTTTTAGTGCTTCTGCTGCTGTTGAAAGGCTTTCAAGACAAAGTTGTTTGAAGTCATTAACATTAGCTAATTGTTGATTAACATCATAAAGAGTTTTAATATTCCTTAAAATAATTTCATTTTTTTCATACTTTAATACAGAATCAATATTAGTTACAGCTATTGAAGCAAGGTCTTGTATAAAGCTTCTTTCGCTTTCTGGAATTTGGGTACCATCTTGAATTAAACCCAAGGTAAGAATACCTTTTACTTCTCCTTTTTTAATTAATGGACACCAAATATCTGATTGAAGTACATCGAGATTATAGCGAGACCATGCGGTTTTAAATCTTGGCATTCCTTTAAAGTTTTGAACACTAAAAACATCCCCTTGATTAATGATTTGCCATAAAAGACCATCTTCAACAGGAAAACTGTAAAGTCCTAACTCTTCTTCATATTGTCCGTTCCAAAATGTTCTTTTTAGCCCGTGAAAACCCCTAACTCTTAATCTAATATTATTCGGGTCAAAATCTTCAAGGAGAAGTATCGATGAATTTATGGTGTTGTATCGTTCTCTGATAACAGCCATGAAAGTTTTTAGTAATTTAGAAAGGTTTAGAACATCGCCTAAGCCTTTTCCAGATTGTAAAAGAGTTCTCATTTCAAAAATTATATTATCGTACTCACTAGCTTCTTTGTCAGCTACTATTAATAACTTTATAAGTTCATCTTTAGATAAATCTTTGAGATTTTCTTCTGACGTTTTGATATTATCTTTTGATAAGCCAGTTTCGATATCTTGAGAATCATTTATTTCTTTTATTTGAGAAATAGCTAAATGATCATCTATTTGAATATCCTTTATATTACTACTTTTTTTCTTTTTCATTTTTTGACCTATCATTTTTATTGAAAAGAATTTAGTTATTTGATCGGTTGGTTTTTTAGTAAGTTTAGCGGGAAGAAGAAACTTTTTAAAATATCATAGATTGTTTTATTATTTCCTTAATATTGATTGGTTAGGGTTTTTGACTTGTGGTATTTATTTAGTTTATCTTTCTGCGGTTAGATTCTCTAAGAGTTCCACGGGCAACTTTTTAATTTATTGGGTGGAAGATCTTCAAGAATTAAATATTTTGATTCTCTTGATTGGATGTGGATAAAAATTTGACCAGATTGATATCCAATTCTACCAAGGATTTTTCTCAATTTTCCTCCAGTTTTTTGGAGAACTCTTCGATTAAAACATTTGTTGCTTCTTGGGTGCCAGTTTCTATTACTGTATTGACCGGGTAAACTTAAAATATCAAATTCTGAAATTCTTGAATCATATATATTAGGTCGCCAGTCGTAGCTATTATGCATTATTAAGCCAAGATCTAGAACTTTTTGTTCTTGTGACAAAATTTCGATATAATTACTTTGATAAGGGCCTCTTGTCTTTAAAACAATTGGTTTTTGGTCTTTCAGAACTTCTAATTTGACACATTTTTTCAATAGTGTTTTAACCTTTATATTTTTAAATTCCAATAAATCAAACGCATCTTTCCACAAACATGGTGTGATTTTATTTAGTAATGGTTTTTTTGGGGGGCGTGGATTTATAATATCTATAGGGTTATCTATTGTTTGTTTTTTTTGTGTGACGTTCGACGGTTTTGCTTTGTAGCTAAAACTAGCAATAATAGGTAAGTGATCTGAGTATCCTATTCCTAAGTGTTGAGAGTAGCCGTTTTGTTTTTTTATCTGCCAGCGGAAAGGTTTGCCATCTGCATCAAGAAATTTTTTAGCTTCAAGGTTTTTTTGTCCTAGAACCTGAAAAGAATGGTTTATATAATGAAAACCGTACTGATTAAAAAGACTATCCGATAAAACTATATGGGATAAAGTGCCTCTTGTTCCATCATAACTATGCTCCCATCTGTCCTCTACTTCAAGATCAAACCAAAGGTTGTACAAAAATTCATTCGACTGGCCGAGCATTTTTTTCTTACTACCAAGGGCTTTCATTTCTAAAAGTGGTTTTTCATAAAAAGTAGAGTTAAGATCACCAAGAATAACGATGTGTGTTAGTTTATCATTTTGTTTTTCTATTTCGATTCTTTTCTTTAGTTGTTTTGCAATTTCGATTCTAACTTTCTCATTGCCTTTTCCTTGTTTTGATTTCCAATGATTGTTAATTAGAAGAATCCTTTCTTCGGGTAAAGTAATTTCGGCGACTTGTAGATCTCTTGCAGACGTACTGTATTGGCTTGATTCTAAAATAATGGGTTCTAAAGACTTCATTTTGATTTTGCTTATAATTGCTGTTGTAACCGAAACGGGATTATTTTCTTCTTGTGCCCCTAATAAAAAATATTGATAACCTAAGTCCTTTAGTTTATCTTCAAACGTGACTCCTTCGGAGAAAGGAGTTTGGAATACTACGGATTCGTTGCTTGCGCTTTCGATTTCTTGTAATGCTAAAATATCAGGAATTCCCATTGCTTTGATTGCTTCTACAACTCTAGAAATCTTCTGTTTTAGTATTTCAGGGTTGTGCCAGTTTGATTTAAATCCAGAGTAATCTCGGTATTGAGGAGAGCGCTTGAGTTTTTTTTGTTCATCTTTACTGAGAGTCTTTGTGAATTTTTCCCAGTTTTCCGTTGTATTCTTTGGGTCATAATCCCAAAAATTTTCAAGATTATATGATCCAATTTTGTACGTACCATAGGCTAAGGAATATGCTTTTATTTCAAAGAAAAGACATAAAGAAAACAAGATTATTTTTATACTAATGGTCAATTTCATATGTATTCCTTTTGGTTGTAATGAACTACTTTTATTATTAAAATTTGCCTATTGATTAGGCCGTTTACAGAATAAGGATGTGAGAAGAGATATAAGGTGAGTTTACTGCATTGCTTCCAGTTCATATTTGTCTTTTTTGTGAGGTGATACTTAACTTATCAACTCAAAATAGTTACAAAAAAGCAATATAAAAAAGTTTAATACTTTGTAATTTTTTTAAAAAAAAGGTCAAAAAATTGAAAAGTTTTGTAACTCCTACATTTGATGTCGGGAAAAAATATAAAATTGCCGTCCCTTCTTCAAAAAGTATTACAAATCGCGTTATCCATATTGCATCGCTAGCAGAAGGTCGCAGTTTTATAGACAACATTTTATGGTGCGATGATACTAAGTTTATGCTTGAAAACTGGATTAAACTTGGCGTTAAAATTCAAGTTTATAAGAATCAAATAGAGGTTTTCGGTTGTGGGGGAAAAGTTTCTTCTGCTAAAGAATCTTTAGAGGTGGGCAACTCCGGAACTACCGCGAGATTTGTGTTAGCTGCCTTAGGTCTTGGTCAAGGGGCTTATCGTTTAGAGGGTGTCCCGAGAATGGCAAAAAGACCACTCAAAGGTTTGTTTAATGCTTTAAAGGACGAAAGCATTCACTTTCAAAGTGAAATAAATTCGAATAAGCTCGTTGTTAAGATTCAGTCTTACGGATTTCTAAGGGGAGGGCTTTGGAATGTTTGTTCTTTAAAGAGCTCTCAATTTTTAAGTTCACTTTTGATGATAGCTCCATACTGTCAAGAAAAAGTTAAAATTCAAGTTCAGGAAAATTGTGTTTCTAAGCCATATATAAATCTAACTCTAGATATTATGAAACATTTTGACGTTGAAATAAAAACTATCAGTCCTTTTTCAATATATACTATTGATTCACCCAACAAGTATAAAGCTAACAATTATACTATAGAAACTGATGCTTCGAGTGCTTCATATTTTTTTGCAATAGCAGCAATTCTTTCAGCAGAAATAACTATTGATGGTTTTTCTTCAAATTCGCTACAAGGTGATCTTTATTTTCTAGATATATTAGAAATGATGGGTGTCAAAGTAACTCGTTCAAATAATGGATCAGTAACTATTACCGGTTCAAATTTTTTAAAAGCAGTTCACGTTAATATGGTTGATTGTACAGATGTTGTTCCAAGCCTTATTGCTCTTTCTCTCTTTGCTGAGGGGACAACAGTAATATCTGGGTCGAATCATATGAAGCACAAAGAGTGTGATAGGGTGTCTGTATTGAAAAAAGAATTATCGAAGTTAGGTGCTAAAATTAATCAAGTAGAAGATAATATATTTATAACAGGACCACAAAAATTATCATCTGCTGTGTGTGAAACACATGAAGATCATAGAATAGCTATGTCCTTAGCTATTGTTGGTTCTAGAGTTCCAGGTTTAGAAATTAAAAATCCAGAATGTGTTCAAAAGACTTACCCACAATTTTGGAACCATTTTTCTTCTTTATCTCATTAAAGACAAGACATCTTCTTAAAATTACTTAATAAATTTTATATTTTGATTGACCAAAAAGAATACATTGGTCAAACAAAAAACTGATGTTAAGCATGTTGTTTCATAAATTAAGGATAACAACCATGGTTCATTGGGGAAAGAATCTGTCTTTTTTTATAATATTTTTAGTTTTGTCTTCAAATGTTCAAGGTAGTTATTTTTATGGGTGGTTTGGAGAAAAACTAGAAGAACCTATACAACAAACTTCATTGAAAAGAACACTATTTACATATGTTCCTTTGTTAACAAAAAATGTATATGAAGCTTTAAAAGAAGCAGAACAAGAATTTGGATCAAGTTCAGCTCCAATTCAAATTCGTATACCAGGTTTTAAAAATATCATTATTTTTTCTGATCCTCAGCATATAACAGAAATTGTAAAACATGAATCAAACGGTAACTTAGTTAAAGGTTACACGATTAACTATATAAAAAAATACCTATTAGGAGAAGGCTTTGCTGCTTTAGAAATGGACAATCAAATATATAAAAATTTACATAAACTCTTTTCACCTTTTTTTTCATCAAGACATATTGCTAATCATTTTAGTCTCAATCGTAAATGGAGTGAGGATTTCATTGACTCCTTGAAAGATAGGGATGATCAGGTTATTAATTTAGAGAATCAAATTAGAATTTTTGCGATGGGGGCAATTTCACGTTCTTTTTTAGAGTATGAAATATCTTACGATCTTTCAAAAAAAATGAATGACTGTATCAATCGTATTGTTGAGTATACATTTTATAAACAAATTAATTGGCCTTTTGTTTTACCTGACTTTTTCCCAATTGAGTTGAATTATATTTACCAAGAGGCAATAGGCGAAATGAAAGTATTAGCAAAAAAAATTTTATATAATGGTGTAGAAAAGGAAAGGAATGAAAAGACTTTTTTACAAGCTCTAAGAGATAGTGAATATGATGAAAAAATAAAGGTTGATCAAATAATTAATATATTTTTCGGTGGTCATGAAACTACAGCTCATTGGCTAACAATGTGTTTCTATCGGTTGCTGAGTCGTCCAGATGTTTTCAAACGAGTACAAGAAGAAATAAATAATTTGCCTGAAGAGTGGCAGTCAAATGATATGAAAAATAATAGAACTCCTTATCTTGATGCATTTACAAAGGAAGTCTTACGTCTTGATTCATCTATATCTGTTTACGGTCGAGATGCCGTTCGTAATATAAAAATAGGTGGATATCATGTGGCAAAAGGAAGTTTGGTTCTTTTATCCCAATATCATACCCATCGTAATAAAAAACAGTGGGTTAAGCCGTATGATTTTTTGCCTGAAAGATTTCTAGCAGAAAACAAGAGTGAAGATAGTAAATATGGAAAGCGTCATATTAGATCATATATTCCTTTCGGTGTTGGACCTAGGAGTTGTATTGGAAGGTTTATTTCTGAAGCAGAAGTGAAAATTTTTCTTACAACTTTTTTAAGGCAAAGTGATTTTACATTAGAACTAGTTGATAAAAATGATCCGGAGATTGAAATTGTTTGTACTACAAGATTGAAGAATGGCTTACCTGTTAAGATTATAAGACATTGAAATTTTTTATTTTTTCTAAATGATGTTGTTTAATTATGGTTTTTATAGGTTTACTACTACTCTTAAAGAAAAAAAATGAAGTATAAAAAGTTATTTTGGCAAATATTCCCATCTTTTATAATCTTTTCGATTTTATCATTTTTTCTTATTATCTTTTTGTCATACTCGATTTTACGTGAACATAATCTTGATAGAATTTCTACTGAAATGAGAAATACAACATTATTAGTCGAGAATTATTTAATAGACCTAATCGATAGCGGTGAAAAAAATATGGAGAATATCTGCTTCATATTCGGAACGGGGTCAGGACATAGGGTGACTTTGATTAACAAAGATGGTTTTGTTGTTTGCGATAATTATAATAATAAAAGTAATATAGATAATTATTTGTTTCGTGTTGAAATCCAAAAAGCAAAGAATAATGGTTCGAGTTTTTCTCTTCGTTCAAGAGGTTTGAATGGTAAAGAATTTGCATATTTTGCTAAAAAATTGAAAAAAAATGGAAAAGAACTAGGATATTTAAGAATTTCTAGTGCTGTAAAATCTATAAATGATGATATGTCGGACATATTTTTAATGCTTGTCGTAATCTTTGTTTTTATTGTTTTAACTCAAGCATATATAAGTCTTATTGTTGCACGCTCTGTGAAAAACTCGGTAGATCAACTTAAACATTATGCTATTAACTTTGCAAATGGCATATTTGATTTTGATCTTTCTCTTGGTAAAAATGCATCGTACGAAATTGTGAGTTTAGGTCACCTTCTAAAAAAAATATCATCTCAGCTTCAAGAAAGACTCTCTATGATACTTTCTCAAAAGGTCGAGCAAGAAGCTGTTTTTTCTTCTATGACCGAGGGAGTTCTTGCTGTTGATAAATCTTTAAAGGTTATTCAGATAAATAATCAAGCTATAAATATACTCAAGCTTAATGATATGAGTCCCGTCGGTAAGAAATTATCAGAAGTGTCTTGGCTGTCATCAAAGATGATGTTGGTAATAAAAAAATCTTTAGAAGAAAATAAATCTTCTGAAGGAGATTTTGAAGTAAATTTTGAGGGCAATAAAAAATTTATTCACTTAAAGTGTAGTCCTTTAAATGGAAAAAATAGTCTTTCTTTCGGCGTTGTTGTGCTGCTTCTAGATCAAACTAAAGTAAAAAAACTAGAAAGACATCGCTCAGAATTTCTTGCTAATTTCTCACATGAACTTAGAACACCTTTAACTTCGATTAAAGGATTTTCTGAAACTTTGTTGAATGGTGACTATTTTGATGATAAACAAAAAAATAAATTTATAAAAATTATAGTTAAGCATAGTGATAGATTATGTTTGATCATAGATGATATTTTAAGCTTATCACGACTAGATAGAGAGAATAAAGAACAAAAAATAACGAAAAAAATTTATTGTCTAAAAAAAATTGTTGATAACAGTTTGCTTCTTTGTAAATCGCAAAAAGACAAAAAGAAATGTAAAATTTTAACTGATGTTCCAGAAAATATATCAGTGGATGTCGATTTTTATTTATTTGAGCAAGCCTTAGTAAATTTAATAACAAACGCTATCAAATATGGTGGTGAAATAATTAAAATTTCATCTAGAGAACACGTCGAAAAAGGAAAAATTATAATTTCCGTTTCTGATAATGGTCCTGGAATTGAACCGAAACATCTCGATAGGCTTTTTGAGCGATTTTACAGAGTTGATAATTCTTTCAAGAATAAGGAAGATGGTACAGGGCTCGGTCTTGCCATAGTGAAACATATTGTTTTAATTCATAGTGGTAAAATAACTGTAAGTAGTAAATTAGACGAAGGTACAGTTTTTGAAATTCAATTACCTATTTTAAAAAATAGATTTACGTAAAAGACATTAGTTACAGCGAGAATACTCTGATCTACTTATTATATCTTTGATACCATCTAACTTGTCCTTTTGATTCAAGTTCTTTTCTATCTGAATCTGATATAGAAAGCCAATTTTTATGACTGATAACAAGTCGCATAAGAAAATCAAAGAAGTATAGATGTCTTCTTAAAATTCTTTTGTGCCTATGAGGTACCACTGGATGAAAAGGTCCTTTATTTGAAAATATTTGTAAAGGATTCTTTCTAATCCAACTCCAAGAGCCAAGTTCAAGACAAAGTGGCAAGAAAATATTACCTTTATCGAATTTATCAACATGTTCGAGAAAAAGAAAATCCCATAGATCACCGTGTGTTCTATAATTTAAACACTGAGGTTCAATCTTATAGATGTTTTGAGGAAAAGATTTTTGAAGTAGTTCTGTAAATTTAACCATTTCTGCAAGGCGAGGATAAACTTTTTTACTATATGCGTAGGGGAACCAAATTCTATCTCTAACTCCAAATCCTGAGTGAATATCTACAATAAGAGAAACAGGTGAAGTAAATGCTTCTCGTCTGATGAATCTACAAAGAGCTTGTGACTCTGGTTCCATTTCTTTCTTTTTTTTACCTCGATACCACGGTAAATACTTTGAATATCTTTGCCCGCTGTGTAAGTGATAAAAAGGTATGTTTTTACCATCTAAGGGAGCATTACGCATTATATCTATTCCACTAGGATTACTGCGTGTATTATTGACAAGTCCACCAGGATTTGCACAAGGGTAAAAAATAAGCTTCATTTTCATGAGCTGCATACGAAAGACTTGATCCCACTCGAGCATATTTGAAAGAGAGGTCAAATAAGAAACAACAAGTTGAGAACCAATAAGTTCTAACCCATGGACTCCGCCAACAAATATAAGACAGGGTTGATCTTCTTTGGACTCACCAAATGAGAAGGAGTATACAGGTAGTTTTTGTTTTTTTAGAGTGATTTCAGTTTCTTGCTTTACGGTAGCATAATTTTTTAGCCTTTCGGCTAAAGAATTAATAATTTCTACTTCATTTTGTCCACAAATTAAATTTACCAAAGCCTAAACCTAGCCCATAAATCAAATGTTTATAGAAAAAATTAACGTAATGATTTATATTTAATATAACATAATGTGATAAATGTACGCAAGGCGATGGTATTTATTAATGCAATGGAATAGCTGTATAATTTTTTTTTTTGTTTTGGTAAAAATGAAATAATTTAATTTAAACTTTAATAAATCTTAATATAATTTATGTATTATAAGAGAAAAGATTAATTTTTTAGCATAGGAACATTTATGAGTACAAATTCATATCCTGGCCATTTTGGTAATTGGGATAAAGGTAAATTGTATAAAAAAATTATTCCTTTCGTAAAAAGGTCAATCGACTATAGCTATAAACCACTAGTGGAAATTCATGAAGAGACATCACGATATTTAGTAAAAATTGCTGTTTCTAAAAGTGAAAGAATTAAAGCTCATAATTTGCGTTTAAAAGTATTTTCTAGCGAATTTATCGGCCAGGAAAAATATTCCCACTCTGATTCTGATTGGGATTTATATGATAAGAAAGCAGATTTTCTTATCATTATTGATAAAAGAAATAATGAAATTGTTGGTTCTTATAGGCTTATTCGAAGCCATAAAGTAAAGGATTTTTATACATCTTCAGAGTTTATCATTGATGATTTTATTAATAAGAATAGTGATACTAAAGTAGAATTAAGTCGAGCATGCGTTGCTTCGAAATACAGAAAAGGATCAGTCATCCTTTTATTGTGGAAAGGAATATATAGTTATCTTAATCAATTAAATGTAGATATACTTTTTGGTTGTTCAAGCCTTTCTAAAGTAAATGTAATCCAAACTTTAAATGTTATACGGTTCTTGCAAGACAAAGATTATTGCAGTGATAATCAATGGGGAATTAAATCAAAAGGTAAGTTTAATTGCAACCAAGATTTATTGATGCACTTATCTCAACTTTCAAATTTGTCTGATAATAAGCCTGATTTGCCGCCTTTGTTCAAAAGCTATTTAAGCCTTGGAGCAAAAATGATTGATATACCAGCATATGATCAGCACTTCAAATGTTATGATTTTTTCACGATTTTAAATATATCATCTTTATCTGATACTGTCGTTAAGAGGTTTTCATAAAATTGCTAAATATTGAAAAATTCAAAACTAGTTTTACTTTTTTACGTGGACTAACCAGAGAGTCTGAACATTGGGGTTCTTTTCGCAAAAAGTTTGAAAAAAGATATTCTCCTGAGAATTTGTTTTTTTGTGATTTACCAGGAACAGGTAAGTTACACAGTATTCCACCTGTCTATAATTTTTCTACACTGATTGATACGGTTCGTTTACAAATCTTAGATAAAAATTTGAACAATAGAAATTTTCAGTACAGAGTCCTTGTTGGTATGTCTTTTGGTGGAATGGTAGCATGTCAGTGGCTAGCAAAATACAGTAATGATTTTGATGCTATTATTCTCATCAATAGTAGTGCTTCTGATTTGTCTACAATGAATCAAAGGATGAATTTATCCTGTGTTAGATATTTGCTGCCAGCTGTCTTAAAATTGAATATGGAGATGAGGGAAAGAAGAATTTTGCAATGTGTTTCAAATAAGAAAGTCGACGAAGAAGAGGTTAATCGTTGGATCAAAATTCAAAAAAATTCTCCAGTAACTATTAAAACATTTTTAAGTCAACTTTTTTTAGCCTCAACTTTTTCCATAAAAAAAATTAGTTTTTCGATACCAACTCTTGTTATTTATTCTTCGAAGGATCGTTTAGTTTCTTTTCAGGCAAGTGAGAACATAGCAAACTATTTAAACGCTGAAAAATCAATCCATAAATGGGCTGGCCACGATATAGCCCTTGACGATCCTGATTGGCTATTAAATGAAATACTAAATTTTTCTGAAAAAAACTTAGTTTTATGAAAGCTACAATAAATAATTTCTAAACTAGATAATATAGAAATTATTTTAAATCTTCATAGGTGCTGTTTTTAAATAAAATAATCTTGACTCCAATTTTCAAGTTCTTCAATTTGGTTTTTAATATTATTGATTTTTCTTGGTTTTTCAAATTCTATGTACGCTTGAATTGTATCATTTTGTGTTAATGACAGTAGGTGAGGTAGAAAATAATCATTATCAATAAATGCAGCCTGCCTTAACGGGGAATAGCTGATGCGAAATGGAACTATCGGAATATTGTTTTCTTGCGCTATTTCAAATGCGCCTTTTCGCCAATTATTTTTTTTTTCTATAGATGTTGTCCCTGATGGGAATATAGCTAGACTATCTTCTTGTTCTAAAATTTTATTTGCTATCTTTCTTCGGACAAGGTTTCTTGACTTTTTGTCTTCCCTTTTTAGTAGTATTGTGTTTGTTAATTTTGTTGCTTTTCCTATAAACGGCCAATTACCAACTTCTTCTTTTGCAACAAATATTAATGGATACGACTTCACAAGCACTAAGATATCTAAATAACTTATATGGTTTCCGACAAAAATTGACGGTTGGGATATTTGTGGCTCTTTAATACAGTTTGTTTGTACGTTCAACATACCAAGTAAATCGGATGAGCATTTTTGCATGTGTTGGTTTCGTTCTGTCTTATTTAATTTGTTACCTGTATTTGAAAATTTGGTAGCTTTTGATATATATTGATTTATTCTAAAAAAAATTTTACTAATTAATTGGAGTTGTTTTATCCATTCCATACTTAAACCTTCTAATAGAAAAAAAATAACTTTCATAAATAAATATTATTTGATACAAACTATGGTTAATACATTTGGTAATTTCGGTTTACTTTACATTTATAACCAATACCTCTAACCGTTTGAATAACCTGACCGTCAGGTCCTAATTTCTTTCTTAAAGAACGGATGTGAACATCAATATTTCTGTCAATTATATTTGTTTTGTTTTCATTTAAACGGTTAAGAAGGTCTTCTCTAGTATAAACTTTTCCTGGGTAGTCTAATAGTATTGATAAAATTTTAAATTCTGACAATGTCATCGATATAACTTTTTCACCAACAGAGACCTCATAATTATCTCGATCAATATTAATTTCACCAATTTTTGTAAAATTTTGAGTTGTCTCTGCAAGGTTGTTACGTCTTAAAAGAGCTTTTACTCTTGCTAATAACTCTCTCACACTAAAAGGCTTAGTCATGTAATCATCACAACCAAGTTCGAGACCTATTATAATATCAGTTTCTTGAGATTTTGCTGTAAGCATAATGATTGGAATTTTACTTGTTTTTTCATTAGATCTAATTTTTTTACATACTTCATAACCATCCATATTAGGAAGCATAAGATCTAGAATAATTATGTCTGGTAAAATTTTAGGGATAGTTTTTAAAGCATCTTCACCGTTTTTTTCAATTACCACTTTATATTTATGAGCTGAAAAGTTATGCATGAGTAGTTCTAAAATATCTGGGTCATCTTCAACAATAAAAATACTTTTAACGGACACGAGCCTCTCCTCACTCCACATTTATTGGAAGTCTGTTAATGCTAGAGTGTAGGAGAATTTTGATGGTTTCAAGTAGATAATTTTTTTTTTTTTTTACAAGAGAGTTTTAGGTGGAAATACTAAGAATTCTTTTGATTATTAGTCATAAAGGGCATCCCAAAAAAGAGCAAATGGTCCAACACCTTCTTTTTTAGCATAATTTCCTGTCCCAAATAGGAAGTTGTCTTCTTTTGTATCTACAATGTCTACCCCGAGGTCCATTTGAGAGATAAGATTATCATCTAAGTCTTCAATAAATCTAATAGCTCCTGGATCATCACCCATCCTCACAAAAGAAAATGCTGCAAGAGTTTGCCGCTCTTTTTTCTCTAGATTATTTTCCTGAATTATTTTCTTAAAAAATTTTTTTACTTTAGCTGGATCATTTGGAGCTCCGTCAGTCAAAACGACGACAGTGAATGGTTCTGATTTGTTAAGTAGTTCTTTGAGGTGCTTGTTGTAAAGTTCATCTAACGCTTCAGCTAAAGGAGTTGTCCCACGTTGAGGTGGATTTTTGTGGAAAAATGACGATATTTCTCCCACTTCAGTCATTACCTCATATTTATGATTTAGCCTTGAATACTCGTCACCATCCCATAACATGATATCTACTTTACTGTCTGGATCTAAGCTTAAAGCAAGTTCAGCAATACTTTCCGATGCAACTCTAGCAGAATCCCATCTTGTCCATGATTTCTCGTAAGATCCTGTTGGGTTATCATCACTTGCTTTCATAGAACCACTTCTGTCTACAAGTATAAAAATTTCTCTAGCCGATAATCCTGCTAACCTTTCTTCATCATTCCTAGCTTTTTGTGGGTCGTTAACGACATCTTCATAGTGCTCATCTGTCATAACACCTTGAACTTGAATAACATTAGAAGATACTGCAGAGAGTGTTTGGCTGGGCATTTTACCATTTTGGGTTACACCATATTTTTTCTTGATTGGCTTAGCATTCAATATATGACTTGAGTAAACACTTGTGATTAATAAAAGGGATAAATATGTTATTTTATTTTTTAGCATAAACTAATCCTTTGTAGGTAAACAATTTTGTTGAGGTCTATTGATATCAATCTTGGGAAAGAAATAAAACTGTACATTTTTTTATTCTTGTGGAATGTAGAAAAATTCAAATGGAGGTTTTAATTTCTTGTTGTTTACCTTCGTTTTTTTTTTCTAACATTTTTTTTAGTCGTAAAGTGCGTCCCAAAATAGAGCAAAAGGACCGACTCCCTCTTTTCTAGCAAAGCTACCTGTACCAAAGAGGAAGTTATCTTCTTTGGCATCAACGATATCAACTCCTATGTCTATTTGGTTAATTAGGTTATCATCTAAATCGTTTAAAAAATTTATAGCTCCTGGGTCGTCACCCATTCTTACAAAAGAAAATGCCGCCAGAGTTTCTCTTCCTTTTTGTTCAAGTCTATTATCGTTCACAACCTTTTTGAAAAAATTCTTAACTTTTACAGGATCGTTAGGTGCCCCATCTGTAAGTATAACGACAGTAAAAGGTTCAGATC
Source organism: Pseudobdellovibrionaceae bacterium (assembly GCA_002711925.1). Classification (GTDB taxonomy): domain Bacteria; phylum Bdellovibrionota_B; class Oligoflexia; order Oligoflexales; family Bog-1112. Next base: position 5,978 of record PASJ01000036.1, on the reverse strand, counting down.
TTTGCAGTAAACTTTGTAAATGACTTCGATACATTTCTTCTAATGCTTCAGCTAATGGTGTACTACCTCTGCTTGGTGGATTATCTCTAAACAGTTTAGAAATTTGACCCACTTGGTTCATTGAAGAGTACTTACTGTTTAATCGTGAATATTGATCTCCATCCCATAACATGATATCAACTTTACCGTCACGATCTAGACTGAGTGCAAGTTCTGCAATACTTTCAGATGCAACACGAGCTGAATCCCACCTTGTCCATCTTCTTTGTTTTGAACCGGTTGGATCATCATCAGGTGCATTCATAGATCCGCTCCTGTCTACTAGTATAAAAATTTCCCTAGCTGATAAACCTGCAAGTCTTTCTTCATCATTTCTTGCTTTTTGAGGATCATAAACCACGTCTTCATAGTGACTTTGGCTCATATTCTCTTGGGCTCTTTGGACATTCTGAGAAACTTGTTGAAGTTTTCGTTCGGGCATCTTGCCATTTTGAGTTACACCGTATTTTTTATTTAAGGGCTTGGCCTGAAGAGTATTGTAGGAGAAAAAATTTAGTCCTATAAAAAAACTTAGTAGACTACCTGTCATAATTTTCACGAAAATCTCCTTTTTTTATAGATGATTCATATTGGTTATGCGTACGTTTCTAACAGGAAAAAAAACAAAAGAGAACTGTACTTATTTAGTTTTTAATTTTATTTATCTAAAAATAAATTTGGCCAAATTATATATTGGCATTGATAATTCTTGTGCTGAGTTTAATTTGTACGGAAAATATAATAATTTACTTGTTTCTGTAGGTTGTTATGCTATAAAAGTGCTGGTCATATTGTAATAATATAAAGAGGAAATAAATTATGAAAAAGCAAGGGCATCCCGACTACAATTTTGTAGTTTTTAAAGATTTTAGCACCGGATTTTCTTTCTTAACTCGTTCAACTCAAAAATCAAATGATACAGTAAAATGGGAAGATGGCAAAGATTATCCTGTAATTGAAGTTGAAATTTCAAGTTCTAGCCATCCATTTTTCACCGGTACTCAAAAGCTTGTCGATACCGCTGGTAGAATAGAAAAGTTCAAGAAAAAATATGCCAAAAAAGCTTAGTTGGACTGCATAGTCGTGGTGTATCCTTCTTTTATAAATCTTTCATGGTTACGGAGAGTTATCAGTGGATCAATTTATAAATAAATCTTTACAACATAGCCCCTCCACATTAATTTTAGTTGCTGGTAAGAAGCCGACAATTAAAACAGCAAAAGGTCTAGATCATTTATCTCAAGGTCCTGTTAAGGGCGAAGACCTTTTGTCTTTCGTAAAAAAAATGTTAAAGGAGAAAATACAAGATCTGCAAAAAGGTCTTGTCGTTAAAGGGTCTTACGATCTTTCTGGTCATGGGGCAGTTCCCTACCAAGTCACTTTTAAAAATAAAATACTGACGCTTTATTTCATTTGTCAATCAGGGAAACCAACACAAGAAGATCTTAAAACACTTAAGTCCAAAAATCCTTTAAATCAAGAAGCTTTAGACGATAAGGAAACCAGCCCAGAGAAAGTCAAGGGCAAAGAAGACGGTGATAAAAATCACTCTGTAGTGATTTCAGATTCAAATAACCATATCAATAAAATTAAAGATTATTGCCAAAAAGAAAATATGATCTTTGCTCAAGTTGCTAAATTTGACGAGTTGTCTTCTGTAATTAGCTCAGGTAAGGTAAGGCTTATTTTTCTTGATGAAAAAGTTCCAGAATATACGAAATTTTTAAAGTATTTTTATGATATGCCTTTTGAGCAAAGGAAAAATATATTACTACTTCTTTTATCAAGCCAATTTAAACAAAAAGATGTAAAACAGGCTTTCTCCTTGAGTGTTGACTATATATTTGATCGAGATGCTTTTGATAATATTGAAGAAATTATAAAACGACCTATAAAACAATCACAAAGTCTTTTTTCATTGTATGAAAACCTAAAGAAAGAAATCGATTAAACACTTATTTTGTTGGTGGTTTGTTTAAAGGATTTTTTCCGTTAGGATTTTGATCTTTTTCAGGAGAAGGTGTTTTCTCATTCGTATTTATTTCTTGTGTCTCCTGAGAAACAGAATCATCTTGTTCTATGGTTATAAATTCTTTTTCAATTCTTTTTACATAGTCTTCATCTAAACCAAGTTTATCGATATCTGATGTAGCTTCTCCTTTTTCAGATTTTACATAATCTATTTTTTGTCTTAATAGGCTTTTTCTTGTGGTGTTTAGTAATGCTTCTTCTTCAGTAATAATAGAATCTTTATATAATTTTGTTAGGCAAGATTCAAATGTTTGCCAACCTAGAGGCTCCGATCCTTCTATTACATTAAAATAGGTTTTAACTATGCTTTCTCCTTCTCGAATAATTTCAGTTGTTCTTAGGTTAGAACCCATGATTTCATGTGCTGCAACTCTTCCTCCTCCTTTTTTAGGTAGAAGTCTTTGGCAAACAATCCAACGAACAGTTTCGCTTAAGCGTAATCTAATTTGATCTTCTTCTTCTTTATCAAACATACCAATTACTCTATTGATGGTTTGTCCAGCATCTACGGTGTGTAGTGTTGATAAGACAAGATGCCCTGTTTCGGCTGCTGTTAAACCAATTTCCATGGTTTCTCTATCACGCATTTCTCCAACAAGTATAACTTTAGGTGCTTGTCTTAATGCAGCTCTCAAGGCATTTGGAAATGTATCAAAATCTGACCCTTGCTCTCTTTGATTGAAGGTCGCTTTGATACTTTTATGAACAAACTCAATTGGATCTTCGAGTGTTACAACATGAATATGTTTATTTTCATTTATGGCTCTTAGGATAGCTGCTAACGTTGTAGATTTACCAGATCCTGTTGCACCTGTTATGAGTATAAGACCATTTTTTTCTTCGATTATTTTATTAAATACCTTTGGACTTTTAATCTCGTCGAAACTTGGTACTGTTGTAGCAAGTCTTCTTAGTACAATAGAGCAGTTACCCTTACTGAAAAAAATATTGATTCTAAATCTAGCTTTTTCTCCTAACTGGTAAGAAAGGTCACAGCTTCCATTTCTGACAAAATCTTCCATACACCTTTTATTTTTACCTATTATAGAGATTGCTAGAAGTGCACTTTGATATGGGCTTATATATTTAAATGCTATCGGGGGATCAATCACTACTTCGGACAATTTACCTTCGTGTTCTACTTGAAGAGGTTTAAAGGCAGTTATATTTAAATCGGAAATATCAGTTTCAAAATAATTAAGCATGCTTGTTAAAATATCATCAAGTACATTTTTATTCATAAATCAATTTACCTCTTATGAAAGTAAAGCATCTGGTGGATTTTTTAGGTATTTTACAAATTTTTCTTTATTATTAGCTTTCTCATACGCACTTTCTGCAGTTATTATATCTGCTTGTAGGAGTTCTTCTAGAACATCATCTAAAAGTGTCATTCCAAGTTTTTTTTGTGTTTGCATAATTGTTGCGATTTGATGAGTTTTTCTTTCTCTGATAAGGTTTGCTACAGCCGTATTACAGAAGAGTATCTCTAAAGCAGCTATTCTTCCTCCTTCTTTTTTTCTTAGTAGAGATTGAGCTACAATTCCCTTTAGAGATTCGGCGAGACTTATTCTTGTTTTTTCCTGTTCATCAGCTGGAAAAACATCAATTATTCTATCAATTGTCTTCGGAGCACTTTGTGTATGGAGTGTTCCAAAGACTAAATGCCCTGTTGAGGCTGCTTCTAGTGCAAGTGATATTGTTTCTAAATCTCTCATTTCACCTACAAGGATGATGTCAGGATCTTCTCTTAAAGCTCCTTTGAGCGCACTGGTAAAAGACTTGGTATGTACGCCAACTTCACGATGATTTATAGAGCAAAGCATGGGCTTATGAACAAACTCCACTGGATCTTCTATTGTTAGAATATGTCTTTTTTTTGATTTATTAACTTTATCGATCATTGCTGCAAGTGTTGTTGATTTTCCACTTCCAGTAGGTCCCGTAACTAGGACAAGTCCATTTTCTAAAAAGCAGAGTTTGGCTAAAACAGGGGGTAAGTTTAAATCATCGAGTGTTAATATTTTCGATGGTATTACTCTAAAAACTGCAGCGATACCACGAATCTGATTGAAGAAATTGACTCTAAATCTTGATAATTTCGGAATTTCATATGCGAAATCTACATCTCCTGTTTCTTCGAAGACTTTTATTTTTTCTTCAGTGGCAATCTCATAAACAAGTTGTTTAAGAATGTCACTGTCAAAAGCAGGGTAGTTTATTCTTTCAATCTCTCCATTGATTCGAACCATAGGTGGTTGACCCGATGCAAGATGTAAATCAGAAGCACCTAGTTCAATCATTAGATTAAAAAAAGCATCTATCTTTGCCATATTATTCTCCAAAACAATTTTTGTTTATTATGATATCAGAAAATAAATGAAACTTTATTATCACTAATTTTATTATTATAAAAAGTACTAATGATAAGTGGATCTTAAAAATTTTGGTGTTCACTTTTTATAGGGGTAAAACCTGCATCATAGTATAATCAAAAATTTTTAATATGAATAAAATAAATAAAATTAGAACTAAATTTAAAAAATAATCTTTCGATATATGTAATAAATCAAAATAAAGGAGACTAATTATTATGAAAAAATTAATTCTTATATTTTTATGGGGAAATTTTTTGGCTCTTATTTTAACTGCTTGCACCGAATCAAATGAGAAAGGTCAAAGATCTGTAGTAGAAGTAGTTGAAAATAATCAGGTTGAATCAAGTGATTCTTCAAGTTTTGTGAATAATACCTTGGAACAATCCACTTCATACTCCATTGCTTTTGCAACAGAAGATGATTTTGAAAATTCTAATATTTCCTGTGATACAGATAGGTTACGTCAGCTTATTTATATTATTGAAAATAATTATTTTCAAGTTTGTACAGAAGATGGTTGGGATAATATTTCACCAATTCAAGGTCAAGATGGTGCAGATGGTGTAGATGGTACGGATGGTCAAGACGGTGTAGACGGTCAAGACGGTTTAGACGGTGCGGATGGTCAAGACGGTTTAGACGGAGCGGATGGTCAAGACGGTGTAGACGGTGCGGATGGTCAAGACGGTGTAGACGGTGCGGATGGTATGGATGGAGAGAACGCAATGCTTATTAGTTGTGAAGATAACGAAATTATAGTTTATGATAGAGGTCAACCTACTTGCTCAAAATTATATGTTGATTGTGGAGGAGAATTAAATGGTAATTTGGTAGAAGACTGTGACGGTATTTGTGGTGGTGATAATTTTGACTGTGAACAAGATTGCAGTGGTACCTGGGGTGGATCAAAAATACTTGATTGTGATGGTGTTTGTGATGGGAGCAACTTTGACTGTGAGAAAGATTGTCTTGGAGATTATAATGGTGATGCGATCATAGATAATTGCGGTGTTTGTGATGAAGATCTTAGCAATGATAATGAAACTTGTGAACAAGATTGCGCAGGAACATGGGGCGGTGATGCAGGTAAAGATAGTTGTAATTTTTGTGGAGGTAAAGGTACATACCGTTCCAATACAAATGGCACAGCGGAGAAGGAGCTTGGGAGTTATTATAATTGCTGTTATCAAACATGTAAGGGTCAAACAAATAAACGGGCAACTTGTGATTGGAGTTCATATTCACAAGATCAAGGTTGTCAGATAAAAAACATGAATTCCTCTGTTTTTTTCGATAAATTTAATCTAATTATAGAACAAAAGCTTAGTAACGAATATATACCTACATTTTCAATTGAAGAGATATCAGATGCAAGCAGCCTTAGTTTTTTGAATTGGGGTTCTGATTTAGAAAGTGGAACATCCGATGATTTATGGAGTGGTAATGATTTAAAATTAACCAGTACCGATATCGTTTCAGATGCAAGTAGTGATTCCCTTTTTAAAGACTTAAATAATCAAACTTTTCATC
>PASJ01000035.1 GCA_002711925.1 Pseudobdellovibrionaceae bacterium | reverse complement strand
TTAGCAAAGGCTATAGCAACATGTCCTGTTCCCGTTGTCTGCGCCATAGGTCATCATGATGATCACAGTTTAGCGGAGTACGTTTCTTTTCATGAGTGTAAAACTCCAACGGCTGCAGCTGATTTTGTTGGGCAAGTTTTCCACCAAACTCAAACTAGAGTTCTTACTTTTGCTAAAATCTTATCAAAAAAATTATTTGAAAAAGTAGAAAATTTATCATTGCTACAAGAAAAGACAAAAGATCAGCTTGATCTACTGGTAAAAAATTGCTTTGAGAAAAAAAATTTTTTTCTCGAAAACTCAAAGGAAAAAATTTTCGATTTATCCCAAAGGCGATTAAGACAAGAAGATCAAAATCAAGATCATATGAAAAGTAAACTCCAAAATTTTTCACAGACGCAACTTTCTTTTCAAAGGAAGGATTTAAATTATTTATCGAAGCAACTACATGAAAAATCACATTTGCAAACGAAAACTTTGTCCACTCATCTCGATCAGTTTTCTTTACACTTAGAGTCATTTAATCCCACTCCTTGGATGAATAAAGGTTGGACTCGTTTATCTTTCAAGCAGAAAAGTTTGATGAACATCACACAGGTTGAACTTGGTTCTATCGTAAAAGCAAGATTAAAAGACGGAGATCTTCAAATGAAAGTTATCAACAAAATAAAGAAGGACAACAAGAAATGACAAGTCAAAAAAGTGAATCAAAAAAATACGGTAAAATGCTTAAAGATGTTGAGCTAATCCTCGAAGATTTATCTTCAGATAATCTTGATCTCGACCAGATCATCACAAAAGTTGAAACAGGCTACCAGCTTTTAAAATCTATGAGAATAAGACTTGATGATGCAAAAGACAGAATAGAAAAACTTAAAGAAGAGTATGAGCCAAAATCAAATTAATAAAAAAATTAATTTCTTAACTCCGGATATTCCCTTTCTAGACGGTGCCAATAATTTAAAAGACAAGAGCAGCAGTTGAAACCAAAAGACATGAGGCTTCCAAGGAAAAATGGTATTTTAATATTGGCATAATCTCTTAGGTATAAAGCATCAATAAAAATAAGTCCTAAGGTCACTATAAATGATAGTGTTATGGATGGGAAAATCTCATTGTCAAAACATCCTTTGCTTATGAGGTACAAACACGTATCTGTACTTTGACCATTGTAATAATATGACCAATAGTAGTCAAAATACTCAATTAAAATCGGAGTAAGCTGTACACTTACCCACCCTAAGTTGAAGTAAAGATAATAAAAAGATCTTTGTGAATAAAAATTTCCTCTTAAGTAGAAAAAATCACTGGTTATACACTTGTCAATAAGTGAATCAAGTTCATCGATAAGATAACGATGATCTTGCTGTTTTTCAAAAGAGATATTATCGTCAATATAGACTTTGATATAGTTTAGCGTCACAAAATTGACTTTTTCTTGGTTTTTTTTGAGGCTTTCAATAATCTTTGGTAAATCTTGAATTGTTTCTTTTTCTTTTTTTTTAGAGATAAGATTGGCTCTGCACTCAGGACAAGTTTTTTTTAAGCCTCTATGTTGGCACTCTTTTGCCCATTTTTCAATACATGATTGACAAAAATTATGTTCACACACGAGTTTTCCATAACCATCAATGTCTTTCGTTTCTTCAAAACAGATGCTACATTCGTTTTTTATATCCTCATTTGAGGCAATACTATAAAAGCTCAAAAAAATAAGACAACTTAGACATAAATTTTTAAAATTTTTCATTTCATTGTCACCTAAATATTGCCTTAATCGAAATGACTTTTATATTCTTTATAAAAACATAATATTAAATACAAAATATTTCTTTTTAAATAAATAAAAATTTTAAGTAAAACTTATTTTTCTATAACCTTTTTTTTCATAGAGTCCCTAAGTTCACAAAAACTTGGATGAGCAAAGAGTTCATCTCTGGTCTGTGATATATGTGTTTTATCGGCATTTGTTTCTTTGAGGCATTGAAGTTTTCTGTATAAGCATTTACATACTACGCGATCTTCAAGTTTAGATTTTTCAGCAAGAGCTTTAACTATCAGTTCGAGTGCGTCCGAGTGTTCTTCTAACTTGATTTTTTGCAGTGCTGCATTTGAAAGACAAGTTGGGTCTTGATTCAATTGAAAACCTTGAAGATAAGCATCGTGCGATCTTCTATACTTTTTCCTAAGAAAATAGTGTTCTCCCATCATTTTATAATCAACACTCAAACTTATCTTTAAAACGGCTACTTCGACTTGAAAGAAATCTGAATCCGAAACATCAATGAGAAACCTATGTTTTCCAATCAAAGATAAAGATCCTTTTATAAAATCATCAGGAATGTCTGATCTTTGAAGTTTTTCTCTGTCCAAGGATTTCACAATATGAGTTTGCTGTTTGACCCCAGTTTCTATTTTTAAGTAAGGGAATTTTTCTTTGATAGAACTGATCATTTTTTCATAGGGACTTTCAATGATCATTTCTCCAGTGTTTTTGAATATTGGATAAATCTCTTCCCAAAAGTATTTTTCTTGTAAAAGGTCTTTTACTTTTTCAAAGAAAAGTTCTTTTTCTTTCATTATAAAATAATAGCTAAGAATTTTAAGCTGTGACAAAGCCGTTTGATTTTTTATTTTACTTAATGCTTCGTTTAGAACTTCATTAAAATTTTTTACACTGAACTCCTGATGAGAAAACGAGTATTCATTGGGTTCAAATTTTTCTTCTTTTCTATTTGCTTTTAGAAAATAAGGCTTAATCTCATCTGGAAGAAATTCCTGCATTTTAGCAAGAACACGTGTTTGAAAATTTGAGGGAAGGGTACATTTAATATAATTATCTTTTAAGTCAACTACATCATCTATATCACCGTAAAAAGCCAGATCATGAAAAGAAATAATTTTTCCTCCAACATCAAGCTGATCTAAGATTTTTTCGATAATTTGCTCTAGTTGGTTATTCTTACTTGAAGAATTATAAGAAATAACATCAAAAACATTACGACTAACTACGAGAGAAAAGTATTTTTGACCATTTGCTTGTCGAGATTGATTGGGTCCTTGTAAGACTGAGTAGCCTTGTGTTTTAAGATTTTCTTGACAAGAACTATTTTGCTCACTAACAAAATAATATTCATGGGGTAAACACATTGGTATTATACCCGCGCCTATTTCTAAAACAGGTTTTTCTGGGACTAAGGGTATTTCTTTTTGATATATTTTTTTAAAAAAATCTTCATAAACAGCTCTTTGATCAACGTACGTTCTTTGATTAGAAGGCTCCCAAGTCGCGAAAATGTTGAGAGAAATAAGAATTAAATAAAGAAGAGTTGATATTTTTTTCATGTGAAAATCTCGATAAAATATACGAATGATGAATTAGGCGTTAAGATTACAACAAAAAATGTAGAATGAAAAGGTGTTTGTTATTGTTTTTGTAAAAGTCTATTATTTATTGATAGATAGAACTGGCCTTAAGTCTCTTTTTGATCTAATATTTTCTTTTGCAGGTAGATAATATCTAAGATATCTAAAGATTCGTCTTGGTTCATATCATTTGAACAAGAGCTTTTTGTTTTTTCTTTTTCTTCTATAATGATTTTAACAAGATCGATCATATCAAATATGTTGATCATTGAGTCTTCGTTTACATCTCCTGAAAAACATTTTGGATTGTGGTCTTTGATGAAATAATTTATATGCTGTATCCATTGCTTTGTCTGGTCTTGAAAGTTCAAGGTGACTTTTAATGGTTCTGATGTATCTAGTTTTTCAAGTGGTAAGTCAAAATAAATTTTGAGATCTTGCTCGATACTTTCATCCTCTTTTATTTCATCAAAGAAGAAAAGTTTACTCAAATTTTTACCTGAAACTCTATGGTCATCTATCAAGACATTTAAACTGACATTAGTGGCCTGGTCATACCCACTATTCGAAAGTATAAGTTCTATTTCTTTTGTCTCAAAATTATTTTCTTCCTCTATTTTTTTACTAATTATTTCTGAAACTTTTAAGTTTGCTTCTTCCTTGGAGAAAATCTCAATATCTTTTTCGTATGCTCTATGATTAAAAGCTGTGATAACAAGTTTTATTTGACTGATATTTTCAAAGTCGAAATTTTTTAGTGGAAGATAAAATTTATGATCACTAAATTTTTCCGTTGTTATGATTTGTCCCTCATAGCTTAAAGTTGCAGTGCCTTTTTTATGACTTGATTCAATTAAAAATTCTTTATCGTCTTCAAAAAGAAATGAGTTATGAGAAACCCTCAAGTCTTTAGCTTCATGAGTGCGAAGGCTTAAAGTTGGATCACCGAAAATCTGCCAATTTTCGGCTTCGATATTTCCTATTTGTCCGTATGATTCTATCATTTTTAAAACCGACATCTGAAAAAGATTGCCAAGAATCTTTTCTTCCTCTGAACCGTCGTTTTCACTTAACATGAAGTTAAATTCATCTTGTGCTTTCATAGGAGCAGCCCAGTCTTGGTCAATCGAGGATGCAACCACGGCAATAGCTCCTGTTGGATCTTCTGCGACATCATCGCTGACAGCTCTTAACCATGCTTCAGCAAAAGTTAAGCCATCTTTTTCAAAAGCGCCATTTTTACAAGCTACAACAAAAATAAAAGGCCACATGTACTTATTTGATAGGGACTGGATGTCTTGAACGTTAAATCCAGTTGTGGTCCAATTGGTTTCTGTTCCATGTCCTGTGTAGTTTATAAGACCTCGACCTTGATTAACAGCAAAAGTGATATCTTCACGAACAGCACCTTCTGTCTGATAGATACGGTCAACGTGAGTGTAGTTGTTGGCTAATAATAGGTCTCTTATCTTATCTAGGTGAGTCCAGTCTGCTTCTTTTTTATCACCTTCGTGTTCTCCTTCTTCAGATGCTATTCCAGATGCATGGTGCAGCCAGTTTGAAATAGGAAGGTTATATTTTTCATAGGAAATAGTTTTATCAATTTGTGATTTAAGATCTTCTTTACTTTCAACCGAAAAACGTCCAACGATAAGTTCGGGGTAATGATCATCACCGACAAGATAGCCATAACTAGGATCACTTGAAGCTCCGTTTTTATAGCGGCTGGGAATATGCATCATATCTCCGACCAAAAGAAGGTGAGTCCAATCGTTTTCTTCATAGTTATCAATTAAAAATTGTTTGATACTTTCATAGGTAGAACCAATTTCAGAGACCTTAAATTCCGTTGTAAAAATTCCTTTTTCTCTTTTCCACCGAGCAAGTCTTTTTATGTCGTTATAAAAATCATCGTGGCTTATGATGAGTAAGTGTTTTTTTTCTGATGGATCGTTGCTACTCCTTGTTTTTTTTGTTTCGTAGTTATCGAAGATCTTTTTGTATATTTTTTTAAAAATTTTCTTTTTTTTATTTTTTCTCTTTTTTTTCATTCCGGTGTTTTTCATACCATCTTCAAAAGCCTTAACTTCAACAGTTAGCTGCTTGTAGACTCTGAGTATTTTTCTTACAGGATTGTACTGGGAGGGGTAAATATTTAATGTTTGCCCGCGATGACCTCGCAAAATGAAAGTTTCACCTAGTTCTACAACTTTCTTTGGATAAAAACGATCTTTTTGGTACTCAACACCATACTCTAGGGATATAGAGTTAAGATCTGTGTTTCTTTTCACTGGACCTTTCGATGGGGGAATTTCAACGTCTTCGATGTCTACATAGTTTTTATTGATAATGCGTGCTTTCATTTTAACAGAATCAGGGATAGCAAGTGTGCTGCTAATCTTTTTTAGATCAGGGGCTCCTTTTTTTTGAATTGGAACAGCGTTTCTACCAAATTTTTCGTGAAATATTCTTTTTTTACCTTTGATTCTCGGAGCTTTTTTATAATTAAAATCTTCAAAATCAAATTGTAAAATTGTTTTATCGTGACTTGCGCGGAGAATTTTTTTTAATTTTTTTTCTTTTTTACCATGTAAGTTTTGAGAAAAAAATAAAGTGGAGAAAAATAAGATTTGCCATATAAAAAGGGCGTGTGTGGATCTTTTTTTTGTGTTCATTACTTTTTTCCCGGGTAAAGTAAACATAGATTGACTTGTTTTTCGGAATAAAAAAATAAAGCTTAAATGGAAATTTTTATCGTATGACAAGTGAAGATCTTACTGAGGGACTTGGGTGTACTTGATATTTTTATTAACTCAAACTGGCTGAGACAAATCTTTTGTAAGTTTATAGACTGATTGTTTATTTTCTAAAATATTTCTAATTAACCTATCTAAATCGCAACCTTTTCTTTCAATGGAAAAAAGTTTTTTTGCTGTTTCTGATCTTGCCATTCTTTTTTCATTTGTTTCAGCAGCAGCTTCTATTGTTGCTTTTTCTAGAAGCTGCGCAGTTTTTATCGAGGATAAGTTTTCGTAACACCAACCAGCACCGGGAAAAAGAACATCTTTTAAAGCTCCAACGCCAGATACAAAAACAGGGGTGCCACAAGACAAGAACTCCTCTGCGACGCGACAAATTTCCTCTGACCACAAGCTTGGGATAACTCCAATGCAGCTGTTTGTAAGAAGAGTCGGGGTGTTTTGTACTCTGTGTGGGGTTAAGATATAGTCTTTGTTTTTTTCGAGGCCACAAAGACTTGCTGATTGATGGATAGATTTTGTGTCGAGACTTTCAGGTTTTCCCACAAAATGAAGTATGGGTTTTTTGACTTCTTGGTTATCTGGCCAATTTTTAAGAACTTCAGCGAAGATAGGTAAAAATTCCCTATGTCCTTTCACAGGATCAAGACGCCCTAGGACAACTAGCCTTGGTTGTTCAGCTAGAGTGAATTGCCTCTTTTGGTTAAAGCAATATCTCTTTGTATCGATTCCCAGTGTCACAAGTTCAGTGGGAGGGTTTGTCATATTTTTTTTTATTTCACTATTGAGTGCTAGCCCTGGCGAAATAACTTGATCCATATGGCTATTGGCTAGTTTTAAAAAAAAGCTGTAACGCTTCTCCCTTTTTTTTAAGCATCTACCGCGAAACCTAATGAGACAGACTTTCTTTTTCATGCCGGGCACAAGCTTACACAAGAAAGCTTCTAGCCCCTCATAACAAATTATTACGTCAGGGTTAATTTTCTTGGAGAGGCAGTAAAATTGTTTGAGAGCTTTAATGGAAAAGCTATGAAAGGGTATGACTTTTATTCCTAATTTTTGTGCGCGAAAGTGAGCAGGAGAGTCGATAAGAGGGGAAAAAACGTTTTTATAGCCTCGGCCTTTCAGCGCTTGTACTGAGTTTATTGCGTATTCAGTTATGGCACTATTCCAAGGGTTGGAAGAAAGGTGCCAGACTCGTATGCTTTCCAAGCTTTTCTCCTCTAATCTAAAAAATCTATGAATCTGTTTTTTTTTATGTCATTTTACTGAAAGTTAAAACGTTTATTTGCCAAAGGTGCATTTATCCTCGGGGGCTAAATAGAAATGTTGTTTGAAAAAAATAGTGATTACATCCTTGGAGCTTATGGAATCTATTTTTTTGCTATAGTTGCGTTTTACTTTTTGATTTTTTTTCAGCGGAAAAATTTAAGGCAGGTACTAAAATCTTTTTCAGTAAAAGACAGGGATTGATGGTGATAAATAACAGGCGGAGTTCCTCAAAAAAATGGTTTTTAGCTAGTTTGATTATTGGTAGTACAATTTTTGCTATGAGCTGGCTTGTTCTCGATCAGTATTCTGTTTATTTTTATACGCCAGAGGAGGTGTGGCGGAATTCTGAAGACTTAAAACATCGTGAGATTCGAGTTGGGGGTATGGTCAAAGAGTCTTCGACAAATTGGGAAGCTATGACAACGGATCTTTTTTTTATTTTATCAGACATGAAAGGCGTTGAAATTCCTGTTGCCTACAGAGGAGCTCCACCAGATCTTTTTAAAGAAAACTCAGGTGTGGTGGTGGAAGGTTTTTTGCAACTCAAAGACGGTCAAAAGTATATAAAAGCGAATAAATTGATGGTAAAACATTCGGAAGAATATAAAGTTCCCGGTGATAAAGTTGATCATGATGAGATCAAAATGTTACAAAAATCCATCATAAAAAAATCTTAAAGTAAGACAAGTTGAAACACATAATGAAAAATATAATAACGAAAAAGTTTTTGTTTAGAGTCATTTTGTTTTTTTCTCTTCATAGTCATGCATGTGCCTTTGCAAGTTTGTTTCCGGAAAGGCTTCATCAAATGATTCAAGATGAAAGAAATCATAACATCATTTCTTGGGATAAGGATGGTTTGAGTTTTCGTATTTTAAGTAATGAAAAACTGATAAAAATTTTAAATAAATATTTTCGAAGTAAAAAATACAAAACTTTTGAACGGCAGCTTTATAATTATAATTTTTATCATGATCTTGAAAATGATACTTACAGTCATCCTTTTTTTCGTCGTGACATAAGTGACCTTTCTCAATTTAAAAAATCGGCTATGAATAATGTTGCTCCTTCCTCTAAAAGGGGGCGCAAAAGAAAATCAGATCAAAGCTCTGATCAAGAAACTCGTTCAATACAAGAGATAAAAGATAAAGAAGCTAAAAAATCTGATTTCTTGCAAGTGCCTTTCAACAAAAAATTTCAACTGATTTCACAACAAGGTCTTAGCTTTTCGGAATATTCGTTTTATAAAATATTTGTCCCTGAAGGAGAAAAAGAACTTTTCTTTGAAGATGAACAAGAAGATGATGACGACAAAGAACTTAAAAATCTTGTACGAACAGGAGAAATAGATCCAATGTTATATTCAAGTTTTTTTTAATTTCGAAACAACCTTTCAAAGAAGCCATTTAGCTAAGTTAAATGTTTATCAATAGATCCATCGGGAAAATAATATTTTTTTATTGATTATTTTTTTTTAATAAGTATAAGGGCTTTCAAAATTAATTTTATTTGAAAGAGTTGGTCATATGGGCAGAAGGGCAAGTAATTCTTTAATCGAGAAAAGATTTACTGCAATTGGAACAAAATATTCAAAAAACCAAAATCTTGATATTTCTTTATTGACTGTCCCTTCGCCTTCCTATGATGTTCCAACTTTTAATTTATCTTTAGCCGAACTGGCCGGCTATTTAAGGCACCGGCACCAAGAGTTTTGTCAAGAGGGCATCAGTTTTATTGAGCCAGACATAAGCTTATCTTCCACTGTTGAGCTTAAGGAGACAAATGGTCTTGATTTTATACTTGAAAAACTAAATCAAAAAAAACCTCATATTATTGGTATATCAGCCAAGATTGGGGCAACTCAAAATCTTTACCACTTGCTTAACAGTCTAAAAAAAATACCTTGGACAAAAGATTCTATCATCCTCGTTGGAAATGTTCTTGCAACATTTTCCCACGACATTTTATCAAAAAAATTCCCTGAAGCTCTTTACACCATTGGTGATGGTGAATTGACTTTAGATTCTGTGGTAAGTTTGATCAAAAATAAAAAAAGTAATTTCTATGATGTTGAAAATATTGCATTTCGTTCAGATGATTTTCAGCTGATAAAAACAAAGAGAAAAAAATTTGATCACACAAAACAATTTTGGCTTCCAGCTTTCGACAGTCTCGACGAGTGTTTAAGAAAAAAAGCGGATATAACATTCAGAGCTACAACAGGTTGTTCGGCAAGCTGTACTTTTTGTTCCATCAACCTTTTAAATCGTTATCAAGACGACAAAGGTCAAATAAAAAACTATGGTTGGCAAGCTTTCCCTCCTGAACGAACAGCTGAAATTTTCAAGGTTTTAAGTGAAAAAAAAGTTGCCTCCATCAACTTTGCTGATGACGAGTTTGGTAACGTGAATTTTTCTTTTATAGAAGACTTAGCAGACAGACTTATCGCTCAAAACAATACCATAACCTTCAATATATCTATGCGTCTTGATGCTTTTTGGTCCAGTAAAATGACAAAAGTAGAACAAGATCGGCGGCGAAAAATTTTAAAAAAGCTTAAACGTGCAAAACTTAAAAGTATGTTTGTTGGAGCAGAGTCTGCATCGCCAACGCAACTTTTAAGGTACGGTAAAGGTTACCTCAAAGAAGTTAACATACGCTCTCTAGAAATTATTTTGCAAGAAGGTGTTATGCCTCAAATTGGTTTTATCCCTATCGATCATTTTTCCAACAGGTGGGAGCTTCAAGAAAATATGGATTTTCTAAAAAGTGAGATCAACTCTATTCCTCTCTACCGCTTAGTTTCAAGTCCTATCAACGTTATGCGCGTTCAAAGGGAAACGGGATATAAGATGTTTATGGAAAAAAAAGGTCTTCTTGGACCAATCGAAGATAACTTGACTTTTTATCACGCAGATTTTATGGATCCAAGGATTAAAGTAGTAGCTGATATGCTCAGTGAATGGTACCGAGATGTTATTGATGTTAGATATAAAGTTCTACAGTTTTTAAGAATTTCTAAAGACAATTCCTTTTATAATGAAAGATTTTTCCTCTGGTCTGAAAAACTTATATCAAAACAGCACTTGCTTGATATTCGATATTTAGAAAATTTAGTGGAAAGCTTTCCAGTGGATGAGTTTGACCTTCAGTTAAAAGAAAACAAAAGACCTATTGCTTCTTTATTTTCTTCTGAAAATTTTTCAAAAGTTCAAAAAAAGTGGCAAAAAGACCTCGTTGAAAACTCTAAGCTTCATGTGATAAAAAATGATTTTATTAAAAAAAGAACTCCAATTATATCTGAAATGAGGGAACTTTTAGAGTTTGTTTGCTGAGTTTTTTTTTGTTTTCTTTTATTTTTACAACTTTAAGAATATAAATGTTTGTTGCAACGATAAGGCTAGCTCCAAGGATTGTTGAAATATCGGGGCTTTTTTCCCAGTAGAAAAAATCTAAAGCGACAACCCAAAAAAATGTAGAATAATCAAAAGGGGCAAGATCTGATCCTTGGGAAAACCTCATAGCTTGGGCAATGGAGTACTGGGCTGTTGCTGTTATCAGTCCGACTAGAAGAAAAGTCACCCAGTGTTTCAGGGGCATCGACTGCCAGTTATTCCAAAGCATAGGTAAGCTGAAAATGATCATCATGATATTTGGGTAGATGGTGATAGCTAAACTATGCTCTGTTGCTGCAAGTTGACGCATTAAGATTTTGTTTAATGCTCCAAGAAAAGCGCCAAGTAAAACTAGCAGTGAGGCAGACTCAATGATTTGTGCTTCAGGTCGCATGGCAATAAAAACTCCGAGCATACCAACAGCGACAGCTATCCATTTTTCCCTACTGACTTCTTCTTCAAGTATGACTTTGCTGAGGATAATCATAAAAAAAGAGGATGAGTATGCTAGTGTGTAAATAGATGTTAGAGACCCCAAGGAGAAAGCAAACATAAAAGAGTAGGTTAAGCCAAGGTTGACAGCAAGACGAGTCAGATGACTTTTATATTTTTGAGTTTTAAGAACGGTTAAAGGGCCCCCTTGAAAGTAAACAGCGATCAGTAGTGGTATAAGCCTTGTTGTTGATCGCAAAAAACTTGTTTGAGGAACAGAATAGCTGGTCATCAGATGTTTTAATATGGCATCAGAGATTGGGTAGAGAGCAAGTCCGAAAATCATAAGGAAAATACCAAGACTCGGTCTTTTTTTGATGCTTCGATTTTTATCTTTTTCGATCGTACCCATAAAATAAAAAAAGAGTCCTTTTTTTCTCTGAAACTTTGGTACTATTAAAAGTTTTTTTATACTTTAAACGTATAAATTACTTTAACTTGAGATACAGTCTTTCCCAGTTAAAGCAATAAAAGACAATAAATTTTTAGCTAACATCTCGAATCATTTGTGAAAAACTTTTTACCCAAACAGGATCCGCGTTGAGGCAAGGAACTTTTTCAAAACTTGTTCCTGGTTTTTCTAGCCACTGTTCTTTAAGTTCCATTGCGATTTCTTCGAGTGTTTCAAGACAATCACTGACAAAAGAAGGGCAAACCACCCAAAGTTTTCTTATTCCTTTGTCGTAAAGCTCATCGATGATAATATCAGTGTAGGGCTTGATCCATGGGCTTTTTCCTAGTCTCGATTGAAAACTAACGGTGTATTGGTTTTCGGTAAGTCCTAATTTTTTTGCCATCAAAGACGTGGAAGCATAACACTGGTAGCGGTAGCAAAAATTTTTGTTGTTTTCGTTCTCATTTTTTTTGCTACAATTTTCACAGACAACTTTACAACCACTTTTTAAAATATGGCGTTCGGGAATTCCGTGATAGCTGAATAAAAGATGACTTTTCGTATCTTTTGTGTCGAATTTTTTCATCAGACCAGCAAAGGAGTCAGTGTAAGCAGGGTGTTTATAGAAAGAGTTTACAATTTTGACGGGAAATGGATCCCACTTGTGATTTAAAGACTCATAGGTTTTGGCTACAGATGATCCTGTTGATGAACTCGCATATTGGGGGTAAAGCGGTATAACCGTGAGTTGCGAGCATTTAGACCTCATTTTTTCAATCTCACTTGGAATAGAAGGGTTTCCGTAACGCATAGCGTAAGAAACTTCATAATTTTCTTTAAGTTGGTCTTTAACAAGACGCGTTAGTTTTTCTGTTAAAAGTTTCAGGGGTGAGCCTTCTTTTTGCCAAATTTCCTCATAACTTTTTTTTGTTTTTCTGGTTCTAAAAGGTAAAATAATTAATCTTAGAAGCAGAAAACGTAAAACTGGATGAATATCAATGACTCTTTTATCACTTAAAAATTCTTTCAAGTAGGCCCTGACATCTTTTGATTCAGTCGATCGAGGTGTCCCTAAGTTAATAAGTAAAACGCCTTTTTTCATAACGTATCCTTTCCTCGTTTTACCCTTGCCATTCTTTTTCAAGGTCATTGGAAATGTTTAAGCTTGATAAAATTTTTCCCACAAGGTGGTTTTCAACTTCATCGAGTGTCTTAGGCTTATTGTACCAGGCTGGAACGGGAGGACTTATGATCGCTCCCGCTTGAGAGAGTCTAAGCATATTTTCAAGGTGAATGTTTGAAAGTGGAGCTTCTCTTACAGCTAGTACTAAAGGTCTTTTTTCTTTCAAGCAGACATCGGCTGAGCGTCTGAGAAGGTTATCGGCTAAACCACAGGCGAGAGCACCAATAGTTGCAATGCTGCAAGGGACAATAGCCATACCGTCCGTTTTATAGCTACCAGAAGCAATGGTTGATCCAATTGCATCAATACTGTGACGGGTGATTCTTTTCCTTTGTTCTTCGGGAAGAAAATCAGTGAAATGTTTGCTGGTTTTTGGTTTATCCTCTAACTCATAAGCTGCTGTCATACAAGCTGGCTTTGTCATCACAAGTTCTACGTGACACTCGATTTTGGTGAGGTAGTCGATCAGTTTTCTTGCTAGAATACTACCAGTGGCTCCTGAGATACCAACAATGATTTTTTTCATTTTTTTTAACATCTTTATTTTCGTGAACCATTTAAAAAAGAGACTTTCTTTTAGGGAAAAAGCCACAAGAATCACAGTATAGAAACGAAAAAATTAGCTATCAAGTGATAATTTTTTAGTGCTTTAAAACTTGGAATATTATTTTACTGGCCAGAAAGTTTAGGGTTAAAAAAATAAAGCAAAAAACACTCAGCTCTTTTCTGTTTTTTTTGTGAGCGTAAAACCCACAACTCGTAAAGATTAAAAAGATCAACAAAAGATAAAGTGAATATGTAAAGCTTTTAGTTATGAGTAAAAAAGTTATAAAACCCATGTAGCTCAACGCTTGTGATAAGATAATTAAAATAACCGATATGTCTTTTTTAAGGCTTACAACCAGAGTTTTTTTTTCACTGATTCGATCGGATGTTTCGTCAGGAAGGGCTGTCGAGATGGCGCAGGCGAAATGGCTAAAGCTGAGTAGAAAAAGAAAAAAGATAAAATTTTGATCTATAATTTTCCCACTTATAAGGCGTGAATATATCGGTAAAACCCATGAAAGACCGAGAACTTGAAGGATTTCCCCTCCTCCTCGGTAGCTAAGTTTTAGTGGCGGGTAGCTGTAAGCCCAAAGAATAAAAATTCCACTTTGACCGAGAAAAAATAAACTTAGTTTTCCTTGGTGTATAGCAAAAAAAATTGAGCACAAAAAAACACAAGTACCCATGAGAAAGGAGGCTTTTTTCAGCTCTTTTTTGCTGAGAAGTTTTTCGGCAAGAACTCTTGAACCTCCTGAAAATTTTGTCCAGCTTTGGTTGAGTGCATCTGTTTTTTCGTCTGCATAGTCGTTGGCAAAAACAATGAAAAATTCTAGAAAAAAAGCGTATAGTACCAGAACAAAAAGATATAAAGATGAAAAATGTAAGTTTTCAATAGGCTCACTCAAAAATCCAAGAGCAAGAGGCAAAGCTATAAAAAAGATTGCAGGTAACCTTGAAGCTTGAAGCCATATGTGAAATCTCCGGAATATTTTTTGTTTTATCATATTTGTAAATTTTTCGGTTTTTTCGGCTGCTCACGAAGAAAAGGAGTCTTTTGCTACTTGTTCTCTTATGTGATCAAAATTTTTGTCGAGGTTCCCTTGTGCTTTTTCTGTGGACCAAGCTTTAAGAGGAATATTATTTTCTGCAGCCAGTTTTCTTAAAACTTTTATTTCACTTGTTTCATCACGACAGAAAGAAAAAGTGTTTCTTGGCGTGTCTTTTAAAAGTTTCGGGTATTTTTTATCGTTGACTTCCACAAGTTCTGTAATCTCTTTACCTCTGTGCTCGAGTTGTTCAAGAAAAAGAAGATCGAATGGACGTATGTTTTGTCTTTTCTGTGGGTCTTTTTGTATCCACCTGATCCAATCAAATCCGTATGTAAAGTCGTGTAAGTAGCTATAGCTGATTTCTTTTTTATTGCCATAAATGAGGTTGAGTTGGATAATTTTTTTTCCCGTTGTTTTTGTCACCTGAGGGTCTTTAACTTGAGAAAGGTGTGAGAACAAATAGTCGTTATCCCAGAAGATGTTGTTGGGAAAATTTTCCACTTGAGACTCTATGATTTCACTCATAATTTGACACACAAGCTTATTTTGCTCAAATGGCTTACTTGTACAAAGAAGTTGTTCTCCTAAACTAAAAAGACTTGAAGTTTTTTCTTTTGTGGGGGAAAGAGACAAAAGTTTTTTCGTCTTTTTTTTCAACAATTGATCGGTTTCATTGAGACGATTTAGTAAACAATCTTTTGTTTTCATAGTAAAGCTCCAAGCAAAGCATAGTAGCTAGAGGTGATGAAGATACTTTTTTTTATCAAACTTTGTAGGTTTTTTTTGTACCCGTTGATGCGTTCTCCATGTTTTAGTATTTTGTTTTTTTTGGTTCTTTTAAGTTTTTGATAGCTTTGATACGTGATAAAAAAAAGTACAGCTTTAAAAGGTAGCACATAATAATTTTTTTGTAGCATAGGCATAAAAATAAGGCTTAAAATGCTCAAAAACAAACAAAAAAGTATCACCAAGTAAGCTGAATTTTGGCCTAAAATAACCGCAAGAGTTTTCTTTCCTCCGATACGATCTGATTTTTCATCACTGAGCCCACTTGCAATAGCGCCGCAAAGGCAAAAGAAAAAGATAGGTAGAAAAGTGATGTAGCTAGGATGAAAAAGTATGTTTGATTGCAAGTATGCGTTGAACCAAGGCAAAAGCACAGCAAGACCTAAACTTTCAAGCAGCTCTCCGCCGCCGCGGTAATTGAGTCGGATGGGATAAAAACTATAGGCTTGAAAGGTTAAAAGCATAAGACTTGAAAACACCAAGCTCCAGGGTCTGGTTAAAGAGGCAGAAGCAACGTAGCTCAAGGTAAATATCATCAAAGCGCAAGCCACACCGCGCAAAAGGAGGCTATTGGTTTTAAGATTTCCTGTGACAAGAGGGTTAAATTTTTTATGGGGATCAACCTTTTCTTTGACACAATCAACAGCTTCATCAGCGACATCATTGAGAAAAAGTATATAAAAAAGGTCTAAAACACTTATGATCATACCAAAGAAAAAAGCTTCGATTAAAAAATTACTGGATAAATATACTCCAAGACTTTGTCCAAGTAAGCTTGGAAGAAGAAGTTTAGGCCAAGCCTTGATTTTGAGCTTTTGCATCAGCGTCATGCAGTGTCTCTTGTAATTTAAGGATTTATATGTCTTTACAATAAAGACACGCAGCTTCAATTAATCGAGCATGATTCTATCAAACCTAGCTCTTTTACGCGATTCTTTCAAGTCTTAAGGCTCATCTCTTCGAGCTTTTTTCACTTGCCGCCACTTGTTGAGACTGTTAGTGTTGCGACTTTATTGTTTCAATTTAGTTAGAAAATCGAGAAAAAGCAGTTGATAATGTTCTTGTTTCGACTTGTTCTTCGAGTGTTTTTCTAGGTCTTGACAGCTAAGTATAAAGGAGAGAGCTGATGGGTATAGGTGAGAGGTTTCCTCTTGATCATGAAGCGGGGGTGGCCATAAGTACTGATGAAGCTCTTGATCGTTTTTTGAATTATGTACGTCAAAAAGGTATTGAGCTATATTCGGCTCAAGAAGAAGCTTTACTGGAGCTTTTCCACGGGTGCAATGTTATCTTAAAAACGCCAACAGGATCAGGAAAGTCACTGGTAGCAACGGCATTACACTATTATTCTTTGACTCAAGGGAGACGATCTTTTTACACATCTCCCGTGAAAGCTTTAGTGAACGAGAAGTTTTTTTCTTTATGTCGTGACTTTGGTCCCGAAAAAGTAGGCCTGATCACAGGCGATGCAGCTGTTAACCGCCAGGCGCCGATTGTTTGTTGTACGGCAGAGATTATTGCCAACATGGGTCTAAGAGAAGGTGAAAGAGCCAGCGTGGATGATCTTATCATCGATGAGTTTCACTACTATGCTGATAGAGATCGAGGGATGGCTTGGCAAATTCCTCTTTTAACTTTACCTCAGTCGAGGTTTCTTCTGATGTCGGCCACCCTTGGCCCCAGTGAAATTTTCGAGGAGCGTTTAACGGCTTTGACCAAGTTGAAAACTGTCACTGTTTCCTCACTTGAAAGGCCTGTACCGCTTGAGTATCGTTACAGCGAGCAGCCTTTTGATGAGACCATAGCGGATCTTTTAGCAGAGCAGCAGGCTCCCGTTTACATCGTCAACTTCACCCAAAAAGACTGTAATCAAATGGCTCAAGCTTTTTTAAGTACGAACTTTTGTACGAAAGAAGAAAAAAATCGTATTTCCGAGCATCTTAAAGATTTTGTTTTTACCAGTCCTTTTGGGAAAGAAATTAAAAAGTACCTTAAACACGGAATTGCACTTCACCACGCAGGGCTGCTACCGAAATACCGTATTTTGGTGGAGACTTTAGCTCAAAAGGGTTTGTTAAAGCTTATTTGCGGAACCGATACCCTCGGGGTGGGGGTGAACATTCCCATAAGGTCTGTGGTTTTGACGCGGC
This sequence comes from Pseudobdellovibrionaceae bacterium, assembly GCA_002711925.1. Taxonomy (GTDB): domain Bacteria; phylum Bdellovibrionota_B; class Oligoflexia; order Oligoflexales; family Bog-1112. The sequence continues at coordinate 7,172 of PASJ01000035.1, read as the reverse complement.
TTTCAAAGTACGACGGTAAGAAAACAAGTTTGTTGTCCATTCGAGATTTTCATCAAATTTGTGGTCGAGCGGGACGTAAAGGTTTTGACAACAAAGGGCTTGTGATTGTTCAAGCTCCAGCCCATGTGATTGAAAATAAAAGACTTGAGATGAAGGCTAAGCTTGCTAAAAACCCAAGAAAAAAGATTCAAAAGGTAAGGCCTCCCGAGAAAGGCTTTGTCCCATGGAACGAAGAAACTTTCAAACGTTATTTGTCTGATCCTATCGAGCCACTGCGTTCTCAGTTTCAGGTGACTCATGGTTTGCTTTTAAGTGTTTTATCTCGAGATGATGATGGGTGTCAGGCTCTAAAAAAAATATATAAAGATTGTCACGAAAGCTCTGCTGCAAAGGCTCATCATAGACGTCGAGGTTTTCAAATGCTTCGTGCATTGATTGCAAGGAAGATCATCGACATTTTACCCCAACACGAAAGGCTTACAAGTCCCGTTCGTGTCAACATGGATTTGCAAGAAGAGTTTAGTTTGACGGAAACACTGTCTCTTTATCTTCTAGATTCTTTAAAGTTTCTTGATCCTATGGCAGAAGATTATGCTTTAAACCTTTTAAGTGTAGTGGAATCCATCGTTGAAAACCCAAAAGTGATTTTAAATCGTCAGGTGGATAAGCTTCGTAAAGAAGCTCTCGTTGAAATGAAATCTGAAGGTTTAGATTTTGAGGAAAGAATCGAAAAGCTTGATGAGATCGACTATCCGAAACCACTTGGAGATTTCATCTACCAGACCTTTAATAGTTTTAGTGACAAACACCCGTGGCTTGGTCAAGAAAACATTCGTCCCAAATCTATCGCTCGAGATATGTTTGAAAGTTTTCAGTCTTTTCCTGATTACGTCAGACTGTACTCTCTCGAAAAAAGTGAGGGTATTCTTCTTCGTTACGTATCAAATGTCTACAAGGTTTTGGTCCAAACTGTTCCCGATCACGCTAAAAACGACCACGTAGATGATTGCATTTTATATTTAAAAATGTTGATTAAAAACACCGACTCCAGTCTTCTAGACGAGTGGAGTAAAATGCAAAACCCTGAGCATAAGATAGCGTCGACCTCTACACAAACAAGTGAAGAAGAACTTGAAGACTTCGAAGATAAAAAGGTTTTTCAACGACACTTGCGCAATAAAGTTTATCGTTTCTTGCGTCATTTGTCATATAGTCAGTATGATCAAGCTTTGGCTCTTTTACACAGCACAAAAAACTACGAGGAAACTCACACGTGGTCCACAGAAAATATCGAGCAGATTATGGTAGACTACTACAGTGAGCATAAAAATCTTTTGATTCATATGGAAGCCAGAAATCTTCGTCACATAAAAATAACGGATGAAGAATCACTTGGAACAACCCGTGTGGAGTTGACCATGGTCGATGATGATCGTGCAAACGATTGGAGTCTTTGTTTTTTAACTTCGATGGAAGCTTCAAAAAATGGAAAGGACCCTATTTTGTACTTAGAATCTATAAAGCCCATAGAATTTTAAACCGAAAAAAGTTTTTCTTTTATATTTTATTTTTTTTTTCAGCTGATATTTCATACACAATTCGATATAACTTACATAGTTTTAGGTATCTTATCTTCAAAGGAGCCCTCCTATGAATGTATGTAAGTTGCTTTTATGGTCGATGATTTTATTTGGCTATTCATCTTCAACTTTTGCCATCACTTTTTATCGTAAAGCAAGACTTTTGAAAGCTTCTTATCAAGGTGACTTTTCTACGGTTCAAAAAATGTTAGAAAAAGGTGCTGACCCTAACGCTATTTACGAAGACAACCATACAACCCCTCTTATTTTTGCTAGTTACCATGGCTACAATGGTATCGTAAAAGAACTATTGAAATACCCTCTTAACTATCACTTTTGTGACATAAAAAAAAGAAATGCTTTAATGTATGCAATCATCAAAAAAAATTATATTATCGCTAACATGCTTTTAGATAAAGCAAACGATACCGTTTTGACACAACGTGATTTCCAGCTTAATACTGTGCTCCACTTTGCACTTTTCAATCAAGATCAGCCTTTATCTTTTAAAATTCTTGAAAGAAATGTTGACCTTTATGCCCACAATATTTATTCAGCAACACCTCTTTCTATGGCTGTCAAAAGAAATCAAAAAAAGATCATAGAAAAAATTATTTCTAAAGGCTACAACATCAACTATCAAACACCGGTTACTTATACTTATCAAGATTATAAAGAAAGTATTAATGGCTCGAAACGACTTCTTAGAAAAACTTCTGCTTTAACCATTTTGATGGTAGCAGCCAAAGAAAAAGACGTTACACCTCAAACATTCCAAGATCTTCTTGTCCATAAACCAAACCTTGATATTCAAGACATGTCGGGTAACACTGCTTTGATTCATGCTGCTCAAGCTTGCACTCTTTCTAAAGTAAAACTTTTGGCCAGAAAAGGTTGTAGTCTAGACATTGAAAATTTTTCCGGAGACACAGCTTTGACGGTGGCAATAAAAAATGCGTGTACAGATGTTCAAATTTACCTAAAAAAAATGAGTGAGAAAAAAAACAAGGACAAAAAGCTAAGCCCAAAAAACGAAGATCAAAAAAGTAACGAGACCAAAAGTACCCCGAGTGAAGATAAAAAATCATTATCCTCCCCAAGGCACCATCGAGATAATTCGAAGGGGTCGCATAGCACTCAATCAGAAAACTTTTCGGTACATCAGAGTGCTTGCTACGATTTTTAAGTTGATAAAAATGGAAATTTTTTAAGTTCCACTCGGTCTTCCCTATTCGGTAGCAAAACCAGAATCAACTCTTTGTCTTAGTTCTGTTCCGGTTCGCCATACGGGAAGTCTTTTTGAAGGAACGTGAACTTCCTCGCCTGTTTTTGGGTTTCTGCCGGTGTAGCTTTTGTAGTCTTTCACCGTAAAAGCGCCAAATCCTCTGATTTCAACTCTGCCGTTCTTGCACAAAGTTTGTGTCATGGAGCTGAAGAATAAATCCACGAGTTCTTCAGCTTTAAAAAGTGTAATTCCTGATCTTTCTGCAATTTTTTCAATGAGTTCTGATTTTACCATGTTTACCCTCTTTCTTTTTTCTCTCGTACTTAGTTTAGACCTGTCATTATAAAACCGGGAAGAGTCCATATCCCAAGTTTTGAAAAATTAATTTATCCAAGCTTTTGTAATCGTAGGTTTGGATCAGCTTTAAGACTCTGGAAACCTAGGGGATGAAAGCTTTTTTGGCTTTATAGGCTTAAATCCCTCTGATTACAAGCTATTGCTTGGTTTTCCTTAAAACATGTACATAAAATCACCGAAGTTCCCTGGTTTTCTCCAGTTTAAAGAACCCATGAATTAGTATAAGCATATAATATCATAGATTTTTCATAATGGATAAAATCTAACCCGCCGAAGGGCTGCTTAAATTTATTCTTTCCCCTGCGCGTCTTTCTCGTGTGACCATGAAAGATTTTGTGTAACTTCCTTTTAGAACGAGGCATTAGTAAAAATTTTTATAAATCACAAAAAAAAACAGACTTTTTGCCAGCAGTTACAAAAAAACCTTAAAAATATAAAAAAAACCGAATCGTAAACTGCTTGCAATGATTTTATGGGGGTAAAGAATATTTTTTCTTTTTTATCTTTGTGGGGGCTTGGAATTTTTTTTTTTTGTGTGGAGATGAGATAAAAAGAGAAAATAAAAATCACCATTTTTTTTCAAAGATTAAAATTGTGTTACAATAAAAAAGAATCAATAAGAAAAAAATTTTTAACATTTTATCACTAGTTTTTACACTTATGATATTTTTAAGTAAATAAGGAGCTATTATGTTTTTTAAAAATTTTGTTTTGTTTTTTTCTTTATTTTTGATGTTTTCTTGTGAGCCCGATGTAAGCTCTAGTTCAAGAACGACGGGGGGAACAAATAAATCTATAACGGAGTGTACGGACTCAGACTTTTTACTTGCACAATCCGTTGGTGTTATAACAAAGCGTAAAAGTTCTATGGATTTGGTTGAGGAAAAAGGAGAGGTTTCTTTTTTTAAAGACGAGACAAGTGGGCAATATTTACATCAAACAGCTCTTTCTTGCCAAGTTTTAGGTGAGCCTCAACTCGATGATACTAGTGAGTCTTATTTTCTTGGGGTACGAATGGCTGTGAAAGGTCAATCTTACCCGAAAGATGATGACCCATACGAATACCTTAATTTCAAACATAAAGGTAAGATGTATCGTTCGAATGATGGTGATTTTTGTCCTTTTGATCTTAAAAGTATTTTTTCTAGTTTAAAGCTTGCGCCAGAAAATCAAGCTGTCACTTATTCTGTCATATCTTGTACGACTACAAACTCGTCCGATTGGCTCACAGATGATGAAAGTGAGTTAAACTGCAGCGACGAGAAGAGCGTAACAATTTTATCCTCTGGGTTTTCTACGAGTTCTTTTTGCACGGATTCAGCTGTGGATAAAATCCTTGTAGAAAATCACAATCGCTGCATGGCTCTCAGTGATTTGACGCATAAAAGTTTAAACCTTGTTGGGGTAAGTTGTGAGATGTCTGAAACGCCTGTGTATGAAAATTTAGAGTTAAGTCATTTAGGGGTTTTAAGGTCAGCACAAAATATTTGTAACCAAGGTCTCAGTCTTATAAAGCCTTCGATGCTTCGTAATGTTGATTATTTATTAAATCAAGAAAATTTAGATTTTGAAGTACCAGAAAGTCTCTCACTGACACAAGAAGCTCCTCTTGCTTGTGATGAGCTTCAAGGTGAAATGACAGATGAAGCTGATTCTGATTCTTCTTCATCCTATAATTCTGATTTTTCTTCTATGTTCTCCTCATCACTTGATAGCTTATCATCATCATCTTCTTCTTTTCCATATGACGATACATCATCATCTTCTTCTTTTCCATATGACGATACATCATCATCTTCTTCTACTGGTACTAGTTATTCAGATTCAGGTACAGCATCTGATTCTTCAGGTTCGACGGGGGAGCCAGATCAAACGTCAATCTTGCCAGATCTTGAATCTGCTACAGGTGAAGAAGACTCTGAGGTTCAAACTTCTGATGATAAAGATTCTCAAGCACTTTCAGGAGGTGATATTTCTCTTCTAACTATAGGAAGTCTCCTGGCGGCTAGTGGTGGTTTGTTACTAGGTGAAGATTTTATACGCGCTAAGTTTCAAAAAGCTTCGGGTTTATCCTCATCCGCTGCTCCCACAGAGGCATCAAAAACTGCAGATGCTATTGAAACAATTAATAAAATACAAAACCCGGGTCTCATTGATTTCATTGGTGATGCTAGTGATGGAAAAATAAGCATCGAGCCTAGGGATACTCAAATTGTTGAATTTGAAAGTCCTGATGATTTAAAAGAATTTAAGAAGGGATTAGCATCAAAGGATAATGTAGTAATTATAGAAGAAGATGGAAAAAAACTTAAAATCTTTAATAATGGTGGTGAAAAATTTGAATCACCCGAGGAATACAATGTAAAGAAAGTATCAGAAGCTGATGCTATAGAGAACCTTAGATACCTTGACAAACTTAAAATAAATGATGCCGAAATATTTAGTGCTTTTGAAAAATTAGATTTAGATGTGCCTCGTGTAGTTGAAGATGCTTTAACAGACTATAAAACTAAATATGGTGCTGTAGCTCAAAATCTAAAAGCCCTTAAACAAGCAGACTCTGCAGCTGCAGATAATGCTCGAAATACACTGAAAGCGAGTGTGACTGAGCTTGGTATTTCAAGAAACAACCTCAGAAGCAAAGCCTTCGATTCAATGAGTGTTTCTAGTTCTACAGTTTTCCAATATAAGGCAGTTGATCTTCAAGTAGAGACTGATGCTGATTTTAGGAAAAATGTGTTAACTACATACTCGGAGGATGCTGATTATTTCAAATCTTATGGTACTGATGGGTCAAAACTTAATGCAGATGATCCTTTTAGATCTTATAATGAGTCATTGAAAGAAAAATACGAGGGTATCAAGCTAAAGGATGGTAAGATCACATTAACGTTTGATAGTTTGGATGATGGTAAACTTAATACTCTTGATGCAGTGGTAAAGGAACAAAGATTATCTTTTGCTGATGCTGATGCTGCTGGTGGTGGTAGCGGATCTGGTGGTGGTAGCGGATCTTCTTCTAGCGTTAGTGGGGATAAGGTTCTTGAAATAGAAGGTCAAGGAAAGTTTAAGAATTTTATTTCTGAGCTTTATAAAGTGGACCCTCAGTTTCGAACCCTAAGCGAAGTTAAAGCAGATACTAATAATGAAAAACTTGAAGCAGCTAGAAATGAAGCTTTTAACGAATTTAAAAAGTCTGGTGCGCAATTTACAACAAAAACCCCGGTATTGGCTTCGGGGATCAGAGCGAAGCCGATTTTAGTAGAAAGTCCTTCTTCAAAGGCAAGAGCAGCCGCTTTAGAAACAAAAGCAAAGGCAGCTACACAGGCAAGCTCAGCAGCAGCAAAATCTTCGTATGGTAAATATGTGGGGGGAGTCGGTATGATACTTGCAGGAGCTTTTATGAGTGTTTGTGGAGCCCAATCGTTTTGTTTAGCTCAAGAAGACTGTAGTGGTCTTGAAGGAAAAAAACTTTTCCTTTGTAAACTTTCTTTATACTCTCAAGCTTTGAGTCGCTTATCTCCTCTTTTAGAGCAAAGTGTTTTTGCAGTTGAAGAAAATAGTCTTTAAATTTACTTTTTTCCTCCCGTAAAGTTTTCTTTTTTTTTCAATTAAAATTTCATAGTATACTATTAAAAAGATAAGAATATAAATAATTTTTACTTAGCACTTTATTTTACGTCTAGTTTATTAAAGAGTAAATTTGGAGTTTTTATGTTTTTTAAAAATTTTATTTTATTTTTTTCATTGTTTTTGATTTTTTCTTGTAACAAAAAAAGCGGTAGTTCTAGTAATTCAAACCGCGCCAAAGTGTCTGCCTCTAACACATGCTCAGAAGAAGATTTTCAACTTGCACAAGCCGTTAATGTTATACCAAGCCGCCAAAGTATTTTAAGTCAAGGCATTTCAAGCGCACCGGGAGTCAATTTTTTAATAGACGAGACAAGTAAAACCTATCTTCACCAAGACTCTTCCTCTTGTAACGTTTTGGCAAACCCTGAGGTTGAAGG
>PASJ01000034.1 GCA_002711925.1 Pseudobdellovibrionaceae bacterium | reverse complement strand
GAGAAGAAAAATAAAAGTCCAGGGTATATCCCAAGATTGACTCTATAACTAAGTACCATAGAAAATATAGAATAAGAGAGGCAAAAGAACTTTTGATAATAAAAGCAACCATAACAGCAAATTCAAAAGCAATAAAACTATACACAGCAAAAGATAAAATAACTTGTAAATCTTTGAAAGACAGAAAAAAAGGATTTTGACTGGAACTAAAAAAATAGCATAAGCTTATAAGAAGAACTAAACTAATACAAGTACATAAAAAACAAACAAAAATATAGCCAAACAGAAGCTGAAGACGAGAAAAACCACCTATAACAGCCTGCTTTATCATACCATACCTAAAATCCGAACAAAGTATACCTATTATCAGCACAGCAAGTAGAACATTACAATACTTAACAACCCAACACATAGTATCTAAGATGACTTCCCCAGTAAAAATATCGATTGCTAGACCGAGAGAATTTGTCATTTGTGTTGTAAGATTCTTTAACAAAAAAACAATAGCAAAACTCAGAAAAAAATAAGCCCCAACAAGTGACACAAACTTTTTATAACACGTAAATTTAAGAACTTGATAGCGAATAAGTCTATTCATAGAAATCAACCCAATAACTTTAAAAAATGATTTTCTAAACTTGATTTTTTTAGCTCAAGGTGAGAAAGAACAATACCCTTATCAGAAAATTCCTTGTTGATATCTGTACTTACCACACCCTCTTTCAGCCAAAGAGTGAAAATCTCACCATCTCTTTTATACTTTTCTATTAAATGTATTGTTGCTAGTGACTTTTCCAGACGGTCAGAATCTTGAGAAGAAATTTCCATCACATTATCTGTATGTAAAACATCTTTAATTGCTCCTTGATCAAGAATTCTACCTTTGTTAAGAACCAAAACGTGAGAACAAATTTTCTCGACTTCATCTAGAATATGGCTAGAAATCAAAATAGTGTGTCCCTTTGAAATCAGACCTTTTATAAGATTTCTAATTTCAATAATACCCATTGCATCAACACCATTCGTAGGCTCGTCAAGTATAAGAACTTTTGGCTCACCCAAAAGTGCTCCTGCAATGGCTAATCTTTGGCGCATACCTTGAGAGAAGGTGCCAACTCGAAACTGCCACTCAGACTGTAATCCAACTATGCTTAAAACCCTGTTGATTTCTTTCTCAACATTTTCTAAACCACGAATAGAGGCGGTCATTCTTAGACATTGCTTTGCATTTAGCCATGGATAAAAACATGGTGACTCAAGCAATGAACCAATTTTTGTCCGATGGATGGCTCCTGTTTGATGAGAACCGAACCATTGAAACTTCCCCGTTGTCGCCTTTATAAGCCCAAGAAGAATAGATAAAGTTGTGGTTTTACCGCTTCCGTTTGGTCCCAAAAGACCCCATGCCTGCCCTGAAAAAACTTCAAAGGAGACATCGCAAACAGCTTTTTTTAACCCAAATCGCTTAGTTAAATGATCGACTTTTAAAATACTAGTCATAACTATACTTTACAAAAGAAAAGACAATGCTTAAAAAAATTATAATAAAAACCTAAGAAAGTAAGCCCGCTTATTTTAAGGCCTATGAAAGATACATCACAAAAATATAAAAGAAAAGTAAAATCCGGTACCGTGTTTAATTTGAACTCGAGTAAAAATAAATTTTAACTGGTTAGATACTAAGAAAGATCAGTAAGAGAAATTGTTAAAGGACAAAATCAATCAAAAGTAAGAATATCAATAATTTATTAAATACCTAATGGAAATATAGAAAATAAATAAAGATTAAAAATTTCTTTCATCAACCAAAAGACTAGAGTATTGATTTTTTAAATTTTGAAAAAAAGGTTCTTTAACAAATTCTCTGATAAACTTAATGTTGTCTTTTCTGTACAATGCCTTGTTATATTTATAATATTCGTACTCAGCAGCATTTAGTCTCATTCCCCAGCTTTCGTACTTTTTCTTGCCAACCCAGTTACCTCCTTGAATATACCTTATAGCCATAGCAATCATACCCGTTCGATGTCTCCCCCCCCAGCAGTGAAATAATACAGGTTGATTTTCTTCATCCAAAACCATTTCTAATACTTTCTTAAAATTTTCAACTCCTCCATCAACCCCATCATCTTCATAAGAAAAATGCTTGCGAGCTTTTCTTCCAAGTTGCCCTTCTTTATCTATATCGCTTTTAGCCTGGTAAGGATTATAGCCATCTACATAAGTTCTCCCAGGACCAAAACTATGAAAAAAGTCGTAACCGTAATCATTGCTTTTAAAATGCTCTTCGAGAGCAAAGTAAAAAGGAAATTTATATCCCCCTTTGTTCATATAAATAATAGTTTTTGGAAAAGGCATCTTTTTTCTTTTTAAATAGCTTTTCAGATCTTCCAGCCCGTCTTTCCCTAGCTTTGCCGAGCGATATATTTTAAAGCGATCATTATACGATAGAGTACCAAACTTGAGCGAGCTATATTCTGGACCAAAACTCTTCTTACTAGCATAGGAAAAGCTCGAAATGAAAGTAAGTGCTAGAATTAAAATTAAAGCAAATACACTAGGGATTCTTCTACCACTTAATATAAGTAAAATCATACTTCTGTCCTCCTTTGTCATTACCTTAAAATGGTTCATATTGCTTTATTTTATTTTATATCGAATCATTTCTTAGGGAAACTTAAATAATTGAAGAATATTTCTGGGAAAAAAATGCAGTTTGTAAATGACTTTGTTCCAATAGCATGAAAATATATTTGGATAAGATCAAGACTTTTTGTAAAACCTATAAAATAGAAAAGAAGAAAAAAGAAAATATATTAAATTCTTTTGAGTTGTTAATAAATGAAAGACAAAATATTTAATTGAAAAAAGTTAATTTTTGAATTTCGTCCAATTTTTGAGAAATGCGTTAATATGAAAGATGACATCCACCCATCGCTAAAAGAGAGAAAAATTATCCATATTGATATGGATTGCTTTTTTGCAGCAGTTGAAATGCGTGACAAGCCATCTTTAAAAGGATTACCTATAGTGGTAGGAGGTCATCCAAAATCAAGAGGAGTCGTTAGTACGTGCTCATATGAGGCAAGAAAGTTTGGTATTCACTCAGCTATGGCATGTTCCAAAGCTTTAAAGCTTTGTCCTAAAGCTATTTTTATCACACCAAATTTTGAAAAATATAAAGCTGTTTCTTTTACAATTCAAGAGATTTTTCGTAGTTATACACCTATCGTAGAACCCCTTTCTTTGGATGAAGCTTATCTCGATGTCACAAAACACAACCTATATGCCGTTAAAATAGCAAAAAAAATTCGACAAGAAATCTTTCAAGAAACAAGACTAACGGCATCGGCGGGTATTGCTCCTAATAAACTCATTGCAAAAATAGCTTCTGATATTAATAAACCCAATGGTAGCACTCTTGTATTACCGAGCCAAGTTAGAAATTTCATCGGATCTTTGCCTCTAAGAAAGATCCCAGGTATAGGCCCTGCCACTGAAAAACAACTGATCAAACAACAACTTTACTTGTGTTCAGATATTTGGGCCTATAGTTTAGAAGAACTGATAAGGATTCTAGGCGAAAATCGTGCACAGTGGTTACATGAAAGATGCCGCGGAATTGATGGAAGGCTTGTTAAATCAACTCGTGTTAGAAAGTCTTTGGGAACTGAAGATACTTTTTCTTACGATATAAAAGATTATACAAAAATTTTAAGCGAATTAAGCAAAATTAGCGAATCAGTTGCAAAATCTTTGAAAAAGAAAAACCTAAAAGGCAAAACAGTGACACTCAAGGTGAAATATAAAAATTTTAAGCAAATAACAAGAAGTAAGACCTTTGGAAATACGACAAACTCATTTGAAATAATTTATAGTGAAGCAAAAAAACTACTACAAAAAACGGAAGCCGGACAAACTCCCATAAGACTTATAGGAGTTTGCATATCAAATTTTACGGAAACAGAAACACAAAGGAGCCTGTTTGACATAGAAACGTTATAGTTTTTTCTGACCGTTTTCTTCAGCTATGAGCTTATCAAGGTATTCTTTAACGTGTGGTTTTAGAAAATAAAAACAAAAAATCATAAACATGAAGTGCAGAACTGTTAGACCAAAATATTTAAATTTCATCCATTCTGCTGTACTATAATTATAAGCTACAAATAAATTCAAGCCACCAATTGTAAGTAAATAAAAAACTATAAATAAATTTAAACGACGAACTTTTTCAGTTGGAGCTGAAAAATTTCCAGCAAAAATTCGTTCAAGAAGAGTTTTTTTACCAATAAAGTGACTACCCAAAAAAGCAACTGCTAATATACAATTCACGACCGATGTTCGCCATTTAATAATTGATTCATCGTTATATAGAAGAGTTGAGCCACCTAAAATAACAATAACACCCCAGCTAATATATTGAAGTTTAGTCAAGTGGTGACCACTAATTTTGCTAACAAAAACCATCACTGTAAACCAAATGACTAAAAAAAGTGTGGCCACCATCAAATCTGCTAGAAGATACGCTCCAACAAAACCTATAAAAGCTCCAACGTCTGTTATACTTTGGATAAGTTTTTTATTCATAATCTTATTCCTAAAGGTTAGAAAAATTCGATAAAAATATTTAATCAGAAGTTCAAATCATAACACATAGGCGGCTGAAAATCAAACTTTATTTGTCACCAATAAATCTAAAAATTTCGTATGCTTATTTTTATATTTCTTAGTTAAAAAACTTGCAAAAAAAAAAAAAAAATGTATAGTCATACAATTTTGAGTAGCATAAAAGATAAAGGAAAGCTTTTGCGATATTACCGCTGTTTATTTTTTTTTCTTTCAGTTTTCTATCTTCTCAAAAGTTATCAAGCTTTATCCACCGACCAGCAACTAAAAGCGCAAGAGATATCTAGCTACGACTCTTGTGAAAAAGGACAAAATTTAGTTGAAGGAGAAAGTATCGAAGATCAAGAAAAGAATAATTTCTTTAATTTAAAGCAGTTTTCAAAAGATATGTTCCATACACAAATACTTGGGATCATGATAAATTTATCTGGATCTTTTCTTTCTTATTTGATTCTTGACATTCCACCTTCTTTAATCATAAGCATGGTGTTTCAAACCACGGCAAGCATTGTTTCCCCAACTTTTAACTATTTTATAACAAACAAGCAAACAGTTACAAACAAACAAGAAGTATCAAATACAAAAAAACTGTCTACTTTTACATATTATTTTCAACACCTTAGCCTCTCATGCATAATTAATCTATCCGGTAATATTGTTTTACTTTCTTGGCTTGACATGAAATGGACGCCTTCAATAAGCTGTATCTACATAAGCATTGGAACAATGATACCAATTATATATCTTGATTTTTTTCTTGTAAGAATAAATCATTTTCTTGCATCAAAAAATCTCGAAACAATCTAGAAATGAAATCATCACAAAAACTTCAAAATTAAGATGAATAAATAAAAATATATATTTCAAAATTTTTATTTGTTAAACAATCATCATAAAATTAATTTTATCTACAAACATGTTTATTTAAGTTATGTAGATATTTGAAACATAAATTTTTTGAGGCGATTTTGAGGCGATATGAAAATAATTCTAAAAATAATCAGATTGCTCTTAGCAATACTGACTTCTTTCTTTTTTGCAGTATTTGCTACATTCACTATGTTTTTCATTCGTAAACAGAAAATATGGGAGTATTGCTTTTCAAAATGGGCTAATATCTCATTACGAGCTCTAGGTATTCAAATTGAAATTTCTGGCAAAGAAAACTTGCACTCTCCTGCAATATATATTATGAACCATAAAAGTGTCGCTGATATCTTCATTCTACCTGCAATTTCCCCATCAAAAAGTACAATCTTAGCTAAAAAAGAAATTGAGTACATACCTTTCCTTTCAAGTGCTATGAAAAAAGGAGGGTGTATTTTTATAGATCGCTCAAATAAAGAAAAAGCAATTGAAAGTATGAGGAAAGGACTTGAAGATCTTGGAAAAGATTATTCTATTCTAGTCTTTCCTGAAGGAACTAGGTCGGAAACAGAAGAAATTCTCCCATTTAAAAAAGGACCTTTTCATATTGCACTCCACTCCAAACTACCGATTATTCCCGTTGGTAGTTACGGATTACATAAGATAGGAGTTGGGAAAAATATTTTATTGAACCCCGGAAAAGTTTTTGTTCATATTGGGGAAAAAATAGAAACAAAAAACTGGTGTATAGAAAATATTAATAATCATATTAAAGAAATGGAAGAATCTGTAAAAAAGTCTATTGCACAATCTAAGAGTGTTAATGACCTAAGACAAACAAACACTAAATGACCACAAAAAACAACGCTGATATTTCCTGTTTCAATTTAACTATACATTGCCTAATATACTTTATGAGAAAATATGATGAAGAAAAAAAATTTTCTCTGTAAGAAAATATGATACTTTTTTTATTAGGTAAAAACATGCTAAAAAATCTTAATTTTTACCTCATTATCTTTATCTTAATTGCATCAAACACTGAAGCCTCTATTGAGGTGAATTATCTTAAACGAAAGGTAAGGCAAACAAACACTGAAAAAGAGTTATACGTACCATCAAAGTTTTTCACAAAATCTGATCTAAAAAATCGTCATTCATCAGTAGAAAAAAAAGCTGAAAAGATCCTAGAAATAATACGAACTCAAATATATATCGAACGAGAAATAGAAAAATTCGATATTTTAAATATTTTGTCTATGAATAAAATAATTATAGAAAATAAAAATAATTACATAGGAAAAAATAGATCAATATATTTTTTATCTGAAGATGGTTTTTCTATATTTGCTTTACAAGTCTATAACAACGGGCATTCATATATACACATCAATAATGATGATCCAAACTGGTCCAAAGGTGGTTTTAAACACTTTTCAAGATCAATAAGTATAGAAAATTTGAACATCTATGCAAATCTTGATATTGCATTAGACAAACCGAGATCATTAGAAAAGCATATTGAAGAACTTAAAATTATGGATGATCACCAACTTAGTAAATATAACTTAACTTATAGAGATTATGATATATACAATAGCAAACAAGAAGATAACGTAGTTAGCAAAATGACCATTCAAACAAAATTATTTTCTCACGATCTTTCCTTAGTAAAAAACAAAGGTTATACATTATATGAAAAGTTAAAAATATCTTTTTTAATCGTAAAAAGTATAAGAGAAATGCATAAGAAAGGTTATATTCATAGAGATATAAAATCAAAAAATATCCTTTTGCAAAGAGTCAACAATAACATAGAAGTTTCTTTAGCTGATTACGGTCTTTCATTACACCAAAAAAATTCTAATTTTGGTAGGCATATTGCAGGAACAAGAGGTTATATTGCTCCAGAAAGCTGTTTATCAAAAAATCAATCAGGCTTTGCATACCTAAATTTTTCTTCTGCAAAAAAATCAGATATATTCTCGCTAGCTTTAACATTAGATGAGCTTTTCTTCGATAATTATAAGTTAAAAGAGTTTACAACAGAAGTTAACAATATTTCTTTACCTAAAGATAAGAAGAAGCCAATCAATAGTTTAAGACTCAAAGAATCAGTAGCTTCATACAATCGAGAACATAAAAAAATATTAGAAAGTATCATTCAAGTAGATAGAGGCGATACAAAAGAGAAACAAATTATGTATCACTTAAAAAGACTTATTTGGCAGATGTCCCATCCAAATTATGAAGAAAGACCTACTTTATCACATATAGGTAAAACTTTGGTCCAATTAAAAAAATTCTGTAACTCAGATGAAGTAGAACTTCAGTAATATTTTTCTTGTTCATATAACTTATAGAATTTTATAGGCTATCTTCATTTTGCCGCAAAAATATAAAATATCTTGGGGAAACTATCTGGGAGTTGTTTTCTTACTTTGTTTACGTAGTCTTGATTTCTAAATTCTCTTACTTTTCCAGAAAAACTCAAGCTGTCTTTATTTTCTTTTTTATAGCGAGCTTTACCACCATTGTATGCTGCTATCGCTTTATCTATATGACCATCATAACGAATAAGAAGATCCCGTAAATACTTAGCTGCAATCAAAGAGTTTGTCCAGGGATCAAATAGGATGCAATTTCTTTTTATTCTTTGACCCGACTGCTTACGAAAATTCACATGACACTTAGGTAATTTAGTTCTAAGAATTGTCTCACCAGTACTTCTTAAAACTTGACACATACCAAAAGCATGATTCCCATACCCTCCGTCATTAGGAGAAAATGACTGAGGGTTACTGCCACTTTCCACATAACTAATAGCCTTTAAAAGCGGAAAAGGAACACCTTCGGAAACGCTTGCAGCTTGAAGAATTTTATCAATCATATCTTCTTTAGTAACTTCAACACCGAATTGACTTTGATTTTTTTCTAAAAAGCCCGCTGGTTGATTATATTTAAAAACATGATTATCAAGGATTGTTTTAGAGTCTGCACTTATAAAAGAAAATAAAGAAACACACAAAAAGATAAAAATTATAAATAGATTCTTAGACATTTCTATAAACCAATTTTGAATTAAACTTGCTGAAATATAAAAAAAGACCGACCACAACATAAATGAAAAAATTCTTCTGGGGGTCAAACTATTATGCGTTCGTTGCAGGAAATCTTCAAAGATCAATGGATCATAGCAAAAAAATTGCTATTTTGTCCAGAAGAAAAGAAAAATCTGTTTATTATCAGGACTTTATTTCGAAAGAAGATTAAACCACTAACTTATATTTTTAAGCTCATCGATGTGAAAAAGAGCATGAATTGGAAGACTGTACTCTTTTTCCATTTCATTTTTAGCTGACTGCATTATTTGACCAGGTTCGCCCCGGTCAACTCCCACAACAGCACCTTTCAAATCAATTTGAAGCTTTCTTAAAAGAGCGCATGATTGACGCAAGCTCATGCCAGAGGTAAGAATATCCTCAACAATAACAACACGTTCACCACCTTTGTACTGATAACCAACAAGCATTCCTCTTTCACCATGATCTTTTACCTCCTTGCGATCAAATGTAAAACTAACATCTTTTCCTGTCATCCGAGAAAGTTCATAAGATACTGAAACAGCTAAGGAAATACCCTTATAGGACGGGCCAAAAATATTTTGAATAGATGCGCCATAGTTCCTAACGATTTGCTCAGCATATAGTTTAGCTAATAAAGATAGGGTCTTTCCCGAGTTAAACTCGCCCATATTTATAAAAAATGATGTTCTACGACCAGATTTTGTAATAAAATTTCCGTGCTTTAGGATATTTTTTTGGGCGAAAATTTCTAATACTTGATTTCGAAAACTCATATAAAAACCTTTATTAAAGCCTTAAAAATAACTTGAGACTAATTTTTAATAAAAATATACCGAAAAAATATTGTAACAAAGATAAAAAGAAAAAAACACAAAACTGAGGTTAAATTGAATATAAGTGAAAAAAAAGAGCAAGAGAAAATAAAGATCGTTGAAAAAAGGAAAGAGCTTGTTTTTACGATTTTAAGTGGTATTTTTCTTGGAACGTTAGGAATGTTAAATATCCTTGGTATCAGTCGCTTTATTGATCTTTCTTTCACTATTTTTAGTTTTAAAATACCGATGGTTGTAGCCATTGGAGTTCTTCCTTATCCGGTAACATTTATTTGTACAGACCTTATTAGTGAACTTTATGGACGCAAGAAAGCTAATCAACTTGTCTGGGTAGGGTTTCTTGTTAACGCTTGGATTATCTTTATCATTTGGCTTGGTAGTATACTGCCAGGATTTGAACAAATAGATGCTCAAACAGGAGAAATTATTAAAGACAGCGCAGGAAGACTACCCATCTTTTTTGAAATGAAAAACCTTGCCTTTGGAGCGGTTGCTGCTTCTATGATTGCTTATCTTACAGCTCAGTTTTGTGATGTTTATCTTTTCCATTTTTGGAAGGATCTAACAAAAGGAAAGCACCTTTGGCTAAGAAACAATGCTTCTACTTTTGTTAGCCAAATGGTGGATACTGTCTCTGTTATTCTTATTACTCACTATTTTGTTGGTGGTTTACCTATATCAGAGGAAACCCCGGTATACAAACAGCTTTTAACTTTTATTTTTTCCGGATACGCATTTAAGGTTATCGTAGCTTTTTTTGACACTCTTCCACTCTACATTCCGGTTGCAAAACTAAACAGCTATTTTAACCCTGAAAATATAAAACTAGATAATAATAAATAGAAACCCAAAAAAATCTTTTTCTTTTTAAAAACTAAAGTAGAGCAAAGAACTAGTTTTGAATGATACTGTTTTGATATTCTAAGTCATTCACTTGATTTTGCCAATATGTCCATGAGTTAAAATCGGGGAAAGCCCGTTGAAAAGAAGCATCGTCATAGCGCTTTTTTATCCAAGCTGAAAAATGAATGTATCGTAATGCCCTTAAAGGCTCGATTAGTTTTAAGGTGCTTTCATCAAAGTTTCTGATAGACTTATAAGAATTAAGCATTAAGTTGATTTTTTGTTTTGAATATTCATCTCTTCCCGGGAAAAGAAGCCATAAATCTTGAATCGGAGGTCCCACTAGCATATCATCAAAATCAACCCAAAAAGGACCTTGATCAGTCCATAAAATATTACCCAAATGACAATCACCATGAATTCTTTGGCTAGAAGATCCTTCAAACCAAGATTCTGACTTTTTACATATAGCTTCAACAGCACACTTATAACGACTCTCTAAATCAAATGGAATTGTTTTACTATCAAGTAAAAATTTCAAGTGTGACAACCCATATGATAAAGTGTCTAATTTAATTCTATGGTTTGACTTTCTTTTCTCACTACAAATATGAAATCTTGCAAGATAGCGACCGACCATCTGAACTTGTTCGTCACTTAGCTCATCGACAATTCTACCACCCACTCGTGGATATATACAATAATAAATATCAGAGCCTTTGACCTTACCAATAGTTTCACCATTTTCTAACAACAAAGGAGAAACAACAGGTAGATCGCTCTCTTTTAAATCACGGATAAACTGATGCTCATCTTCAATCTGATCTTTCGTCCATCGTCCTGGTCTATAAAATTTGACCACACGAAAAAAATCATACTTACTAAAATTTTTTGTTTGATCACCAAGATCAAGTTCCACTTGATATACACGATTCTCCATACTATTTAGCTGCAACAAACGACCAGTACATTGAAAGCCATTTCTTTCAAGCTCACTAAGAATTCTATCTGGTGTTAGTTCTAAAAAAAGCTTATTCCCTTTACCCCAAGCAGACAATATAAACTCCACAAATATTAAGTTTAATAATTCTATGATTCGAAAACAAAAAAATCCAAGTAGGTTTTTAACATTGAATAAAAGACTCGACCCATAAGCGTATAAAAAAGCAGTTTTATATATTCACCCTATAATAATATCTTTTTGTACAGATTACAAACTATATTTCAACTTAGCTTTTACAATAAAGGCTTGGCCTAACAACGTAACCATCTTAAATAAATGAAAAAAAAACAAATTCACTTG
>PASJ01000033.1 GCA_002711925.1 Pseudobdellovibrionaceae bacterium | reverse complement strand
TTTTTGATTGTTGATTATAAAAGAAAGTACGTACCATGCCAAAGTGATGTTCTAAGCTTTAAGGAACCTCAGCTGATATTTTACACTCTTCTTTTGAGTCATTTAAAGCAACAGAACTTAGATTTTCAGGAAAGTAAAGCCGCTGTGGCTTATTGGAGTATTCTTGGAGGAAATTTTGAACTGAGGAGCAAAGGTGTTTTTTTTGAAAAATCACATTTTGGTCAAAAAGATGTTAAACAAAAAATCGCACTCGATAATCAAGTAAAGAAAATGAGGGATCTTATTATTCAAGAGTCTCGTTCCTTTCTTGAGGGACAAAAGACCTTTAGAGCTGTGCCAGGTAAACACTGTCATTTTTGTTCACATAAGTCTCTTTGCCGGCCTCAGTTGATAGGTAGATTAGGGGGTGTAAAATGAGTTTGAATGATCCGAGTTGTCCTTATGAAAGCTGTATGGTTGAAGCATCTGCGGGAACAGGTAAAACTTATCAATTAGCAAAAAGATTTTTATATCTTGTCAGTGCAGGATCAGAACCTGCAGAGATTCTTTGTATTACTTTTACTAAAAAAGCTGCTGCTGAAATGAAAGCTCGTATTTTGTCAGAATCTGTCGAGCTTCTCAAAGACAAAGGTAAAAAGGTTTCTTTTACTGATGAAATGTTGAAATTTTACGAATCATCTCAAAGTAAATTTCAAAGCTTTCACCCTCCAAAGCCTTTAAGTCCAGAAAATACAGCTAAAAAAATTCTTTCAAGTACTCAAGCACTTAAGATTTCAACTATTGATTCTTTATTCTATCAGTGGATTCACAAATTTTCTTCTGAAACTAAAGATAATACTGTTACAGAACCTTCAAGTCGTTCAAGAAACTTAAACCAGAAACTTTTAACACAATTTGAAGTGGAAGCGTTAAACAAGAAGTCTTGGCAGGATCTTTTCCGTCTTCAAAGTGAAAACAAGGATTTTATTTCAGCTATAAAATCTTTACTTGATTTTGATAAAAGTAAAGGAGTTTTAGATAAGAAAGATAGAATTCTTGAAATATCAAAACACAACACATCTATTTACTTGAACGAAAAAATCCAAAAAACAACACTTTGTTTACATGAAAATCATGGTGACACGGGCTATAAAGTTCTTGGTCTCGAAGATTTCGTGAACTATCTAAAACCGGAACTTAAAAACATAGTGAGTGTTTCAAAACAAAAAGATAAATGGCTCGATTTGATTGAAACAGGTACGGTAAAGGATATTTTTTCGAGTAAATTAATCACTAAAAAGTACGAAATCAGTAAACTGATCATCAAAGGTGATAAAAGGGAGGAGGTTCGTGATCAAATAAATCAGGTTGAAGAAGCCTTTCGTTGTTATTTTAACTTTCAAAAAAAAATTAAGTTGAATGAAACTGCTTGTCACCTATATTTTTTATTTAAGAAATGGCTTGAAGTTAAACAATCATTAAAATCTCAAGAAGATCTTCTTGAATTCGAAGATCTTGTTCAAGGAAGTTATCATTTATTTCATAATCCAGATTCATATGGTGTCATCTGGCTTGTTTTAAAAAATATTCACCACATTCTTCTCGATGAGTTTCAAGATACAAGTCAAATGCAGTGGATGATATTTAAGGAAATAATTGCTGAGCTTCTATCTGGAGGAGGGGACAGAGATACAAATCAGGTTCAAGCAAGTGTTTTTATTGTCGGAGATAAAAAACAGTCGATCTACGGTTTCCGTGATGCAGATCCAAAAGTTATGGATCGAGCAAAAGAATTTCTTCAGCATTTTGAAAAAAAGTCTATACCCCTTAATAGTAGTTACAGAACGTCAGATCTTATTCTTAATTTTGTTACAAATTTGTTTCAAAAACATTTTGATCCACTTTTTCCAACTCATAAGACTGCTTTGATAGGCAAGGACCAGCCTTTTATTCCAAATTGTGCAGGAATTTTTATTCATAACCTTTTCCGCGAGGATAAAGATTGTCAAATAACAGCTATGGAAAAAGAGGCTTCTTTTCTTGCGAATTATATTGCAAAAGAATGTTTAGCACACCCAGAAAAGTTTCCCGTATACGACAAGGTTAGAAAGTGTATGAGAAAAATAGAACCTAAAGACTGCTGCATTCTTTATCGCAATTCAACCCATGTTGAAGTTTTCGAACAATTTTTGAATGCTAACAACATTCCTTACAAGCGTGAAGAGCAAAGAGGTTTTTTTGATCGTCAAGAAATAAAAGATATAATATCTCTTTTAACGTTTTTAGTTTTTCCTGAGGATTTGACAGCTTTAATATCATTTTTAACAAGTCCAGTATGTCGCATGGATTTAGAGTACCTTTGCGAAATATTATCCAATTGTTCCAACCATAAGTTGTCGAAGGCTTCATTTTTTCTCAACGAATTAGAAAAAGAGGAAAAACAACTTGTATTTGATTTAAAACATCTTTTACATATATCTTCGGGTTTACCAGCACATCAAGTTGTATGCAAGATAATTGCTGACTTTCAAATGTATTTTTCTTACGAAAATATCTATTCTTCTGAAAACTCTACTACATTGGTCAAAAAAAATCTTGTTCGTTTTATCGAATTAACAATAGAAATGGAAAAAAAAGGATCCTCAAATCTTTTTCAATGTTTGGAATCTCTTTATGAATTAAAAGACGCTGATGAACTTGCACCAGAATCAGAGGAAACTAACGCTGTCAGTTTAATGACTATTCATAAATCAAAAGGACTAGAGTTTCCTTTTGTTTTTCTCGTGGAAAGTTCGGGATCTTGGTATAAGATGGATCGTTATTGGTTAAAATCAGATGAAGGCTTACACTATATTGATAGTCATATCAACCAACCACAAAAGGATTTAGCCTTTGACTCGCTACTTGCTCGCTCAAGAAAAAATTTGTACCAAGAGTCCTTGCGCTTACTTTATGTTGCTTTGACTCGCTCTAGTCAGTATCTTATGATAACAGGGCATAAAGAAGAAGAAGCTTGTGGCGATGGGTTTTTTCAAAAAATGTATCAAACCCTTGAAAATTTGCCGTCAAAATTGTCAGACTCTCTAAGATCTCTTACAACAAAAGGTAACTTTAAGGTTGAAAAGAATATAGAAAATAAAGTGAAAATAAAACCATCAATCAGTTATAATTTTTCGCGTAATAGTGTCTACCCATATGAGACAGAGATTCTCTCTCCTCACAAACAATCCCACGTCCAGCAGCAATTGGATGCCCGTGAATGGCAAAGTTATCTTAATCCTCGAGTTTTATCACATATTGGATCATACATGCACCGAATTTTCGAGTGTCTTGTAAAAGATCAAAAGGTCTCTCGTAAAAACTTGTGGATTAAAATGGTTTTATCTAAGCCTGTTTGTCGTCGTCTTTTTCTTCCTTCTGGTATCTGGAATGAGATTTTTGATCATGTGGATAAAGAATGTCAAGAAACTATAGAGTCAAATAATTTTCGTAGATTATTTTTTGACAGTGTAGAAACACACACGGAAATGTCTATTGTTGATTTTCTCCCTGGTAAAATGGTTAGAGGTAATATCGATCTATTTATTCGTTATAAGGATGATAGAATACTTATTCTTGATTATAAAACAGGTGGCAGTAAGAAAGAAATACTTGAAGATCCACTTTTTTATTGTCAGCAACAAGGGTTTGATCGACAACTTTCAGTATATAAACAGGCGATTTCATCGTGTTTTAGATCAAAGAATATTGAAACAGGTGTGTGGCTTACAAAATCAGCACTTTTTCAAAAGCTTAGTTAAATAGTTTTTCTTTTTCTTGATCTTTATAAAAAAATAATATAGATTATCTGGTAATTTTAACAAGATTAAGAAAACCAACCAAGAGGCCCATTGTGAAAAGATTGTTATTATTGTTATTCGTACTTTCATTTGCAGATAAAATTTTTTCTGCATCTTTTTCTTTGTCAAGTTCTGCTTTATCCCAAGACTCTGAGCTTGAACGATTAGGTTTAGTTTTTTATAGTAGTCGTGATTTTTTAAATATTGAAAAAATTAAAGAGGCTGCAAAAAAATTAATTCAAGATAGTCCTTCACTAGGATCACGTAGAAGCATATCTAAATCTGTTGAGCTTGGTTTTTCAAATAAAGTAACCATATCAGATAACCAAAGAATGATAAGATCAGAATATCTCGCAGGTGAAGATCTCGGTGAAGATAGAAAAACTATATTTGAAGCTCTTGCTCTTATTCTTTCTAAATTTCAAGATGATGTTCGTAAGAAGGCAGGCTTGGTTCAGGAACAAACGTTTGATAATTGGAATTGGGCAAATATTGTTATTCGTAGATACAATAACTCACAGTCTATAGGCTTTCACACAGATGATCTAAATAAAAATGGAGATACCATATGGACTCTGATACTTGAAAATAGTGTTCCAGACCACGGGCTCAAATTTATTCTTTCTGAAGGGAGAAAGGTCTCAGTTGTGGAATCTCCAGGATTAATTTATGTGCAAACCGGAGAAATTCGTAGTAATTACAGACATGGTGTTGATCCATATAAAGTTTCGGGACACAAAAGAGATCGTCTAAGCATAACTTTTAGGCAAGTGAAGTTTCCTGGCCCAACTCCGGATGAAAAACTTGATTTTTTTGTCAAGATGCTAATAGCTAGTAAAAATATCTTACCTTCTTTTAGCATTGAAGATAATAATTTTGATGAAGACAAAGGTGCAGCATCTAGCGCGACTTATGATGGTAGCACTTCGGCTAGTGAAGTAAAAGATCCTGTTTTGAATCAGTTACCTGAAGGTATTAGTGAGGCTAATCAGTCAATAAAAAAACCGTTCAACCCACCGTCTGAGTTTTCATGTTTTGAACCCTACACCGGTGCTTATCCACCCATGCCTCAACCACTTAGAGCACATCAGATTTCAGATAAAACACTTATAGATGTAATGTATGAATTAACTGAAGATTAGTTCATTGATATTATTTATTTAATCATATGAGTTAAAGATTATCCTTTTTTATATTTTTTTTATAAACTCGTTTCAAGAATTTTTCAGCGAAATTTGGGGAGAAATTTTTTTTGAAAGGAGATTTTATGATAAGGCAAGCTTTATATTTATCTGAAAGAGGATTTATACCGGACTTTATTTTAAAAAAAGCCGTTTATTATCTATCTAAAAGTCGCTTTAGTGATTCTTCTCTTATTGAAAATAAGTTAAATATCATAAAAAAATTAAGTCAAGGAGATATAGCAGAAAGTACAAATGAAGCTAACGAGCAACATTATGAGGTTCCTCCCGATTTTTTCAAACATGTTCTTGGGTCAAATCTTAAGTATTCATGTTCACTCTTTGACGGTACCCAAACACTGTCAAAAGCAGAGGAAGCCATGCTTTCATTATATATAGAGCGTGCTAAGATAAAAGATAACCAAAAAATTTTAGATCTTGGTTGTGGATGGGGTAGCTTTTCTTTGTATATCGCTAGAAAGTTTCCATCATGTCAGATTACATCTGTCAGTAACTCTAAAGATCAAATTGATTTTATCAATAAACAGGCTCAAGATTTAAATCTTTCTAATCTAACAGCACATAGGCAAGATGTTAACTCACTCAACTTAACTAGTAAATATGATCGTATTGTTTCCATTGAAATGTTCGAGCATGTAAGAAACTATAAGCGTTTATTAGCAAAATTAAGTCACCATCTTGCCGATCAAGGAAAGGTTTTTGTTCATATTTTTTGTCATAAGGAACTAGCCTATTTGTACGAGCAAGAAAACGATTCTGATTGGATGACGAAATACTTTTTCCAAGGTGGTATTATGCCAAGTGCTGATATTTTTTCACATTTTAACGATGATCTTATTGTAAAACAGACTTGGCAAGTAGAAGGCATACATTACTCTAAAACGTCACACGAATGGCTAAAAAATCTTGATAATAAAAAGAAAGAGGTTCTTGAGCTTTTTTCACATCATTACCCAAACCCTCTTGTTTGGTTTCATCGTTGGAGAATCTTTTTTCTGACCTGCGAGGTTTTCTTCGCTATCAATAATGGGAGTGAGTATTTTGTTTCACACTATTTACTTGAGAAAAAACATGCCTTAAACAAAAAATAGCTTATTCCAAATAGTTTCAAGAAATACTTTATAATTAACTGTAAGTAGAAATATTTTTTCACCATAATCTTTTATAAATACTGAGCTTAATAAAAAATATTTCTAGTGTTATGGTTTCTATTTGAGCACTATATAGTTTATCCACAGAGTCGGTGGAATACTTATCAATTAAATAGGTTAACCTTTTCATATACTTCTAAAGTTCTGAATTGCTTCAATCTAAGGCAGATGTCATTGGGCGACATAAATACTAACCATAACCATAACTAAAGTCTTATTTTAAGCATTAATTTTTACATACCGTTGGCATAATTTTTGAAATCAATCACTTTACTTTCTCGAATAAGGCAGAAGGCTTTGTTGTATTCATTTAGTACTTTACAAGAGTATTGAATGCGGTCTCTTATAAGAAGGTCATTTTCAGAACTTGGTTTTTCAAAGTCA
The DNA here is from genome assembly GCA_002711925.1 of Pseudobdellovibrionaceae bacterium. Classification (GTDB taxonomy): domain Bacteria; phylum Bdellovibrionota_B; class Oligoflexia; order Oligoflexales; family Bog-1112. The sequence goes on along the minus strand of PASJ01000033.1, from coordinate 43,935 downwards.
TTAAGCACATTGTCAACATCTCGTACAATGACATGGTCAGGTATGTAACATATACGGTTATTTTTATAACTACTGGCTCTAAGTTCTGAAACAGGGTAGCTACCAGATCTTCCTGATGAAACAGAAACAATCATACATGGTTTGTGGCCGACATGTTCATTTGTGCAGTAGAGGAAAAAATTTTTTATGATTGGTGTCGCCATTCCGCCCCACTCAGGGCTAATGGCAACTAGTGCTGATGAATCTGATAATTTATTTTTAATTTGCCCCCAGACTTTTTGAGCACGTTCTTTTTCTTCTCCCCACATGGGAAGTGACTCTTCAGCTAAATCTATCAGGTAACAGTCGGTAACCCCATCCATTTTAGAAATAACTTTTTGTATATATTGTGCTGTTTTAAAGCTGTTTGAACCTTTTCTGTGGCTTGCGGGAATAATCGTATATTTCATCTATTGTCCTTATTTCATCAATTGTTTTAAATGAAAAGTTGTTCAATTATTTATCATCGAAGTTTCTCTCAAGATAGTGTTTATTAATTTTCTACCTTGAAAAAAAAATTAGTTTCGCATAATTTTTTCGGGTTAACCTAGTTTCTGATATATTTGAAAAGCATTTCCTACAGCTAAAGAAGAAATACATTGCAAGACTTAGCTCAAATAAACTGTGCAATTTCACCATGTCCTAATGATATTTATTTATTTTCCGGCTTCCTTCTAAAAGCTATCCCTTTTTTAGACGCTGATAATATATCAATTCTTGAAATAAGAGATTTGAATCATTATACCGCTAAAGGTTATTACGATTTAGCAAAAGTTTCTATGGCTCAATATTTGAAACTTCAAGAAACATATAAAATTCTTAATATTGGTGGAGCATTTGCAAAGTCCAACGGTCCTAAACTTGTAAAACAAAGATCTTGTTCTAAAACATTTGACCAATCTATTGTTGCTATACCAGGAGGAACAACGACATCAGGCTTATTGCTGCAACGTTTTTTTCCTCACCTTAAAATAATTGAGCTGCCGTTTTTTGATATCATACCAGCCTTAAAAAAAGGTATTTGTCACATGGGCCTTGTGATCAACGAGTCAAAGACTGTATTAAAGCAACATTCACTGTGCGAAGTCCTAGATCTTGCTGAACTTTGGTATGAGGAAACCAGCACTTTTCTTCCTCTTGGTTGCTTAGTTTTAAATAAGAAAATAACAGAAAAATCATCAAATATAGTTACTTACAATATAGAGCGATCCTTAAATTTTGCTCGCTCAAATAGAGATTTAGTTTTATCTTTACTACAACGCTTCAGCCAAGAGAAAAAAGAACAAACTATTTGGAGTCATATCGATCAATTTGTTGATCAGCCAATATCAAATGAAGAGAAAAACCAAGCAATAAGAGTTTTAAGGCATTTTTTGAATAAAAGCTTGTTTTGAACAGTTCATTAACTCATTGATATTACAGCACAACACAAAAAATACTAGGTTTACAGGGTTTTTTATGCTAGGTTTCTTCGATAGATCTTATTTTGTTTTTCTAAGTCTTAAGGAACACATGAATAGAGTAAAATTGTTGTGTATTTGCTTTGGAGTAATCTTAAGCTTTAACAACTTAAAGGCACAATTAGAAAATAAGATAGACATCTTTGATGCCTCTTCATTTGTTTATAAAGAAAAAGACGGTTTCTTATTGCGAAAGAATATTTTAACAAGTCAAGCGCCTTTTAGTTTTTATGATGGATCAAATTTTAAGGCTTACGGGCTTTTAAGTGCTTCTTACGATATTAACCATGGGGAAAACAACTCGTTTATTGATAATCATTATAGTATCGGTAATATTTTCTCTCAATCGTTCGATAGTAGTACAATGACTTTTTATGTACTTGATCAATTTTTTTTCAACAACAAGCATGACTTGATTGTTTATAATTTGACGTTTGTTGTCGCTAAGGACTTCGTTTTTTTTGACTCCCTACATATTAGAAGATTTCTTTATCGACTTAGAAAAGTTCCTAATAGATTTTCTCATCTTCCACTTGTGGGTGGTTACTTTGATATCAGTAGAAATTTATCCATTCGTTTTCTTTTACCGGCTGCGATTAAACTGAGAATTGTCACGGATCAACAAAAATTTGTTTTCGAGTCTGGAATTAAAACAAAATCCATACAAGGTAAAAAAGGTGATGAAGTAGCATCAGGTTTTCGTCTCAATTTATTTGGCTCTATTTCGAAAAGAGCTCTTACAAAAGATCTTTGGTTAAATATCGAATTTGGTACTGGGTGGGACGTTGTTGATTTTTTTAGAAAAGATGATCATAAAAAAAATGAGTCTCAAAGATTTATATATACTTCTATCGGCTTGAGCTATTTTGGGTGATTCAAAATTTTAGTCTTAGCATTAATAACAATATATTGATTAGTTTTTTGGCAGGGTAAAATAAAAAATGATTAGGTCTATTTTTTCGTACAGTAAGACAGAACTTGAAGATTATTTACTGTCTAAGGGGCATAAAAAGTTTCGCGCACAACAGCTTTTTGACTGGTTATATAAGAAAAGGGTCGCAGACATTTCTTTGATGAAAAACTTGCCAAAGTCTTTGCAAGAAGAGTTAGGAAGTCTTTTTACTTGGCCCAAACTTGACATTATTGAACGCCTTAACTCTTCTGATGGTGCTAGTAAATTACTCCTTAAAGGCTTAAAACAGCAAAGTTACGAAGCTGTAATTTTGAGGTATGAAAACAGAACCAGTCTTTGCGTCTCCAGTCAAGTTGGTTGTAAGCTTGCTTGTGCATTTTGCCAAACTGGTAAGCTTGGTTTTTTCCGTCATCTTTCTTTAGAAGAAATTTTAGGTCAATTTTATTTAGCCAATCAAATCGTTTCTGAAGAGGGTCGCCAGATAAGTCATGTTGTTTTCATGGGTATGGGGGAGCCTCTTGATAACTTCGAAAATGTCCTTGCTTCCGTTGAAGCTTTAACTGATGAGGCCCGTCTTGGTCTTTCTTCAAGAAAAGTAACGGTTTCTACTTCTGGTTTAGCCGATAGAATCGAAGAACTTAGTACGAAAACAAAGTCAGCTTTAGCTATTTCTCTTCACGCTTGTAACGACAAATTGCGAAGTAAGCTTATGCCTATTAACAGACGTTATTCGCTAGCTCGACTCAAAGAAAGCCTTCACACGTACCAAAAAAATACAGGGAATAAAATCACCTTAGAGTACATACTTATTCAAGGGGAAAACATGGCACCCCAGCATGCAAAAGAGCTAGTGAAATTTATTCACGGCTTAAAAGTTAAGGTTAATCTTATTCCGTTTAATGAACACCCGGGTATGCCATTTAAAAGACCAGTTGAGCAAGAAATAGAATTTTTCCAAAAGCATTTATCCGAACGGGGAATTCCTTCACCTGTTCGTTACTCAAAGGGGCAAGGAGTTTCCGCAGCATGTGGACAATTGGCTGCAAAAGATAAAGAAAAAATTAATTGTGTCCCTTTAAGAAAAAATGTTGTGGGTTTTTAAACTCAAAACATAATGCTAAAGAATATTTTTTTCTTTCTTTCCGCTTTTTTGATCTCATTTGCTAATGTGTTTTTTTTTCTTTTATTATATACGGTATTACGACTTGGAAAAAATCATAGGGATTTCAGGATGCTTTTACTAAAAAAAATAGTAACCTATCTTCATCGATTTTATCAATACTTTGGGTTTTTCTTTCGCCTTACTTTGTGTTTTTTAATTTTATCTTGGCTTTTTTACGATGACTTAATTGATTTTCAAACCCTTCATCTTCTTGTGGAAGAAAAAAGTATTTTTTTTTCTAACTTTATTTTGTGGTTAGGTGGAGCTTTGTTCTTGAATGCTATGAGGTGGCATTTGCTCCTTCTTCCATTGCAACTAGAGATAAGTAAAATTCAAACAATTCTTTACAGTTGTGTTGGCTTATTCTTTAATTCTGTTATACCTGGTTCTGTGAGTGGAGATCTTGTTAAAGTGAGTTATATCATTAAATCTTTTCCAGAGCATAAGAAAACACCTATTTTTTTTAGTATCTTAATGGATAGAATTATTGGTTTTTATGCTCTTTTTTCTATTTCCTTTTTAGTTACCCTTTTTAACTTTAATTTTATCCCCGCAGCAGTTAGACCTGTTTTTTATTTTTCGACATTTTTCTTTATCTTGATGACAATTTTCTTTTTTATTATTATTTACGGTGAAGGTTTTGATCCAATTAAGTTTTTCCTTCAGTTTCACTTTCCAGGATCTTCCTTTTTTAAAAAAGTTTATCATGCTGCACTTATTTATAGAGATCATTCTCGTAATCTTTTTTTTGCAGTACTTTTAGGTGTTATTTTTCAATGTTTACTACTTCTATATACTCTTTTTGTAACTAGTTTTATTGTTGGTCGAAGTTTTGATTGGTTGTCGATTTGTGTGGTTTATCCGTTTGGTCTTTTACTTCAGTCTGTACCTTTAGCTCCAGGTGGACTCGGTACTGGCCATGCTGCATTTACAACTTTATTCTCTATGGCTGGTGTTGAAGGAGGAGCTAATATTTTTAACATTATATTTGTTGGTCAAATGTTTTTAAATCTTTTTGGTTTGATCCCTTTTATTTTTCTTCGTTCAAAAAAATCTAGATTGAAATCATCAGAAGATTTTTCTCGAAAAAGTATTTAATAATTATATTTTTCAAAAAATAAATAATTCACTCAATAAAAAAATAAGGTCTCAAAATCCATTTAATTAACTGTATTATTTATGGAATCTAATGTTAGAACATAAGATTTAAAGAGGAAGCCACATTATAGGTTTTTTCTTGTGCTTTTTGAGATATTCGTTTGTTTTTTCAAAATGCTGACAACCCATAAACCCTCTATAAACAGAAAATGGTGAGGGGTGAGAACTTGTTAAAACATAGTGGCGATTTGTATCGATTTTACTACATTTTTTTTGTGCGTAAGCTCCCCAAAGAAGAAAAACAAGATTTTCTTTTTTAAGATTAAGTACCTCAATAACCCTATCTGTGAAAGACTCCCAGCCTTTTCCTTGGTGTGATCCGGGTTTTTTTCTTTCTACTGTTAAAACTGAATTTAGAAGTAGAACGCCTTGTTCAGCCCATGATTTTAGGCAGCCGTGGTCTGGTCTGGGCTCATTTTTTTCCCTTGTTATTTCTTTTATAATATTAACTAGGGAGGGGGGTACTTTCATTCCTCTAGGTACGGAAAAACTCAACCCATGTGCTTGACCCTCTCCATGATAAGGGTCTTGTCCTAGAATAACAACTTTAACTTGCGAAAATTGTGTTAGATTAAAGGCATTAAAAATATCTTGGCCTTTTGGATAGATAACTTTCCCAACTTTTTTTTCATTGACAAGGAATTTCTTTAGTTTTTTCATATAATCTTTTGAGAATTGGTCAAGTAGATGTTCTTTCCACTCTCCACTTAGTCCGATATCATTATTTTTTTTTATCTTATCTTGATTTTCCATTTTTACTTGTGTATCACACCTTTTCTGATGAACTAATTTACATAATTTTTTGCTACTTAATTTGGGTGATATTTCTTTTAACGAAAGAAACTTTAAAAAACAAAAGGTGAATTTTATCACGGCTTATGCATTAAATTAAGTTAAAATAAAATATGATAGTTGTAAAACAATAGAAAGCAAAGTGATAAAAGATTCTTATTTTTAATAAACATCAGATAGGAAAGAGCTAAGATGATTGGGAAAAAATATTTTTTTCTTTCGAATTTTAATCCATTCCGGGAATTTTTACTTGGTTTTTCTGTTTTTATTGATGGTTTGCGCTGGCTAAGGCAGAACCCCTCGTGTTTGTTGTTACTTTTTTTTCCTATAGTTTTGTCTTTTTCTATAGTTGCTTTTGCTTTAGGAATTTTTTTTTCCAATTATTTTGAAAGCTTCGTTGCTACCCTTATTTTCTTTACCCCGGACACTTGGTGGACTACCGCTCTTTTTTATTTGATAAAGTTTATTCTTTCTGTAGCCGTGGTGATTCTTGCTTTTCTTGTTCAAGTTCTTCTTGTAAATATCCTGTCATCGCCAATTTACGAGTATGTTTCTTTGCAGGTTGAAAAAAGTATAAGTGATAAACAGCCTGAAGATTTTACTTTTTGGCAATCATTAAAACTTATGAAAGAGGAAATTAAAAAAAGCTTTTTTATCCTCTTCTGCTCGGTTATAGTCCTTTTTATTCCTGGAGTGAACGTTTTGTCTCCTGTCTTGACGTGTTTTTTTCTCGCCTGGGAATTCTATGATTTCACCTTGGCACGCAGAGCGTGGTTATTTAATCAAAGACTACCCCAAGCTTTAAAGCATTTTTGGTCGCTTCTAGGGCTGGGTATATGGATGCTCTTACCACTTGTGCAAATAGTAACAATGCCTCTTGCTGTTGTTGGGGGAACTATGCTAGCCATTAAACATATAAAAAATCCATAAAGGATAATTGACGACAATTAAATTTTACGATGAGGACTTAAAACATGTTAGGAACAACACCTTTAGACCCAAAAGAAAAATTAAAAGCCCTAGAGTCAGCTGTAGGTAGTATAGAAAAACAGTTTGGCAAAGGCTCTATAATGCGTCTAGGCAATAAATCTGCCCAGGTTAAAACGGAAACCATATCAACGGGGTGCTTATCCCTTGACGTCGCTCTAGGCTGTGGAGGCTACCCAAAGGGACGAATCGTTGAAATTTACGGCCCAGAGTCAAGTGGTAAAACAACCTTAACCTTACATGCTATAGCTGAAGCTCAAAGAAAAGGCGGAGTTTGTGCTTTTGTTGATGCCGAGCATGCTCTTGATACTTCTTATGCTCAAAAAATCGGGGTTAACCTCGATAATCTTCTTGTTTCCCAACCTGACACGGGAGAACAGGCTCTTGATATTGTTGATATGCTAGTTAAAAGTGGTGCTGTTGATGTCATCGTTATTGACTCAGTCGCTGCTTTAAGCCCTAAGGCTGAACTTGAAGGGGATATGGGTGACCGTCATGTTGGACTACAGGCGCGTTTAATGTCTCAGGCTTTACGCAAAATAACCGGGACTATCTCAAAGTCAAACTGTTCCGTTATTTTTATAAATCAACTGAGGATGAAAATTGGTGTTATGTTTGGTAGTCCAGAAACAACAACAGGAGGAAACGCTCTTAAGTTTTATGCTTCCGTACGACTTGATATTCGACGTATTGCTTCCATAAAAACTGGCGAAGAGTCGTTAGGCAACAGAGTGCGGGTCAAGGTTGTTAAAAATAAAATGGCAGCTCCTTTTAAACAAACAGAGTTTGACATTATGTTTAATGAAGGTATTTCAAAAACTGGTGATTTGATTGATCTTGCGGTCAGTAAAAATGTTGTTACAAAAGCCGGTTCGTGGTTTTCTTATGGTGATAACCGCTTAGGCCAAGGTCGAGAGAGTGTAAAAACTTTGTTAATGGAAGACCAAGATTTATTTAAGAAGATTCAACACGAAGTTCTTGTTAGTTTCAACTTAGTTGATGGTGAAGACAAAAAATCTGAATCTCAAAAAGCCGAAGCTCTTGAAACTGGAAAGAAAAACAAAAAGTCTGCAGCTAAAGATAAGGCGTTAAACTAGTTTTTTTCGTAGTAAATGTTATTTTCTATTTGGCTGAATAATACTGTAGCGAACTTCCAATTTTGTGCTAGAACAGCCAAATCTTTTCTTTATATGCTGACCCTCGCTATATATCTTAAGAAGTTCTTTGTAGTATTCTGCATATTTTTGGGCTTTTTTCTCACTGTCAAAAAGTGTGTTATCAAGTCTCGTATCTTTGCCGATATTCCATAAGATTTTCCACATATAGACAGTACCCGCATGATCTAAAGATAAAAAATATGAACAGACAGAAACTAAACTTATGCTGATTAACTATAGCTTGTAAAGAAAAATTATTAGATTTTCCTAGAAAAGCTCTGTAAAAAAGAGCTTATCAAGCGAAAAATTATTTCCAAACTTGCTTCTAAGGTTAAGGTGTATTAGTGTTTGTCTTCTATTTTACGAGATGTTTATTTCAAATAGAATTTAATTGATAAAATAATAAGTTAACATTTAAAAAATCTATTCTTGTACTGTTTGTATCAGTCGGGCGATTTCTTCTAAGCTATTTCTTCCGCGCTTTTACAAAAAAAAAGAGGAGATAGTTGCATGAAAAATGAAGTCATACATCAAAAAAAATTTTTAAAAGATTACCAGAAACCGTCTCATACAATAACACACACGGACTTATATTTCCATCTGTGTGGTTCTGTTGCTACAGTTACATCATCCTTGGAGGTTAGAAAAGAAGATAAAAGCTGTCGCTTTCTATCTTTAGTTGGTAGTGGTATGGAGCTTTTGTCGGTATCTGTTGATGGGAAAAAACTTTCTTCTGATACCTACGAAGTTTCAACTGAAAGTTTGACGATTCCTTCAAATTCAGAAAAGATGCAAGTTGAAATTATCACTAAAATAGATTGTGATAAAAATTTGACTATGGAAGGACTTTATATTTCTGGTGATAAGTTTATCACCCAGTGTGAACCTGAAGGGTTTAGGCGCATAACTTATTTTCTTGATCGACCCGATGTTTTATCAACATATACTGTAACTGTAGAAGCTGATCAAGAGAAATACCCTATTTTGTTATCAAATGGGAATTATCTCAGCTCCGGAAAGATGGAAGGGGAAAGACATTGGGTTACCTGGAAAGATCCTATACCAAAACCAAGTTATCTTTTCGCTCTTGTCGCAGGGTCTTATGATTTCATTGAAGATTCGTTTACAACTTCCTCTGGTAGAAATGTTAAATTAAGCATATATACCGAACATGGTAAAAAAGAAAAAGCCCGCTATGCAATGGAAAGTCTTATCAATTCTATGAAGTGGGATGAGGATGTTTATGGTTTTGAATGTGATTTAGATCATTATAAAATTGTTTGTGCTGCCGATTTTAATATGGGAGCAATGGAGAATAAAGGCCTTAATATATTCAATGATAGCCTGACCCTAGCAGATCCTAAGACAACGACAGACGCTAATTATAAAGCTATTGAAAGTGTCGTTGCTCATGAATATTTTCATAATTGGACTGGCAATCGTGTAACTTGCCGTGATTGGTTTCAGTTATGCTTGAAAGAAGGTCTTACTATTTTTCGTGATCAGGAGTTTTCTCGATTTATGAACTCTCCTAGTGTCTGTCGTATCGAAGATATAAATGTTTTGCGTTCCTCACAATTTCAAGAGGATCTTAGTCCTGTCGCTCACCCTCCTCGTCCAAGTGAATATATAGAAATGAACAATTTTTATACTTCCACAGTGTACTTGAAAGGCGCTGAGTGTGTTCGGATGCTTTACAATTTATTAGGTAAGAAAACATACTTCGATGGTATTAAAAATTATATCAAACGTTTTGACGGCAAAGCAGTTACCCAAGAAGATTTTATCGATTCTATGGAAAAAGTTTCAGGTCGTTCACTAAAGCAGTTTTTTTTATGGTACACAGAAGCAGGTCTACCTACTATTGAGATAAAAGATCACTATGATGTAGAAAAATCTACCTACCGCTTGGAGTTAACCCAACATTTACTTGAAAAAAACGGTTGTCGTAACAACACCCCTCGTCATATCCCTTGTGCCGTATCATTAATCAATGAAGATGGAAAGGTTCTTCCTTTTAAACCAAGTTTTGAAGAAGATGTTAAACCAGTGACTAACACGACCTTTGAGATGACTGATATTAAACAAACCTTTACTTTGTCTGAGGTACAACAAAGGCCTATTCCCTCTTTGTTTGAAAATTTATCGGCTCCAGTCAACGTAGTATATGACTACACTGATCAGGACCTTTTGACTTTAATACTTTTTGGTCAAGATGGATTTTCAAGGTGGGATGCTTGTCAAAAATTTTATCTCAAATCATTTTTAAAACTAATAAAGTCTTACGATAAAAAAGAGCCTCTTGTTTTTAGTCATTCACTAACAAGTCTTTTTACCGAAGTTTTAAACCAAAAATTTGATGATTTAAGCTTACAAGCTTACCTTTTAAGTCTTCCTGTCAATTCGCTTATTCTTCAAAAACTAGATGAAATCCACCCTGAATCTATCATAGCTGTTAGAAAATTTCTAAAAAAAGAGATTGGTTCAAGATTTTATGAAAAGTTTAGTGAAATCTATGAAAATAATTTGCACTCGAACACAGATCAATATAATGGAAAGGATGCATCTTCTCGAGCTTTAAAAAATGTATGTCTTTTCTATATGAAAGAAGTCAGTGATTCCCGTATTATTGAGGTTTTATGGAACCAGTTTAGTGGTGCCAAAAATATGACGGACTACTCCTCAGCTTTCCACGCATTGTGTGATCTAGATTGTGAAGAAAAATATCTCGCAATTGAGCAATTTCATAGTCGTTACAAAAATGACCCACTTGTTTTGAATACGTGGTTTAGAGCACAGGCACTTTCTTCTCAGGATGATACTTTTACTCAAGTTAATAAATTATTTGAACATCCTAGTTTTAGTAAAAAGAATCCAAATCATTTGAGATCTTTACTTTCAAGTTTTTGTCATAATAACTTTGAGCAGTTCCATAACATAAAATATTCTACTTATGAGTTCTGCCGTCAAAAGGTTTTACAAATTGATAATCAAAACCCTCTTATTGCTGCTAATATTTTAAAATCTCTGATACAGTGGAAAAAATTTGAAAAAAACAGAAAAAAAATAATGAAAAAAGAACTTGATTATCTAAATCAGCAAAAACTTTCAAATGATGTGTATGAGATTTTACAAAGTGCTTTGAAATAAAAGTCATAGAAGAATATTTAAATTATTTATATTACACGTTGATAATTATTTTCTGTGTAGGAAATTAAATTTTTTAATATTTTTAAACTTTGAAAATAGTTGTTCATACTATTTAACTATATTTATTTACACAAAAAATAAATCAAATAAAAGATCTGATTGTATAAAATATGACAGTAAAGCATAGTAGAAAAAAACAAAAAAACTATGGGAGCTTTCATGTTTCATTCAAAGTGGATTTTTGTAATTTTAGCTTATCAATTTTTTCCATGTATTTTATATGGTTCTGATAAAATAACAGTTTCTTGTAACAATCCTATATTTTCAAAAGTTGAATCAAAAAAAAATATCTATAATTTCTCAGTAAAAATGACTTGTTATCCTAAAATTGAATCTAATACTTTTTTCTATAACGTTGTAAATCGTTATCAAATGAAATTACAAGAATCACGGAATATAAAAATCAAGAACATTGTAGAAAACATTATAAGAGAAAATATGCGAGGTAAAATGTTGAGTATAGAAGAAAAAATTTATACAGATGAAGGTAATTTGAAAACGAAAGCTCAACTATATCTTTTATCAAACTCACGGGATAAATTTACTTATGAGATGAGAACAACTGAAGTAACAGGTTCTGGAAATGCAGGTAATACAAAGCAAGTCTCAGAAAAATTTCAACTTGAAAAAAAAACTGGCGATCATAAGATTCTATTGCAACGAGAATTATTGATAAGAAAGCCAAGTATAGTTCCTAAATCTTTCTTCATTAAGAAGGTTAAAGAAGGAATAGCAAGTGATATGAAAGACTCAGTTTTTATTCATCTAAAACGTATAAGCTATAAAAATTAATTCAAAAAACTAATCTTCTAATAAAAGATTAGTTTTTTAATGATCGAACCATTGGCCGTGTATACCAGCCGGGATAGAGTTTGGTAAAATAGCGCGTCCTATTTCTTCAAAAGAGGTTGCATCGAGCAATAATAGAAAGGACTTATTGATACGATTATCGAAAACTAAACTCATGATCACTCCATCATCTTCTTTTGAAGCGTCAGGGTTGGGGACAAAAATTGGCTCTCCTGGGGCACAATAACTTTCTTTCCATATTTTTTTTTCTTTAGTTTTAAGGTCAACCTTAATCAGAAGTGAAATGAGAGTATTTTTATTGCTTTCTTCTTGGTTCTCAGGGATTGAAATACCGTAACAGTATTTATATTCTAAGCCTTGATAGTTACCGTTCCAACTTGGCATTTCTACCATTCTGTTTATCATATCATCAATTAAGACCTCTTGACTAGGGTCTTCCAACTTGAGTTTACATCTTTTAATTGAACCTTCTTTTAAATGGTCTACTGTTTCACTATTTTCTCTTAATGTAGCTAGATCTAATTTGTCATAGAAAGGCTTGTCATATGACGCCAAATCAATACTTAAATTTGAATCCTTATCAATAAAAGCATTTAAAAGATGAAAAGCAAAGAAAGATTCTTTAGTATGCCATCGACCAATAAGCTCACCAGTTTCCTTTGATAAGACTAAAAAAGAAGTCCCTTCTTCAGGCTGCCAAGAGTAAAATGTATTTAAACCGTCTTGGTTAAAGAATCCTGTGAGAATAAAATTCAGTTTATCAAGTATAATTTTCGATAAAGGTCGCAATATATATGGAAACTCAATAAGAATAATATGATCTTGAGTTATAGCAAAAGAGTGCATATAAGATATATTTTCTTTCTGGATCGTACATAACTCATTTTCAACGATTTCTTCTTCAGAGCTACGAAGTGATGAAATTACATATGACCTTTCTAATAAATTGCTTCCAATTGTGTAGACAGTGTTGTCTGTATTTGATAGTAGCGGATGAGCTGTGCCTAGATGGCACTTTGTTTCAGAGTCTTTTAGAACGCCCTGGGTTTCTAATGTTTTTGGATTGAATTCTACGTATGTCTTAGTTTCAGATAATGCAACTGTGTGATTTCCTAATGCAAAACAGTTGACATTATTGTTTTCATATTCTTGAGAAGACAACCTCAAGCGTCTTATTATTTTCTCAGGATTTGGTACTTGTTTTCCATTGTTTTTTAAATCCTCTGGGCATGAACCAAATTCAAGTGCCGACACTTTACCATGTTTAAGATGCTCTCTTATATTTTTAGTGTCTAAAAAACGATTTGAATAGTGGATTCCTTTCTCAGAAAATTCAAAACGACATAGCATAGCTTGTCCATCAAACCAACAAGAGACCTCTTCATTCTCTCCAAACTTGAACATACCAGGTCCAACTCTTATAAGAGAGCCTTGCAACCAATCAGGTTTTTCTCCAGTTATTTGCAGGTACTCATCTTTTTCATCGGAATGATATAAGGATTCATAGCAAGGACCTTTTTTAGGTTCACTTCTAGAGTGTCTGGAAACATAGCTCTTTTTTTGTCTGTTTACTTTTGGTTTGGTTAAAAAAATAGGTGAAAAAGTAAAGGCTATACTTTGACCTAAAATAATTAATGAAAAAAAGAACATGATAAACCCAATTAGTTAAAAATTTTAATTAATCTAATATTATGAAATTTTTTTAATTGCTAGAATTGGATATTTTCATTCAAGCTGTAGGTATACTTTACAACATGACCAGGAATTAAAGTTTCAAACTTAAAGCCTAATTGACTTAGTTCATTTTGAGCGTCTTTTAAATAATCAAGTAAATAAGGCTCACCCATAAGCATGTGTTCTTTGGGCTGATAATCTGGTGCAATATCTATAATAATAACACCTTTTTTGGCAACTCTTTTAGCATTATTCACTGCTTTTAGCATTGCATCTTTTGGCATTTCATGAAAAACAAAACTAATGAAGATAACGTCAAATTCCTTATCATTACCCCAGTCTTCAATGTTCCCATAAGAATATGTATTATGGGGATGAAATAATTTTGCAAAACGAATCATTTCCATCGACGTGTCAATTCCAGTAGATCCTTTACGGGTCGAAAAACCTGTACCACAGCCAAAATCACAGACGGTAAATTCTGGTGGTACCTGGCTTATGACTTCATCTCTAATGTCTCTTCCATCATACGCTACATGATCGATAATAAAAGTAGCAACGGGGGTCAATGCAGCGTGAAATATTCCTCCTAAACCTGTATTCCCAAAAGAGTGAATTCTTGGATCAGACCAATAATCAAATTCTTCAGAGGTTTCTTTTGTTTTTCTTGTTTGGTGAGAAAAAATTCTTTTATTTCTCGATTTGAATTTAGAAGAAACTAAAATAGATTTTGGGATAAAACTAGAGCCTAAAGTTAACCAACAGAGCAAGATTTTTAGTATCAAACATTTCTCCTAAGTATGAATAATAAAAAACAATCAGTTAATATAGTTAAAATCAATTATATTAAGCTAAAGTAAAAGTAAATAATTATTTAGATATGGTACAAATTAAATTTTAAACACAAATCTAAGATGCTAATATTTTTGAGTAATTATATTTTTATCTTGAAAGGAAATATAAAAGCGGAACAAGTAAGACGGTGAAGACTCAAATAAATTTACCTGAATGAAGAAATAAAAAAAATAGATAGTAATTTATAGGAACAAAAATTTTATCGAATAATCATTTCAAAAAAAAATTTTTCAATATAGATAAAATATCGAATTTTTTTTGATTGTAATAAAACATTATAATGTAATTTGTGTTTCTTTCAAAACAACTTATATTTTTTAAGATCTTTTCGCAAAGTTAAATTTATAAATTAAACTAAAAGATTGGACTAAATCACAAAAAATTATTATGTATACTCTATTATTTTGATTAGGTAAATCCAATTAATCTGCAATTAAAAGTTTTTTATTTTCTCGAGACTTTTATGATAGACAAAGCTATTGATTTTTCTTATTTCTTATTTCTTATTTCTTATTTCTTATTTCTTATTTCTTATTCTTTTAGGTATTTTTTCGTAGAAAAAAAAAATCAACTTCCGGGGCTTTACATTTTATTTTTTATTAATTAATATTAATTCAAATTTCCCTTTCGACTAACTTATTGACCCAAAGAGGCATATATTATGGGTGAAATGATGAATACTACAGATCTAAATTCAAATGCTCCAGGGCCTGTGAGTCATGAAATCATCTCGTCAATGCAACAAAAGAGGATGGATTCTACTACAAGCCTACAACCAGAGCAGATCAAACCTAATAAAAAGTATGTTTGTTTTGAGGAAGCTCATACTTTTGCTAAAACTCTCAACCTTAGAACAAGAAAAGAGTGGAGATCATATGTAAAAGGTGGTCTTCCCGACAAAGTTGAAAAACCAGATTATATCCCAGCTCACCCAGACGGTATTTATAAGGTTAAAGGCTGGCAAGGGTGGAAATTTTGGTTAGGTACAGCTGATAAATCATTGTACTAAGGCTTTTCCTCTTATCAGAAAGGAGAAATTTAATTTCTCTTTTTTGTCTTCTTCGTTATTTGAGTTAAGCTAATTTAAAATAAATTTAAATTTTTAGTGCCAAACTTGTTCCTTGTTTTATAGCAGACTTTGCATCAAGTTCTCGCGCTTCATAAGCTCCTCCAATGATTTTGTAGGGGTGATTTTGCTCTTTAAAAATTTGAGAGAGTTCATCAAGGGGTGTTTGACCAGCACACACTATAATATTGTCTACATTTAAGAGTTGTTGTTTATCGTCTTTAGTGTAGTTTAGACCGTTATCATCTATAGAGTGATAGTTGACGTTGTCGATCATTGTGACGGACATCTTTTTTAAGCTGAACCTATGGATCCAACCTGTTGTTTTTCCTAGGTTTTTTCCAAATTTACCCTTTGATCTTTTGAGGATAAAAAGCTTTCGTTTAGGCTTAATTTTTTTAGGTACAGGTTTTAAACCTCCACGATTATTATAGGTGGTGTCTATTCCCCACTCTTCATAGAAATTTTCTTTATCATTGTGACTTTCCATCAAAAGTTTTTCTGCAACATCAAAAGCAATAGCTCCTCCCCCTATAAGAGCAACAGTTTTCCCAATTTTGTTGGTATTATTGATACAATCAATGTATGAGACAACTTTATCATGATTTGAACCGGGAATTTTCATTTTTCTAGGTAAGACTCCTGTTGCAATTATATACTCATCAAAACCTTGAGGGACTGTATCTTTAGAAATTTTTGTCTTGAGATGAATTTGAACACCAAGATGATTTAATTGGTTTAGAAAGTATTTAAGACTTAAGTCGAAATCTTCTTTCCCTGGTATAGTTTTAGCAAGGTTAAACTGACCACCGATTTCTTCACTTTTTTCGAAAATTTCAACATGATGTCCTCTTTCTTTAGCTGTTACGGCAAAAGAAAGACCGGCAGGACCTGCTCCGATAACAGCTATTTTTTTTGCTTTTTTAACTTTACTTAATGTCATCTCTGTTTCAAAACATGCTCGAGGGTTAACTAAGCACGATGCTCTTTTATTTTTGAAAACATGATCTAGACAAGCTTGGTTACATCCTATGCAAATATTGATCAAATCATCCTTGCCAAGTCTAGCTTTTTTAACAAAGTGAGGATCAGAAAGGAAGGGACGAGCCATAGATATCATATCTGCATTTTTCTCGGCTAATATGGCTTCAGCTTCTTCTGGGGTGTTGATTCTGTTGGTGGTGATAACGGGAACATTTATTTTGTCTTTGATTCTTTTACTGATAAAGGTAAAGGCTCCATGGGGAACAACTGAAGCTATTGTTGGAACCCTGGCTTCGTGCCAACCTATACCTGTATTTATAATTGTCACTCCAGCTTGCTCAAGTTTTCTAGCAAGACTAACAACCTCTTCCCACAAGCTTCCACCTTCTACAAGGTCTATCATCGACAAGCGAAAAATAATAATAAAAGAAACACCAACGGCTTCTCTTATTTGATTGACTATTTCTAAGGGAAAGCGAATCCTGTTGTCAAAAGACCCTCCCCACTCATCTTTTCGTCTATTGGTTCTTGGAGCTATAAACTGGTTGATCAAATAGCCTTCAGAACCCATTATCTCTATACCGTCGTAGCCTGAATCTTGTGCCAAACGAGCACATTTTACATAGTCTTTAATTGTTTGCTTTATAAAAAATCGGGGCATAGTCCAAGGAGTGAAAGGATTGATCGGTGACTTTAGCCTCGATGGGGCAACGGAAAGAGGATGATAAGAGTAGCGACCGGCATGAAGGATTTGTAAAGCAATTTTTCCATCGTGTCGATGAACAGCTTCAGTAACAAGCTTATGTTTACTGGTTTCTTTTGCAGAGCTTAACTTGCACGAAAAAGGAGCTAGCCATCCACTTCTATTGGGAGAGAATCCACCGGTGACCATGAGTCCCACTTCACCCCTTGCTCTTTCAGCAAAGTATTCTGAAAGTTTACCATAGTCTTTTTCATCTTCGAGTCCCGTGTGCATGGAGCCCATTAAGACACGGTTTTTTAAACTCGTAAAGCCAAGGTCAAGTGGAGATAAGAGGTGTTTAAATCGATTCATAAGTTATATAACCTTCTACTAAAGATTCTCCAGAAATAATATAAAGTACTACGTTTAAGTACTTGATTTTTTTTTTCTCATCAAGTTATCAGCTTGGACTTATCTTTTCTCGAAGATGTTTGCCCTTAGAACCTCATCGTATGTTGGACACGGGGGAAGTTCGTTTTCGTATGGTACTTGTTCTATGGGCGGTGCGCTAGGTTGAATCATTTCAATTGGTCCATTGTATTCGATTATTGTATTTTCTTGACCTAAGCTTTCTAAAGGCATAGGGGGAGGAGATTGTGAGGAGTTGTGTGTTCTGATGTTTTGAGATAAAGGCAAAGCTTGTGGTGTTATCGAGTGTGTTATTGTTTCACTAGGATTTTTTTCATCCTTTGAATTTCTTTGCTGGTTATTATAAAGTCTATGTTTTTTTATGTAGAGGACAATATTAGCAAGGTCTTCTCTGCCTTTAAACTGACGATACAAATGGGTGATGGTATGATAGTCTACCTCACTGAATAAGTAAGGACTTCTAAACGAGAATGTTTGTCTTTCGTCTATTTTTTCATAACTTATCTTCAATATCCTTGCATACTTTATTGGTTTTTCAGCAAATATTTTCAATTGATTTTCAATATTTTTTTCGGCCTCCAAGTATTTTTCAAATTTTTCAATGATAACATTAATGTACGAAAAGCGTATGTGGGCTTCTGTGCGTCTTGTTTTTGAAATTTCGACTTTTTCTATAATTTCTTTCAAGTCTTCTTCTTTTTCAGTTTGTTTAATTTTTAGTTTTGCAATTTTTTTAAGAAGATTTGCTCGAGAAGAAAAACAGAGTCCGCTGGCGTAATGAGTCGTTATTATAGCTAAAAAAAATATTAGCGGTCGTTGCCACCTTTTGTCTATAATATTTTTCATGGGTAACCTCGTCCTCTTAGATTTCACATGTAAAATCTCTTATAGCCGTTTTGAGAGCTAGGTGCTAGTTTTTCTAACATTTTGTGAAAATAAAAGTTCAGTATTTATAGATCCTTAAAAAAAACACCTATATTTTTGACTAGAATTTTTAGAAATATTTGCTACAATAGGCTCTAGCTTTTTATGCAAATAAAACTTTTTTTCTAATATATTTTAATTATTGATTTTTTAGGAGATTTCTTAATGAGTAAAACAACTAAAAATTTTCAAACCGAAGTAAAGCAGCTTCTTGATCTGATGATTAACTCTCTATATTCCCATCGGGAAATATTTCTTCGAGAGTTGGTATCAAACGCTTCCGATGCCCTTGATAAGATAAAGTTTTTAGAACTTAAGCAACCTGAAATAGCGGTCAAAGATAAGCATATCCGCTTAACACCTAACAAGAAATTAAAGACCTTAACAATTTCTGACAACGGAATTGGTATGACTTATGATGAGGTCGTTTCTAACATAGGTACCATAGCTTATTCTGGCACAAAAGATTTTGTTGCTAAAGCTAAAAAAATGAAAGATAACCCCGAGCTTATTGGTCAGTTTGGTGTTGGTTTTTATTCTGCTTTTATGGTTGCCGATAAAGTTACTATTTTAACTAGGAAAGCAGGCGAAGAAGAAGCCACTTTATGGAGCTCCAACGGTGATGGATCTTACGATCTGGAAAAAACAACAAAAGATGATGGTCCTGGGACAAGTCTTATTTTACATCTAAAAGATTTTTCTTCTGATGAGAATGCTCAAGATTTTAGTGATGATTGGACTTTAAAAAGTATTATTAAAAAATACTCAGACTTTATTGAATACCCTGTGAAAATGGAAGTCACTAAAGAAGAGCCTGAATTAGACAAAGACGGCAAAGCAATTGAAGGTAAAACTAAAACTACTATTGAAGATGAAACACTAAACAGCCAAAAAGCTCTTTGGTTAAAGCCTGCAAAAGATATTAAAAAAGAAGAGTACAACGAGTTTTATAAACATATCACCAGTGATTGGTCAGAGCCTTTATCACACATTCACTACAAAGCTGAAGGTGCTCAAGAGTTTTCTTCTTTGATTTATTTCCCTAGTAATCCTCCTTTTGATTATAACTACAGGGACATGAAGTACGGTTTGAGTCTTTATGTAAAGCAAGTTTTTATTACCGATAACTGTAAAAATCTCCTACCCGCTTACTTGCGTTTTATCAAAGGTATTGTAGATAGTAGTGATTTACCACTTAATGTGTCAAGAGAGCTTCTTCAAGAAGATCGTCAGATCACACAGATTCAAAAAGCTGTTGTATCAAAAATCTTACGTCACATGAAATCCATGTTAGAAAAAAATCGTGAGACTTATGAGAAATTCTGGCAGCACTTCGGATCAACCTTTAAAGAAGGTATTTCATCAGACTTTGGTAACAAAGACGCGATTGTTGACTTGATTCTTTTCAATTCAAGTACTTCAGATAAAATGACAAGCTTAAAAGAATACGTTTCAAGAATGCCAGAAGATCAAAAAGATATTTACTACATTACTGGTGAATCAATTGATCAAATTTCTAATAGTCCTTATCTTGAAAAGCTAAAAGCGAAAAACTATGAGATTCTATTTTTAACTGACCCTGTCGATGAGTGGACAATGAATTCTCTTACAGAGTACGATAAGAAAAAAGTTGTTTCTGTAGCTAAAGAGGACCTTGATCTTGACAGTGAAGAAGAAAAGAAAGCAAAAGAAACAGAGCTTAAAGAAAACTCCGAAAAGTTCAAAGACTTATGTGGCCTAATCAAAGGAAACCTCGAAGAGTTTATCAAAGAAGTGAAGGTTTCAGATCGTCTTGTGGATTCTCCAGCATGTCTTGTTTCTGGAACAGCTGATCCTACGGCTCATATGGAGAGAATCATGGAAAAGATGGGTCAATCTATGCCAAAGACGAAAAGAATCTTAGAAATAAACCCTAAGCACCCAGCTATTGAAAAAATGCTTACTTTCGATAGTAAAGAAAAACAAAGCCTTTGGTCTGAAATTATATATAATCAAGCTTTGTTGAATGAA
The DNA here is from genome assembly GCA_002711925.1 of Pseudobdellovibrionaceae bacterium. Classification (GTDB taxonomy): domain Bacteria; phylum Bdellovibrionota_B; class Oligoflexia; order Oligoflexales; family Bog-1112. The sequence continues at coordinate 23,623 of PASJ01000033.1, read as the reverse complement.
GGTTCTGCTATTAAAGACCCAATGAAGTTCAGCAAGCAAATCTCAGATCTTATGTTAGCATCATAGGTTTCTTTTTTTACGTAGAATCTTAGTGGTTCAGGTACTTTTTGCTTAAAAAGCATCTTTACCATAGCTTCGAAGAAAAAAGCCCGGCAGTCACATGGACTACCGGGCTTTTTTTTTATTGCATTAAAAAGAGTCTTTACAATTTCAAATGTACTAAGAATTAAAGATTTCACTAAGAATATTTGCAGGAGACTTTTCACCATCCATATCTGTTGTTAAAGACTCTGACCAAAACTTTTTTGTAAGATGAAATTCAAACTTTAAGTTTTTACTGTCTTCATCACCAAAAGAAACAATTTTTACGATATTCTTGAAATCATTGGTTAGATACTCAAAAAACTCTTTGTTTTCAGCTTTAATAATTTTATCTTGAGTGTGGAAAAGAAAATAAATATTTTTTTCTTTTTCTCCAGAAAAATGAAAAGCTTCTTTAAGGTACGGACTGGAAAACGCAAGATCTCTTCTCGCTATTTCAAAACATGCGTCCTCTAACTCCGTCAGGTCATCACCCTTTTTGTCTCTAAAGTCTTGGAATACTTCCTTTAGACGTTTCGTGCAAGGTAGCATATCGTACAAGCTACTTTCTCCTTTAATGACAAATTCGAGTGTCTCAAGAAAATTTCCTGCTGTTGTCGTTGTTGGAGAGCTCAGTATAGTCAGTTTGGAAAATTGAGGGACATCATTTTTTCTACCCTTTTGGTTGAAAAGTCCCGTCTTTGCTACGGCTAAGCTTGCGCTTAAGCCTCCTCTTGAGGTGCCAAAGAGTTGTTTATTTAACATACCGTCTTCATTGAATAGAACTTTATCGTTGAGGTGTTGTGTTAAGTTTTGTTCTACCTCATTTTTTACTGAATCATCTTTTGTAAAAACGTCGTCTAAAACTTTTGCGATCAAAAGAAGATCGTCACTATCGTTGACCCAAGGTAAGCTTTCACCTGATTTTTTATCTTGGTAAATATTTTCATTCTTGTATTTCCAGGTAAGGTTTAAAGATGATTCTTTTAAAACGGGTTCACCAGGAAAAGCTGGAGCAACAATAACGTGCGTATTTTGGTTTTCTCCCACGGAACTTGCGAGGTTTTTGCTTGATATCCCTTGGTCGTTGCCGTGAGCGAAGAAAATTATTGGTTTTTTGGTTTCTGTACTTTGATTTGGTATGGAAACGAGAGCGTGATGGATAAAAGTATCATTTTCAGCGCAAGGTTTTTTCCTATATGAAACCAACCACAGTTTAGCTTCAAGCTCTTCTGGTTTCTTGTTGCTGCCTTCTGTTTGTGGGTACCTGTAAAATATCGAGTTTTCTTGTTGATTTTTTGTGCCAAACTCTTCGAAGCTTACAAGTTCGCCGGTAAAATCTTGTCCAAGCCATTCTTTTTCTAATCTTTCTTTTAGTTTTTTATGGTTTGGATTATCTTGTTTGAATTCAAGCGGAGTCGTTTGCTTATTCTTCAAGCCTAGGTAATCTTTTACCTTTTTCCACTTTGAAGCGACAACTGTTTGACCTTGTTTTTGTTCTTTGAGGGGTTCGTAAGATTGGGGGTTACCGCAACTTATAAAAAAGCTAAGAGCCGCAACATTGAAAAGAGTTTTTTTCATACATTTATTCCTATAAAAAATGATTTTTTCTAAAAGACAGAATCTGTTAGATTCAACACGTGAAATGTGAGACTTTACATTTTTTTTGGGGAAAGATCCACAAGGATTTTAGTTGGTTTTTTCGCTCTTATCAACAGACGCTTTGATTAGCTTGTATTAGCTGGCAGCGTAAAACTTATAAGGGGTCAAGATTTTGTCAGCTCTTGTCATTGAAAATTTAAATAAAACTTATTCAAACGGTAGAAAAGCCCTTGTGGACATCAGCTTAAGTATAGATAAAGGGGATTTCTACGCTGTTTTAGGTGCAAATGGTGCTGGTAAATCTACTCTCATTGGCATTGTTACGTCTCTTGTGAATAAATCAAGTGGTCGAGTGTCCGTTTTTGGTTTTGATCTCGATCGACAAGTTGATGATGTAAAAAAGTCTATTGGTCTTGTGCCCCAAGAGTTTAATTTCAATATTTTTGAAAGGGTCCAGCACATTCTTGAAAACCAAGCAGGTTACTACGGGGTTCCTCCAGAAGAATCGCGGGAAAAGATCGAAAGGTATCTAAAATTACTAGGCCTTTGGGAATATCGCAATGAAATGGCAAGAAACCTTTCCGGTGGTTATAAAAGAAGGTTGATGATCGTAAGAGCTCTTGTACACTCTCCAAAGCTTCTTATTTTGGATGAACCAACAGCAGGAGTCGATGTTCAGCTACGAAAAAATATTTGGTCTTTTCTCGAAGAGCTCAATAAAGAAGGCATGACAATTATTTTGACTTCACATTATTTGGAAGAGGTCGAGTATTTATGTAAAAATGTTGCCATAATCAATCGTGGCGAAATTGCTTTGAAATCATCTATAAAAAATCTTAATCACTATCTGCCCACCAAAACTTATATTTTTTCTGTTGACCACAGTATCGATACAAAAAAAATAAAAGAGCACGACAACGATTTCCACCTAAAAAGTATCGATAGAGGAACGTTCGAAGTGACTCTTTCAAGCAAAGTAAGTTTGAACGACGTTTTCTCATATTTGGAGGAAGAGAAAATAAAGATAACAAACGTGAAAGAGAAAGGTAACTTTGTAGAAAATGTTTTTGTCAAGCTAACGAAAGGTGATCATGCAAAATAAATCAAGACAATTTGTAAGTTTTATGACTCTTTTTAAAAAAGAAACTTATAGAGTTTTTAAACTGTGGCCTCAAACCATATTACCTCCTTTAATCACGTCAAGTTTATATTTTTTAATCTTTGGAACTGTGATCGGTTCTAGAATTAAAGAGGTACAAGGAGTTCCTTTTCTTCTTTTTATGGTCCCAGGTCTGGTGATGATGTCTGTTATTATTAATTCTTACATGAATGTCTGCTCTTCTTTTTTTATTGCTAAATTTCAAAAAAGTATTGAAGAGCTCTTGGTTTCTCCCATCTCGTATCACTCGATCATATTCGGTTATACCCTTGCTGGGGTTTTTCGATCTATGTGTGTTTCTTTATTTATTGTGCTTATCTCAAAGTCTTTTATTAGCTATGATTTTCATAATTTAGTGTATTTGACTCTTTTCAGTGTTTTAACAGCTGTTTTATTTAGTTTGATAGGTCTTATCAATGCTATTTTCGCTGTTAAATTTGATGATATTAATATTGTAACAACCTTTGTTTTAACTCCTTTAACGTATCTTGGAGGAGTGTTTTATTCTATTGATCAGATAAGTTCTTCTTGGAAATTTTTTGTTTTGATTAACCCGATTTTTTATCTAGTGAACGGGCTGAGGTATTCGTTTCTCGGTATATCAGATGTGGCAGTTGGGCAAGCTTTACTGGTTTTGTGTTTTTCAATTTTTGTTTTTTATTCTATTAGCTACACTCTTTTGAAAAAAGGTGTTGGTTTAAGACCATAGTGCTGTGATTTTTAAACAACAAATCTTACCTTCTTTTTTCTTGCTTGGGACGTATTATTTTCGTTTCTTTCGGTGTCTGCTTTTCTAGTGCGGTTCTCTTTGGCTTCAAGTATATTATTTATATGAATGATTTGTTCTATTATATAAGAGTTTTGAGTTTTAATCTTTTCCATAAGATCACAAAGTTTTTTAAGATTACTAGATGATAAATGGTCATATTCTAAAGATTTTCTTAAAAAATAAGAAGAAACTTCTAATCTATGCCAAAAAAATTTAACGGGAACTTTCCTGTTAATCGGGTAATTTGTCTCGAGACACTCAAACAATTTACCAACGAGATTTAATTTTTTGTTTTTAACGATCTCTTCGAATTTTGTCGGTTGAGTGATTAATATTTTTTGTAGTAAATAACTTGCGTGTGTTCTCCCTTCATCACCTATTTTCATGCAATTCATGTCGTCTAAAAGCATAGGTAAAACTCTGTCAGAAAAGCACAAGAGATCTTTTAGATAAAGTTGCGATCCGTGAATACTAATCTTTACAAGGTCTACTAAATCACCGAGGTGTTTGTTGTATTGATTGCAGTCAAAAGTTTTAGTGTTTTTTTCTTGGTAGAGACCCTGATACATTTCAACATAAGCTTCTAGTGTTGTGATTCTAGCTTCAGAAAAAATATTTTTAGAGCTCGACGAAAAACAAAGACTTGGAACGAGTATTGAACAAGAAAGGATCAAAGAAATTAAGATTCTTATCATGGTATAAACTTTCAAAAATAAAATTAAAAAAATTTTTTCAAAGAGTAGCAAATTTTGTATTTTGTGCCAAGCCTTATTTAGCTTAGTAATTTTCTGGTGCATTTTTATAGAGCAAAGGTTTTGACGTAAAATACTGAAAACTATACCATTTTTTAACATTGTCGAATTAAATCTACGACTTTTCTTCTTAACTCAAAATTGTTATAGATTGTAAAATTCAAGAAGGTGAGAGTTATGAAAAAGATAATTCTGGCGATTATTTTAAATTTTCTTGTGATACCCTCCCACAAAGAAATCTACTCAAAAGTTCTTATAGGTGAAAAAACCTCTAAACTGATCTTAAGCCAATTAAACGAGGTGACAAGCGATTCTGGGGTTTTTTTGCGTCAAGAGGATAAAACAGTTGTTAAAAACGAATTGATCCACAAGATCTTTTCTCCCTACAGAAAAGAAGAAAAATCTACAGCTTGTTTGATACAAAATATTCAGTTTTTACCGAGAGATACATGTCCAGCAGGGGCAAAAAATGTCACCTTTACTTTTTACGGTAAAAGTGTCGGTTTAGGCGTTGCTGGTCTTGATTCATCGATCAAGCTGCGAGCTAGATTTTATTTGCAAGTGGACCCTCGACTCGCTCGTAAAAATATAAGTAGAGCCGAAGGTGTTGAAGACAGTCTTTTCCTTGAGCTTAAACTTAAAAACCCATCTGTGACAGAACTTGGTATCTCGAAAAAGTACAGGATAAAAATTAAAGATGCTGATCTTCTCAGTCTCTATAGCTTGAAGCCTAAAAGTCAGAGTTTTTCAAAAGATGTAAAAGACTTACTTGAAAAAGTAAAGTCGTATCAAGATAAAAGTCAATATAAAATGACCCATTTAATCTTTGATCAAATTCGACTTATTGCAAAATCAGATGAAAACTTCATAAAGCCTTATCTGGCAATTTCCTACCACCGGTCAGCTTACAAATATATTGAAAAAGACTACCCTTTAAAAAAGAAGTTTTACTTTCTAACCACGAAAAAAAAAGACATCGAGTACCAACTAACAATCGATGAAAATATTAAAGGTTACAGTCCTAAACCAAAACATTTTAAAAATGGTTTTCTCGATTATTTCAATGACCTCAAAGACAAAGACCTTATCTATCAATACCCTCAAAATGTTTCAGTGGTCGAATTCAAGCAACCCATTTTAGTTGCAAAAAAGAGTAAAGATGAAATGTCCACAACGCACCTTTTTATTAAAAGTAAAATTATCGACAAACTTTTTCGTGAAGCAAAAACGGCGAGAGGTTTCCTACTCGGAAAAGGTAAGTTGCACCAGATCAGAAAACACAAGAATGAAGAGAAAAGCTGATAATTCTTAAGTCTTGACAGAAAAATCTCAATCATGTATTGCCGACGGATGGGGTCTATCAAAAAAAATTTTTAACACACCTTACGGAATCTGTCATGTCGTCAGCGATATCTTTTTTATATTCGTACTCGAGCGAAAGTCGCAAGAGAGTCCGAGCCGGAATCACCTATTCATTTCTCAATAAATTATTTGATATTGCCCCGGAGCTTCTTATCGGTGTTGCCGTCGATCTTGTTGTTCGCAAAGAACAAAGTTTAATTGCCGATTTTGGTTTTGAGTCCATTGAATCCCAGCTTTTTATTCTTGGTTTTGTGACATTTCTTATTTGGGCGTTCGAGTCTTTTTTTCAGTATCTGTACTCGATCAATTGGAGAAATCTAGCCCAGTACCTTCAGGCTAAAATTCGCTCGGATCTTTTTCTGCATATTCAAAACCTTGACATGAAATGGTTTGAATCAAAAGAGGTTGGTAACATTCAAACAGTGGTAAACGACGATATAAACCAGTTGGAGCGTTTTATCGATACGGGTATCAATGAAATTATACAAATTCTTTCTTCGACTATTTTGATCGGTACAGTCTTTTTCTTTCTTTCACCCGTTTTAGCTCTTGGTACAGTTTTACCTGTTCCTTTTATCTTGTTTGGAGTGTACTTTTTTCAAAAAAATATTGAACCTCGCTATTTGAAAGTAAGGACAAAAGCCGGTATTTTAGGTGCAACTATTGAAAGTGTTTTGTCGGGCATCATGGTGATTAAAAGTTATGGTGCTGAAAAATTTATGTTAGACAAAGTGAATTCGAACAGTGAATCCTACAGAAAATCAAACGAAGAGGCTATCAAGTTAAGTGCAGCTTTTATTCCTCTCATACGTATCGTTATCTTGTGCGGTTTTTTGATTACACTTTTGCTTGGTGGTTGGATGACCCTTAAAGGTGAGCTACCTGTGGGCTCTTATAGTGCTATGGTTTTTTTAACTCAAAGATTTCTTTGGCCGTTTACTTATTTGGGTCAAGTCATCGATAATTATTCAAGAGCTAAAGCATCCACGCGTAGAGTTATGGATATTTTACACACCCCCTATACCATTAAAAATTTGGAGAACCACAAAAGTTTAGGAAAAAAATTGCAAGGTCACGTTTCTTTTGAAAACGTTGATTTTGCTTATGATGGACAGCCTCTTCTTTTCTCTCAACTGAATCTTAATTTAGAAGCAGGAAAAATGGCAGCCTTTGTTGGTGCTACAGGCTCAGGTAAATCAACTTTGATCAAGATGCTTTTGAGGTTTTATGAGCCTGAAGCTGGAACTATCACAATTGATAAAATCCCCATCAAAGATCTTAGCATTGACCAACTCAGAGGTTCCATCAGTTTAGTGTCTCAAGACACAATTTTATTTCCTGGGACGGTCTTAGAAAATATTGCTTTTTGTCACGATCGGCCCGATAAAGATAAAGTTGAAGCTGCGTCAAAAGCAGCAGGAGCTCATGATTTCATTAAATCTTTAAGTCACGGATATGAAACCTACGTTGGAGGTAAGGGTAAAAAACTTTCGGGTGGACAACGGCAAAGAATATCTATTGCACGAGCACTCTATAAGGATTCTCCTGTTGTCATATTCGACGAGGCCACCTCTAGCATTGACAATGAAACAGAGACTTTTATTCAAAAGTCGGTGGAAAAGCTCCTTCGGGGGCGAACCATCATTTTAATTGCACATCGCTTGTCTACCGTTAGAAATGCCGACAGAATTTACGTGTTAAACAATGCTCGAGTAATGGAAGAAGGAAAGCACTTTGAGCTGATCGAGAAAAACGGCTTTTATTCTAAGTTGTGGAAGCTTCAAATCGGCCAAAACACTGAGTAAGTGACACATTTTTAAGTTGTTTGGCTTATGGGGGAAGGGGAGAGCTTAAACAGCTTTTTTGTTTTCTGGGGAGGAAGTGGATTTTTTAGGGCTAGAGCTATTGTTACTTTGATTGTTTTTTTTATCCGTTTTTGCCTCGTTTTTTGTTTCTTGTGTTTTTTTCTTTTGTTCAGGTTTTTTGTCCTTAAAATCTGTTTCGTACCAACCTTGACCTTTCAAAACAAAGTGGGTTTGGCTCATAATTTTAACGAGATCGTCGGAGTTACAGTTTTGGCAGCCTTGCGGTGGTTTTTTGTCGCTCATTTTCATGATGAAGCTACTAATTTCATTGCATTTTTTGCATCTAAATTCGTATATTGGCATTTGCACTTTCCTTTACAGCTGATAAAGTGTTTATTGATCTCGTGTGTGGTGTTTAAACGTAAAGTCATGCTATACATAGCGGTCCTTTCTTATCTTTGTCAAGAAAGACTTTTTTACTGTCTTTTTTCTTTTCTCTTTTGTTTGGGGGAGAAGAAAATAATTTTTTATCAACATAGGGTTAAATCTTGAATGAATTACATTCCTTTTGAAAAATCTATGCTTGAGCTAGAAACCCAAATACACAAACTGCAAAAGATTGCTTCAACTGAAAAAATAGATTTAGAAGGAGAGATGAGAAATCTCCAAGATAAGTCTAATGAGTTGAGGTCCAAGATATTTTCTGGTATCAGTGATTACGAGGTGGTTCAACTTTCTCGTCACCCGCGACGGCCAAACACTCTCGAGTACATCAACTTCATGTGCGAATCTTTCGAGGAGCTCCACGGTGATCGTGGCTTTTACGATGATCCAGCTATGGTTGGTGGTATTGCTTCTTTTCGTGGCTTTTCTGTTGTTGTTGTCGGTCAGCAAAAGGGGAGAGGGACAAAAGAAAATATTCGAAGAAATTTCGGTATGCCAAGACCCGAAGGTTATCGTAAAGCTCTTCGTTTATTTGAAATGGGAGAAAGATTTAATATGCCTATCGTTTGTTTGATCGATACACCTGGTGCATATCCTGGTGTTGGTGCCGAGCAACGGGGACAATCTCAAGCCATTGCACATAACATTATGAGGATGTCGTCGTTGAAGGTTCCGGTGACATGTGCTGTGATTGGTGAAGGTGGAAGTGGTGGAGCTTTAGCTATCGCTGTCGGAAATCGTGTGCACATGATGGAGTATGCTGTTTATTCAGTGATATCACCAGAAGGTTGTGCTTCAATATTATCGAAAGATTCGAGGAAAGCTGCAGACATGGCTCAAGCTTTGCGTTTGACGGCTCCGTGTGCTTTGTCCCATGGGATTATCGATTCCGTTATTAAAGAACCGAGTGGGGGGGCTCATCGTTGTCCCGCAGAAGCTGCTGAAAACCTGTCAAAGCGTCTCTATCAAGATCTTTGTGACCTCAATTCATGCTCAGCTGATGAGTTGAGAAAGCAAAGACATGATAGGTTTTTGGCTTTAGGTTGTTTTGATGAAAATATGACCGTCTAGCTTGTGGTGAAAAGACAAGCTTTTAATTTATTTTTATTTTTTTGATTTTTCATTTTTATGCTTTTTCAAGGAGTGGGTTTTTTTATGGTTGAACCTATTATTGTTGCTGTTGATGGAACAGCCGGTTCTGGTAAGTCAAGTATTTGTAGTCGAGCGTGCGATGAAAAATCTTGGGTTTACGTCAACACGGGTATTTTATATCGAGCTGTAGCTTATCTAGCAGGTGAAAAAAATATTTCTTTTACTGATGAAACGGCTCTTTTAAAGGTCGTCGAAGATTTTAACATTCATTTTATATGGAAACACGAGACAAGAAGGCTTTTTTATCAAGGTCACGACATCAGCTCGAAACTTATGTCGGAAACCACAGGACAACAAGCTAGTCAGTTAGCCAAACTTAAGCGTGTCAGACAAGCTCTTTTGCCCATTCAAAGAAATCTTGCTTTATCTTGTAAGAAAAAGGTCGTTGTCATGGAAGGAAGAGACATTGGGACCGTCGTTTTTCCCAAAGCATCCGTTAAAGTTTTCATGACAGCATCCATAGAAAATCGTGCTAAAAGACGTCTCGAGCAACTCAAAGGTGAAGACTCTAAAGTCGTAACTTTAGATCAGCTCATCCACCAAATGAAAGAAAGAGACCAAGAGGATACAAAAAGAGGCGTTGCACCACTGGTTGAAACTGAAGATTCCATTAAGTTTGACACCTCAAGTAAAAGTCAAAACGATTGTGTAAAAGATTTTATAGAGCTAGTGGAGAAAAAATTGTTAGAACTCAAACTTTTATTCAATTGAAGCTTCAAAATAATTCGTGATTTTTTCCATATCAACGTTTTTTTGAGCCAGTAGCTCTCTCCAATATAAAGTTTCGTTCTCAAAGGTTGCACAAGGGCTCTGTTCTTGTGCAAGATTCCAGTATTGGGAAGCTAGACCTCCAGCTATCATCGCTAAACCACCGATAAGACCTCCTCCTCGTAATGCCTTGGCCTTTACTGGATTTAAATCCCAATCAAGCGCCATCCTGCCATGACTAGAATTCCCCTTCGACCCCCCATCTAGTGCATTAATGGTTGTCGTCTCAGGCAGATTCACAGTTTTTTGGCCCCTTGCATTTTCCAATGCAGTTGTCCATCCTGCTCTCCCTCCTGCCCCAGCTCTAAACACATCATTCTCCATGCCCTCGATCCTATTTTTTATACTATCAATTTGTGTCTTAGTAAGTTCCACTGATTGGGTTTTTGTCTTTAAAGTTTCCAAGTAAACTTTTGCTTTTTTGTTAGCACAATGTTGATTGCAAAGATACTGACCTGTAGGATCAAAATCAGTAAAAAAACTCTTTTTTAGATTCCGAGAAGGGTCTATTAAATTCACTATTCCTCTTAAAACTAAAAACCCACCAACTGCGTATAAAGTATATATAGGGCCATCCTTAAAATTTGCAAAATTAACTTCGTTAAGTGCTTTAAATACGTTTCCTTTTTTCTTTTCGCTACCAAAAACTATACAATATTCATACGTGTTCAAGTCTTTTGTAACTTGTGCGCAAACGGGAATTTCACCTTTAATCTTGTTGAGCCAATGACCGTCTTTTCGAAGAACAAGACTATCCATATCGTTAAAAGATTCTTCGTCTTCGAATTGATCCACACGAATATTAGGTTGGTATTCATCTCTCTCTTTATTTTCTTTAAAATAGGTTTCAACATAGTTTGTATTGTTAGGTCTTTGTTTGTAAGTGAAAGTATACCGTGTATCAACTTCACTTCCAATCTTAATCTCGTACTCATCGTCGTTCAACTCAATAAATTTTCCATTGCCATATCTATGGCCCCATTTTACCGCGCCTCCAAATATGTAAGATTCGAAATCACCCCCGTCGTCTCTTTCTATGTATTTTTTCTCAGAAAATCTATCTCTTACTCCAATGCAACCAGAACCAGATCTTAGACCGTCACTCCCACTACAATACTGTTTTACATAGCCTTCTTCATTATTTAAGGCTCTAACAACCTTATCTTTATGAAGACCTAAGACAGCATCTTGTTCATTTTTAAATGAGTAACTACTAGCTGTATAAAAAAGAGGATTTTCATAAGGTGGTTCAGTGCACAAATCTCTAGTTTCTTCTTTATAATTTTCTGCTCTCACACAAAAATAACCAAGAGATTTTGTTTCTTCTTCATTTTCGGACTCTATTCTCTCTTTTGTAAAATAGATATCTTTTGTCGGAACAGTCTTTAATTTTATTTTATACTGGCCTTGTTCATAACTACCAGCATCAAGTATTTGATCATTTTCATCAATCACAGCATCCTTGCTCCAGTACCATGTTGTAGATTGAGTTGAACAATGAAAAGTACAAACGTCATATTTATTTTTTTCTTGTCTGTTGTCACAGTCATCTCCGCTACAGACCCATACCTTATCTGTGCACGAGATATCCTCTTTGCTACCACATGTTATGATTGTGTCTGAGTCTCGGTCTGAACTTTCATAGTAGCCTTCACCAGTTTTTTCAGCAAAAGATATTTTGTAAGTTTCATAGTCTTCATCATCCATTGAGCTTATGTCCCATTTAAGAGCTGAATTTTGTAAATTAGTTTTACTAGTGCATTTTTTAGCTGGAACGTCGCTTTTATCCATTGTTTTAACTGTAACGCAGTATTTCGTACTAGTTTTTGCTTTATTAATTTTTAGTTCGCCATCAACAGTAATATCAAAACCAGTTGTCTCGGCTGATATCTCTTCAGATAGACTTTCATTTTCTTCTTGATAAGTCCACGTGTATTGAAGTTCAAGTTCAGCATCTCTAACGACCTGAGAAAAGTCATCACTTAGACTTGAAGTTAATGTAAGAGAGCTGTTCTCTTCAGAAAGATAATAGTTAGGAAAATCTTGTAATTCGGGTTCTATCTCTTTAAGAAGTTGACATGTTGAATAACTCTTATCTTCTTTTTCAACTTGGACGCAATAAAATTTACCAAAATCATCTTTAATAGCTGAATCGATAGTATAAGTGCTTTGTGTTAAAACTGTCGAGTAAGGACACTTTCCAGCAATTTTATTTTGGGTACATTCGCTCTTCTCATCATCTTTACAATCAATCATATCCGTTGGACAAGCATGATCTCTATAAAACCACGAATAACTAAAGCCTTGAGGAACTGTTAAATTTTCCCCATTTTCACTAATATAAACATTAAAAGTAATTTTATCTCCTGTGTTGCCATATTTTTTGTCGCCCAATAGGTCAATAGAAAAATCTTGATCTTGCTGCCTGCAAGCATCTCCAACGGAATTTCCAAGTGAATCTGCTTGATCTGGGTTTAATACGAAAGGACAGTTATCACTTACATCAACTATGCCGTCACCATCCGTGTCAGCAGACGATGATTGACTAGAGGAATCATCGAAGATCTCTTGTGCTGTATAAGAGTTCATATATGTTCCAAAGTTAGACGGTCCGACTTTCTCAAGTCTTTCTAGTAGCCTTTGGTATTTTTCTTTTTCTACACCTATTGCCGGATCAGAACTGTCAGAATCAACAAGGCTAGCTTTACATTCACTGATAGAGTCATATATCGCTCTTATGGTAGCTTTAACAGCAGAGTCACTGTCTTCGAAGGCTGTAAGAGCGTCAAGCGCATCACTTGAAATACTCGGGTTTTTTATAGTGATACCTTTTGTGAGACTTTTACCGCAAGGGCTGTTAGTGTCTTGTGCATTTGAGATGTCTAAACATGGAGTAAAAGTTATTGTTAAATCACCGTTTGGAGGTTGCATGATTTCTTTATAAGAATCAGTAAAGATTCCTTCTTCTCTTGTTCCATAACTACTTGTAATTACGTATTTAAAATAATTAGCTACTGGAGAATTACTTTTTAATGTAGGAAGCATGACAAGACTTTTGTAAATTTCATCGTTAGACTTTATTACATAAGTTTGTGCTGTCACTTCAGAAGAAGCGTCTAGCTCTAGCTTACTTGCGTCGATTTTGGGTATTTCTACGCTGTCAATGTCTGTAATAGCACTGCTTTCTTGATCTTCTTGATCTTCTGCCGTATCAGTTTTGGGATTGTAAGAACCTGTATTTGTGGAAGGTTGGGTACATGATAAAATTATAAGAAAAAAATAAAAACTAAAGATAAGTGTTGAGCTTTTCAAAACATCTCCTTTTTTTTTGTAAAATCTTTAATTTAAAAATTAATTTTTAATTATTTATTTTTTTATTATAGTTGATTTTTTTAGATATTGTAAGTGATTTGGACGAAGTGATTTTAAGGTGTTTTTTCTTTAAGGTCCTCGAAAATTTTACAAGAAAAATAAAATCATAGCAAAAAAGATATTTATTAAGGATAAAACAATTCATTTAAAAGACTGAGTAAAAATTTTCTATTTGCTAAATCATAATGAGGGATTGAAAGATTATCATCTTCAAATTTTAACCACTGGCGTTGATGAAATTTTTTTTCTTCTCCAGATGCCATAAGTAAAATATCGATATCGATCTTTCGAGGAGCCCATTTTCTAATTCTGTTATGACCTATGAGATCTTCTATTTTTACGATGTTTTCGTACAAAGTCGGTGGATCAAATGAGCTTGTGACCTCGCACAAGAAGTTTAAGTAGTCTTTGTGGTCTTTTGTGCAATATTTTTTTGATTTTAAAGGCTTGGTTTCTAATATTCTTGTTTGATTTTTTATGGTAACAATATCTTTTAAAAGGCTCAAAGCTTTATCGAGATTTTTTTTTCTTGACCCAAGGTTTGAGCCAAAAGAAAGGACGTAACTGTATTTTTCTTGTTTAAAGTCTTTTTTTGTCTTGTTGAAAGAAAAATTATTTTTTTTATCTAGCAATGATAGTGAGCCTTAAAAAAAATTTTTGAGATTTTAAAGATATTAGCTTTGTTTGAAAAAGATGAAATTTTATGCTTTGTTTCACCTAAAAAGGTTTTATCTTAGCTTTTTAGTGATGGGTTGTCACGGTGTTTATTTAAGCTTTGTTGATAATGGTCTGATGTCACTGTTTTTTCTTTGAAAAAGGTTTGTTTTATTTTGTGGCGACTTTTTAGGTGAGGCTTTGAAAAAAGGTTTTCTTTGGCGTAGGGTTTAAGTTTTTCTTCAAGTTTTTGATCGAAACGATCAAGTAGGGTGTTTGTTGTTTTTTCCGTAGCTGAAAGAATGCTTTTTTCAAGATTTGAGAATGCGCTGAGAATTTTTGTTAGTTTTTCCTCGTTTGTTTCTTGTTTTTCTTGGGTATTTGTAACTTTATTTAATATGTGTTCGACGAGTGTTTTGATGTTATCGAGTTTTTGTGCTTGGAGTGTATCTTTTTTAGTTCTTGTGCATTGGTCTTTTTCTATAAGACGCTTATTTTTTTTAAGAAGATGCAAAGACTGGTCTAAAAGTCGATGATTAACTTTTTGAGTAGGAAGAAAGTTGTCATTAAAACTTTTTTTTGATGCATCCTCGATTTCAACTCCAAGGTTTTCACTCAATGTGCTTACAAGATCTACAAGTTTTGCTGTGTTTTCCTCGAGTTTTTCTCGAGCTTCTTCGATAATAGCTGAAGATCTTTTGTGGCTGGCCGTCGGGCGGGTCCACTCAAGATACTTTTCTACATCTTGTGGCCTGTAGACCGGACGAAGATATCGATCGATTCGAGCTTTTCCCACTCTTAGTTCTCGACCTGAAATTTGATTTAAACGCGATCTTTTTATGCCTAGTTTTTCCATCACCTGATTAGCATCTAAACTAAAGTCGCTAAAATAAGGTTCAAATCCTTTAAGCCAAACTGTCAGAGGTAAGTCATCGTTAGAAGGTCCTTGGGGCTCAGTTGTTTTATCTTCAATTGTCTTTTCTTCTATTGCATCTGGGATCTTTTCTTTAGTCAAAGTGCTTGTGCAAATTGTTGGTGATTTTATTCCTTGATTATGGGTGTTTTCATCTAAGGGTCTTGTAGTCATTTGTAAAGGTCCAAAAAAAAACAGTACTAGTTAAAAAATAATTAAATTCTTGAAATAAACTTCGTTTCTGTCAAAGATTAGCTCATTCAAGTAAGTTTGAGGAGGTTTTTTTTATTTTATCTTTAATTTGCTTGTTGCCATTTGCCAATTATCGAGTTTTTTATACTCATCGAGTTTTTCAGGTTTGTTGATGTTGTCTAAAAAAAGATGGAAACTGACATCGTGCAGGCCTTTCTTCAAGTCTTTAAGACTAAAGCTAACAGCGACATTGACGCGGCTTTCCCCTAAAGGAGCTGCAGTTTTTCTTCGTTTCATGACTTCTGGACCCGTTTTATTTTCTAAATAATAGCTGGGAAAACTTTGACTTTGTATCATTTTTTCTGATGGTTTAAACTCAATGTAGATCATATACTCAGGGTGAACAGCTGATAGCCAATAGAGGTCTTCCATAGGATTTTTTGAAAGAAAATCAGGAAGTTTAAATAAGCCTTTTTTCTCATATTGGGGCATGTTTGAATTGATCTTTAAGTTTTTGGGATTCTCCATAAGGGCAAAACCATAATAGAAAAGACTTTCTTCATTAAGAGTTTTCTCAGAATCGATGGGATGATCTATTACGGCAGGAAGAAAAATTGCATTTGGGAAAAAAGATACTTCCGTGTACATGCCTAAGTCAAAATTCATGCTTAAAAATTTATAGGTGAAATTAACCCTAGCGATAGCCCTTATGGGTCCTAATCTATAGGCATCCAACTCGCTTTCAATGTCAGATTGATTGAGGCGAAAGGTTAAAAAATATTTAAAATCCACTTGGAGAAAAAATGTGGAATCATCAAGTAACTTTATTGTTTTTTCTGTTTCTTGTTTTTTAATATGAGCTTCTTTAATGACAAGGTAATTTTTTTGTCCAAAGTCATAAATATACTTATTCGTTATAACTTCTGCTCTTTTCATATCGAAGTGAACGTATTTTTTTTTCGACAAACTAGCTTCAGTCCTTTTGCTCTTACTATAAAGGCCGATATAAACTGCACCTTTTCTTTTACCATTGTCAAAGAGAACTTCGTAAAGAAGCCTTGGTTTCGGCATTTTTCCCCAGTTTTGGGGTCTTACTGCTTCACCTATATCTGCTCCCATGATCGATAGTTCATCGCGATTATCAAAAATTTTATTACTAAATGCAGTATTTGGATTGGGACCACTTGGTAAAATGTAATCACTATACAAGTCGATTTCATCAATTTGAAATGGTATGGGGCTTACAGTTCCTTCTTTATCGGTTTGAAAAACACGGTAGCTATCAAGAGGGTGGTATTGCAAGTACTTTAAGTCTAGACTTGCAACCATAACCACAGGAGCTGTGTGAAGCACCTCTTTTTTTTGTACAAAGGTTTTTTTTATTTCCATAGGAATAAGAGGCTTTTTTTCTTCTAATGTCTTGCGTGTCCTTTTATCATTTATTTGATTTTGTTTTGATTCTGCTGAAATTTCAAAGGTAAAGCAAAGAGATAAAAATAACGGTAACGCCCGTAAAAATTTTCGTTTGAGATGTCTCATTGTAAGTATTCCTTTCTTGTCATTTTTGAAAGTATTTTTAAAGCTGATTTATTTAATTTATATTAGGTTCATATTCTTAAATTACTTATTTATTCTTGGAAAGAACTAAGATTTCCTATGATTTTAATTTATGATTTATTTAATATTTTCTATTATAAGTTAATGTTGATCAACAAACCAAGGAAAAGTCATAAGAATTTGAGGTGAATAAAGGTATAAGTACATATAATTTTGTAAAATGTAGACTTTACTAGAACATATCAAATCAAGCCTTAAATTTTATGAATTCATGTGTTAGTAAACTTATTAAAATTATAATTTAACTGGAAAAATACGAATGAAATACTGTATTAATTTCATGTTTGGTATTATGTTCTGGCGTCATCTTCATTTGAACCTTAGTGTGTGTCTTTTTGCTCTCGGATCTTTGCCGGTGCTTGGAAAATCTTCTCTTGGCATGAAATCTATAGAAGATTCACTAGAAAAAAATGCTGTGACACAATTTATTCATAGATACACGGATTTTTACAAAAACTACAAGTCAGCTTTTTCTCCATACGAAACCACAAGAGATTTAAGTCCTGAGAAGATAAAAAGAACAATATTATCATCGATGTGCGAAGGTCTTGAGAAATTTTGCTCTAAAAATAAAATTTTTATGGAAAAGTCCATATCAGCTCAGATAAACTCTGAATTTGTTGAAGACTTTAACTCATCTAGGATAAATAATCTTCTAGACAAAAGAAAAATATTTTATTCCACGTTACAAGCTAAGTTCAAAAATTTAAAGACTATCAGACAAAAAGAACTAGAAAATATCCTTCAAGAAGGATTCTTCGATGAAAAAGACCTATATAAGAAATTGGAAGAGAGTAGAGAACAGGTTTTACGTGAAGCTAAAAAGGATTTTTTCAAAGTCCTTTTAAAGGATTTAAAAGGTAGTAAAGATCCAATTTTTTTAACAAATCATATGTTGAAAATGATATCAGGTCTCTTTTACGATATCGAAGAGACAGATATCATAATTGCAACAAAAGAAATAGAAAAAAAGATGAGAGATTGGTTCGCTTTTTTTATAAATCAACCGGTTGATGTCAAGAAAAAATTGTTAACAAATTTTGAATTATCTTATTTTTTGACTGAAAAAAAAGACTATACAAAAAATGTTGAAAAGAGCTTATTTTCAAAAATTTTTGAAGAAACAGGTTTAGACCTTTATTCTCAAAAAAATACCTTAAAATTTCATATTTTAAAAAATTATAACGCAGCAAACACCGATGTTTTCCATCTACTGCTTAAAAGAGAGTACCAAAGAGCTGTGTGGCTTTTGAGAGAAAATGGTTTTGACAAACAAGCAAATTCCTTAGAAAATATAATTCAAAATGATCTTATATCTCCAGAAAAACTTGTAAAGCACCATAAACTTGGCTTAGGTTTTACAAAAACAATTAAAACTTATTTTTTTGACGGCGTCGAAGGAATCTATAAACCAGAAGTAAAATACTATGAAAATCCTGTCATTAACATATCATCTAATTATAAAGCAGAAATATTAGCTTACAAACTGGATAAACTTATAGGTTTAAATATGGTGCCTATAACAAGTCTTGTCAGATACGGTAGGGAAAGAAAAGGTTCACAACAATATTTTTTAAAAAATGCTTATCGTGCAAGAACAATGAGATCTTATGATGGCGTAAGACCTCAAAAATTTAGTCAACCCTTAGGACGTAACAAAAAGCTCAGTAGTATCTTATTTTTTGATTGGTTGATTTCAAATTATGATCGCAATAGTGATAATTATATGATTTTAAAAACTGGTAAGTTTTTCTTGATTGATCATGGTTTTACCATGTTTGATCCATTTGTAAGAAAAATAAAAGTTGATGAAATTAAGTTGATGATGCCAACGAGAAAAATCTTCAGACAACTGGAGAAACTTAGCAGTGATCCAGAAATAGTAAGATTTTATCTCAAAGATAATCTAAGCGAAAACCAATTAAAGTTACTACAAAAGAAAATTAATTATTTCTTTATTAAAGGTCAAGCGGCAATAAAAAAATTTGGAGCGGATCATGTTTTTGAAATTCCAGATAAGCAGCAAGAAGTGTATAAAGGTTCTTATTAAGAATTAGTGGCGAGTGATTTATGAGTGCCAATTGTAGGTCTTCTGATTATAGTGGTCGACAATCTAAGCTTATTCTTTCTGTCATCATAAATCTGATTGTTACAATTGCACAAGCAGTTGTTGCATTACTAACTGGTAGTTTATCCCTCTTGTCTGATGCTGCTCATAATTTTAGTGATGTATTCTCTTTGTTAGTCAGCTTTTTCGCTAACAAATTAGCACTAGAATCAACTAAGCAGAAAAACGCTGTTGGATTCAAAAGGGCAGAGATTCTAGCGTCGTTGATCAACGGAAGTTTATTGATTTTAATGGGACTTGCTCTTATTAAAGAAGCTGTCATACGTTTTTTTCAGCCTTTAGAACTTGATTCTCTTTGGGTAGTGTATTTAGCTCTTTTTAGTTTTTTTGCCAATTTATTTTGCGGTTTTCTTTTAAAAAAAGATGCTGTTGATAGTCTTAATATGAAGTCAGTTTATTATCACCTGGTTTCAGACGCAGTAAGTTCATTAGCTGTTGCAATAGCTGCTTATTTTATGTACCTTTGGAAGGTCTATTGGCTTGATCCTCTTTTAACTTTGTTGATAGCTTTCTATCTCGTTTTTTTGGCTTATAAAGTCCTAAAAGAAGTGGTTTGGATTCTCATGCATTTTGTACCTAAAGGTATTGACTTAAATCAGATTGAGAAAAGAATTTTGGAGGTTGACGGAGTTGTAAATATTCATCACCTTCATGTTTGGCAACTTACGGAAAAGGAAATTCACTGTCAAGCTTACGTGGATATTGCAGAAGATCCATCTCTTAGTCAGGTTTCGGCTATTCTTGATAATTTAAAGAAGACCCTTTCTGAAGAATTTAAGATTGATCATGTTTATTTACAGCCAAAACTTCCTTTCGACAAGTAAGATAATTTTACTTTAGGCCACAACAGTGAGTGAAAATGAGTGCTACTATTTTAAAAAATGAAAAATCATATGTTTCTAGCCTCTTAAAATATCTTCCAAATTTTTTAAGTATTTCACGAGCACTTTCTTTATTTATAATTATTAAACTTTATCTTTCTCATGAATATGCATACGGTTTTCTAATTTACTCTTTAGCTGCTTTTTCTGATGTTTTAGACGGGTACATTGCAAGAAAGACATCTTGTACAAGTCGTCTTGGTAGTATTATAGATCCATTGTGTGACAAGATTTTTTGTCTTGGTCTTGTTGTCTTTCTTTTCTCTCAAAATAAGATTTCATACTGGTATGCTTTTCTTCTTTTGTTTAGAAGTCTTGGTCAAATTTCTTTTTTTTTCTTAGCTTTTTTAACAAGATTAAACGTTAAGGTTGATCCAAGTATTCTACCAAAATTTTCATCTTATATAATTTATATGATCCTATTTTTTTCTTTTTTATCATTCTGTGTAAAATTTTCTATCACATCCCATATCTTAAGTTGTTTGATATTTTGTAGTGTTTTTTTTGAGCTGGTTATAATAACTCTTTACCCTTTCCGCTTATGGCAGATATTAAAAGGGAAAAGGTTAGGTTTTTAGATAAAAAAGATGAAATAACAAAATAATTTTGAAAATAAGTTGTAAGATCAGAAAATTTGACTGGCAAAATAAAATAAAATATTGAAATAAATCTTACTTTAGCATTCAATAGAAAATATCAATCGGTATTTCCAGTTTGCAGACATACGAGAAGAGGGTAAGATTATTTAGTATCTTATTTTGTCTTCGTTCTTTTTATCTTTTCCGGAAATTTCTTTAATCACAATAAAACCCTAAAATCAATAAGAAAAGACAATATATTATCAAATAAGAAAAATTTTATCATAAAACAAAATATCAATTGTTTTCAATTTTTTTTAATTATTTTTATCTAATTACCGATAAAATCTATGTATTTATTTATCGAAGGAGTTTTTTTTTGTTCTTGTCTACGTTATATAGAACAGCTTTTAAAACCTTGTTTGGTTTTTTGTGGTTAATAGTGTCTTGCACTGAAGCCGTTAATCAAAAACCTACTTCAAGATCAAAACAACCAGCTAGTATCTCTAACCTTTGTGAAGAAAAAGATTTGTTTGAACTGACTGAAGATATTTCCTTAACTGCAACATGGGATGCTATCAACCCCGATTCTATCGTTTTAGATTCTGTAGATTGGATAGATCTTGAATATGATGTTGAAAATGAAGAGGAGACTCTTTTCTACACCAAGAAAATATTATCTATTACTGAAAAAAAATCTTCAGATCCAAATATCACAGCAGATTACTATAACTACAGTATTTGCACAGAGGATGATAATTTGGGCTGTGGTGATTCCTCTTATTATCCTAATGAAAAATGCGTTTGTGGAACAAGTTCAGTTTTTCCTGTTGAAGTGGAGTTACCAAAGAATAAAGACTCATCAATTCTCAAAACTGAGGTGAAGCCCTGTGTTATTGACACACGAACGACCACTGGAGAAAACTGTAGCAAAGATCCAATCGTTAAGATCCTGTCTAGTAAAAATCAAAAAAATGTTGATGAGCTAAACGTTCTAACGAATAATTTAGCTGTCTTAGAAAAAGATATGGAACAATTTCTTGATGATATTTCAGGTAATTTAAAACTTTTTGTTGAAAATTTTACTCTTTTCTATCCACAACCTATTGGTAGTAATAAGAAAGAGCCAAACCTAGCTCTTGTCCCAGAATCTGTTCGTGAGTTGTGGAGGCCTCTTGTTTCACAAGCTGTTTTAATTTCAAGAAATCCAAGTGGTTTCCTCAGTACTTTAGTATCAGGTGAAGGAGCGATACTTTTTGAGCTAACTCAAGAAGGAGAAACAGAATCTTCTGCAGATTCTTTCAATTTAAGTAAAATCTTAAATCAGAAAGAAGAAAATAATACTGCAAATGTTCCAACAAGTTCTTCTGATAAAATCAATGAAGGTTATAATTTGAGTCAAGAAACGACAAGTTCATGTTTTACAGGTCAAATTTTTTCAGATGATGGTTTTATTATTGGCGATATAGAGATAGATATCAGTGATGAGTGGAAAAAAGTGGGTGTAAATGATCCTTTTGGAATTGAAAAATATATAAAAGATCCGAACGACACAAATGATCTTGTTTACGGTACGGAAGAAGAGAGTCAGTTGACTCCGACGGGGAGTTCGAGATCAGAAAATACAAATAATTTCTATCAAGGATTTGGCTATGGTTTAATTGGAATAGCTTCGTCTTGGACTCTTTTTAAAAGTTATAATTATTACACAGCCATGAAAAGATCGAATGATTTTAATAAAAAATTTACAGAATTTTTTGCAAAAAATGAAGCAGTGAAAACTGAGATAAAAGAGCGGTTAAAGCAGAGTATAGGTGTTGATCTCGAAAGTGGATCAATCAAGGTTGTAAAATATTCTGGAAAGTCTGGTAAAATAACTCTTGAGACGGATGGTCCAGATGGGAAAAAAATTTCAGCAGAGATCAATCGAACCGACCTAGAAGTTAGCGGTTCAAGGAACGTAACTTTTGATACTTCTGAAGTGAAAGATTTTAATTTTCAAAGTTATAAAACACGTACAAACATGGGTACAGCTAAAAGTTTAGGATATAGTGGTTTAAAAGGTTTAGGTATGGCAGGAATTGCAGCTGCAGGTGTTTATTTTGTTATGCAAGGTACGGGACTTAGTCAAGAGTCTTATTGTGAGTCAGCATTTGATGAAACCACAAAAGACAGAGCTCGTCACGTTAAAGCTTGCAAATTCTTTAATGAGTTTAAAGATTCATATTTAATCTTTATGTCAAACCTTGGAGAAGTCTATAATAAATATAATATTGAAAAAGCAAAGTATGAAGAAAAATTAAATTCTTATTTGATTAACGTACCTTAATTTGAATGAATACTTTTTATCTATTTCTTTAAAATCTTACATATATATAGGGAAGAATATAAGGTTCTCCCAAAAAGAAAACAAAACCTGTGTGCAGATGATCCCAAGCAGCCGTGAACCCAAGGTAGGGTAGATAATCTTCATCATACTCGACTCCCATGAAGAAAATATTATTACTGTCGGTATAGTAGTCGTAGGCTAAATATCCTTGAAACGAAATAGATTTACCTTGACTCGTATCAATAGTTGAACTGGCAAGGGTTGCCCCTGACTCTACAGGGAATTGATCGGCAAGTTTTAAGCCTAAAGAAAATGAGTGGTTCTTTGTTTCACCTACATAGTAAGAATTGTGTAAAGTATATATATATTCAAATTGTGTATAAGCTTTATTCACTTTTATTTCTGGACTTACAATGAAAGATTCTCCTTCTATTAGCTTATACTTTAAACGAATATTTCTTCCTCCTTGGGATAAGGGGTAGAAAGATGGAAGTTTTAACATAAGGTTGTCAGTAATGCCAAGCATCATGTATAAAAAACCAATTTGACCGGAAAATTGTGGCAAAGTTTCCGCTGTGTTCGTTACACTCCTTTCAGTCCCTTTGAAAGCTGCAAAAATATTTAATGTGGAAAAACAAACAATAAGAGTCGATAAAATTTTTTTGTATTTCATAAATATACCCAATAGAAAGAATTAGATAATATTATCTTATACTGCTCTGTAAAAAAATCTAGTTTTCCCACGTAAAAACATTATGTTGATGGAAAATTTTGCTTTTTTGGGGGGACTTGTTACAAAATATTTTTATATTTTCTTTTTCTTCTTATCAGTTATTTTAATTTTATTTGGTATAATTAAAAAACATTTTACCTAGGAAAAATGGTCTCGTTTATACTTAAATTCATTTAACAAACTTGGTTTCTCCAAAATTTGGCACAACAAAAGAAGATGGCGATAACTTTTTTTGCATTAATGCTGCAGTCAAATCATAGGCGGGTTGATCAACAGCCTCGTCTGTTAGTTGAAACGTTGCGAAGTGTATGCCCACAGACTGTTTTGCTTCA
>PASJ01000032.1 GCA_002711925.1 Pseudobdellovibrionaceae bacterium | reverse complement strand
TTAATTTTCTTTTTTGTAAGTTTCAAAGAAGCTGATAATATTTCAAGTTCTTTCGCACTTGGTGAAAAAACTCTTGGGTTAACAGCTAAAGAGGGGGCTTGAACACTTATAGCTAAAGGAACCATACGATGATCAAAAATCGTACCTCGATATGGAGCAACATCGATTGCTTTGTGGTACTGATTATTTGCTAATTTACTAAGTACTTTTTGGGAAGCAGGAAAAACCTGAAGATAAGACGCTCTCAAGATAATCAAAAGAAAGACCAAAAGATATAAACGGAACAACAAAATCATCCTATGAGTGTGTACTGACCCAAAAGGATATCTTTGATATCGACGAGTTAAAAACGACCAAAATTTCTTTAGCATACCAAGACCTTAGTCTTTGTTTTCTTTGAGCCTTTTTAATAAATTCTCTTTACTGGTAATTTTTGCATATTCCATGGTTAATAAACTTTTCTTACGTATCAAACTCAGCTCTTTCGCTTTAAGTTTACCGATTTCATAACCCAGTAAAGTTGTATTGATACGAATATAAACAGAGCACAAGGCTAGAGCAAAAGAGAACAGAAAGAGAAGAAACCAGAGAGATTTTGACCTTATAACTTTCGATAATTGCATAGGCTTTTCAATCAAATTATTTTTTCAATAATACGAAGCTTCGCACTACGAGCTCTTGGGTTCTCATTGATCTCTTCATCTGTAGGTTTCACAGGAAAAGGTCGAATAATCTTACCCTCGGTCTTATTATATACCTTTAACTGTTTATCGGTAAGAGGGAAATATTTACTTACATGGGTATTAGTCTGCAGTCCTGCAAGTTTTCTAAACTCTTTTTTGACAATTTTATCCTCTAAAGAGTGAAAGCTAATGATAGCTAAACGCCCCCCTTTTGCAAGAACAGAAAAGCCATCTTGTATCAAGCATTCTAGCTCTTCGAGCTCCTTGTTAACGAAGATACGAAGAGCCTGGAAAGTCTTTGTTGCTGGGTGTTTTTTACTTTTTTTGTAGGGTAGGGCGCTAGTAACAAGCTTTGCCAAATCATCGGTTGTTACAAAAGGATTTATCTGTCGCCTCTTAACAATAGCTTTAGCGATTCTTCGAGCAAACGGCTCTTCACCAAAAGTTTTTATAATTTCAGCTAGGTCTGCCTCAGGCAAGTCATTCACAACAGAAGAAGCAGAGAGTGGGTAATTTGCACTTTGATCCATACGCATATCCAGCGGGCCGCTGGTCTGAAAAGAAAAGCCGCGTTGAGCTGTGTCTAATTGATGGCTAGATACTCCCACGTCTGCAATAATAGCTTTGATGTCAGAAGTTAAGTTATATTTTTTTACAATTTTTTTAATATTAGAAAATTTATCTTGGCACAAAATAAAATTTTTATCTTTTATTTGTTGATTAAAACGAGACTGTAGCCAGTTTACAGCTTCTTGGTCTCTATCGATACCGAGAATAATGCCACTAGATCCAACCAGCTCAAGAAGGCCAAGACTATGTCCACCACCACCACAGGTACAATCAATGGCAACATCACCTTCTTTAAGTTTTAAATGATCCAGTATCTTCTGGTAGAAAACAGATTTGTGAATAAACATACGTTTTTAAACACCTTTTTGGGATGTAACCTTGTTAACAAAGATTTTCTCAAGGCTAAAACAAGAAAAGACCTTTAAAGGTCAACAAAAAAATTAGAAAGACTCTTCTTATTTATAACACACAAGACCGTCTACACAAGACTATTCACAGCATAAACAAAACTTAGCTTAAACAAAATTCAAAACACCAAAATCATTAACTTTACCTGTCTAATCAGTACAAGCATTGTTTTAACTGTGAGAAAGCTGTCACTTAAAATAAAAAAAGTACGAAGAATAGATTTTTAGTCCATACTAAAGTTCTTCAAACCTTATCCGAAAACGAATTCACAAATGGATTTTATAAACAAAAATAACCTATAAGGAGGAGGTGTATAATGAAAGACTGGTGGCGACATGACATATTAAAGGTCATTAGCCTGTTAACTTTAATGAGTATTTTCACAGCCTGCGCTGGTGGTGGGGGAGATGCTTTGGACGAACCATTGGACGGTGAACTAAGCGAAGAAGCGATTAATGAAGAAAATGAAGTTGATGACTTTGAAGAGGACGAAAATGAGAATGAAGTCGACCTTAACGAAGAATTTGAAAACGAGGAAAACGTAACTGAAGCTGAAAATGAGTATGAAAACAACACGGACAATGAGTTTAGCAACGAGGAAGAACTCAACCAAGAAGAAAATTACAACAACGAAGTTAACATGTTAAACGAGAATCAGGAACTTCAAAACTTTAACAATGAAGAGCTATTTCAAAATGAAGAAGCTAACGAGACCAATTTTAATCAAAACGCTTTTTTTGCAGACCAACAAGAGGTGACTTGGGAAGAAGAAAACAATGAAATTTTTGCCGAACAAGAGCAAATTATCCAAGGAGAAGATCCTGGATTGTCTTACACATCCGAGCTGGCCGAAGAATTAAGTGAAAAAGATTTAGAAGAAGAAAAGGTAGTCAATAAGGAACAGAATAATGGTGTTTATAGAGGTTTAGCAGGAACTCCAGCAGGACCGAGTCTTCCTGAGCTTGGATCTAAAATGCACTACATCGTAAAGAGCGGAGACACACTCCAAAAAATTGCTCAAAAAATTTATGGGGATGGATCCATGTGGAAGAAAATAAATGATCTTACGGGACTTAAAAACCCAGATCGTATCTTTCCTGGAGATATCATCTATTATCAACTAGATAAACAAAGCACAAGCTTTGCAGAACAAACAGAAAACCAAAAAAGACAACATATTGTGGTAACAGAAAATGATACGCTGTCAAACATAGCAAAAGAAGTCTATGGAGACTCCACAGAGTGGCGCCGCTTGTGGAGAGAAAATGACAAAATAACAAACCCCGATGAGATTCAAGTAGGTATGACTTTATACTTTGAAAAAGACATAACACAAACGTACGAATTAACAGATAAAAAACCAAAATCAGAGAATAATATCTCAGAACAAAACAACTTTGCAGATAATGTAAAGAAAGAAAAAATAGAAAAGCAAAAATCATTTGCTTCAAAAACAAGCTTTGAAATTAAAGCTTGGGATAAAATAAAGTCCTAAAGGACAAAGAAAAGTCTTAGTAGGCAATTAATTTATAAAACATAATAAGCAAAAAATTTGTTTACAATGTTTAATAAATAAATAACCAAAACTAAACCTTTACTTATACAAAAAAGCTAGAAAGCAAAGAACCTCGAGCATTCAATATTTATTCACAACAATTACAAACAAACGTATAAAAAATACTAAATAGTATTTAAAAACTATCCATTAGCTTGTCAAAGTTACAGACTGTGACTAATCAAAACATATCGCGATTATACACTATAAGGTGAGTAATCACGAAAAAAAATCGAACAAATACCACAAACAAGAAACTGGAGACAACTTGAAAAACAATTCGCGAAAGATTCCCCCCCCAAAAAACCACTGACAAAAATCTCAGGCTATATAAATATTTTCGACGGAAACAAATTAACTTTTAAATAGTTTTGCAAGAAAAAAGACTTCAAGTATTTTTTTATCGTAAAGGTGAGACTCATCCCTCATTTTTTTCTCAGCTTCCTGATGGCTTATGGCTTTTTGGTATAGACGCCCAGACACCAAAGCATCAAAGCTATCTGCAACTGCAATGATTCGAGAGAAAAAAGGTATAGTCTCTCCCCTTAAAGCGTCCGGGTAGCCGCTTCCATCAAACCTTTCATGGTGATGCTTGATACCACTCATAATTTTTGTAGCACCAGGCAAAGAACTGACCATCTGACTTCCTAGTTCTGCGTGAGCTTGCATGATTTTATACTCGGCTTCGCTCAAAGGTCTTTTTTTCAACAAAATTTTATCAGAAATAGCAATTTTACCAATATCATGAAGGAAAGCTGCTTGAACAAGATAATCTTTTGTTGACGTATCAAGTCCAAGCTTCTCCCCAATTTTTTTACAATAACGAGCCACACGTAAAGAATGTCCCATAGTATATTTGTCTCTTGCCTCTAAGATTGCTACCAGGACCTCCATAAAACCCTGAGAATCTCTTTTATAAACATTTCTGTTGTATGAAGCTTCTAACATACGAGAGTTGTAAGTAAGAAAGTCATCCATTACTTCTAACTGTTCCGAGGAAAAAGAAGATAAGTGTGACACTTTTGATAGAACAAGAAAAAAAGACTCTTCCGCACCAGCAATGAAAGGAAAGATATATACGAGTCGCACACGACCTTTAGAAACAAGCTTGTCAACGTAGGAGACAACTTGGTCCTTTTTAAATGATAAATACAAAGGCTCTGGATCGAGAACATAAGACTGAATTATACTTCTGTTGATAATTAATTGATAGTTTTTGGTTTGTTTGTTGATACAAACAAGTGACTGAAGAGCTAAGTCTTCTTTAATAAGCTTGCCTAAAAAATCAAAAAAAATACCACACAAAAAATTAAAATCCTTTGATTCTCCGTATGCCCAAAATATTTGATTTTTCAAAAGCTCTAGGGTCTTGCTATTTTTTTCTTTATTATGAAATTTTTTTTCATGAAACATAATTTTTTTTTCAAGACTTTTGGATTCTTTTGCTGGTTTATTCAGCAAGAATTTTTGTGTTCTATGATTTGAGAAAAAGCCTTTATAATCATTTAAATGAGAAAAGAAAACTAGCTCCAAGCCCCCTAGAGATATACGGTAACCATCCTCTAAAGAAATACTAGATACTTTTTCATCATTGATACGTAAACTCTTGTCCAAAAAGGTGTTTTCAAGAATATACAAAGATGCTCTTTTTTTTATTATAAATATAGAACCTTCCATCTTTTGGCTAAAGACAAGCTCTTGGTTTTTAAGAACAACACCCACAGGATAAAAAGGAATCACATACTCTTGTCCTTTGTACTTTGAAGACCACAATTTCAGGATATCCAAAAAAACCCCCTCCCTTGTTCTTTTGTTGTTACACGGGTAAATAAAAATATTTTTTTCCTGTAACCCTTCTTCAACTATTATAACAGGAGCGTCTGGAACTTACTAAAATGGTGGCTCTTGCCCAAGAACGTCACCGGAGGCAAAATTTTCCCTGGCACCAGGTGGTCTTTCTAAGGTATAAGTGGCTAACTTTTCCACTGCTCTCAATAAGCAATGGACCACCGCAAAACGACAGCAAAACTATAAGAGCTTCCATGGAAAATAACTGGAATCATATCACAAACTCCTTAGGCACGAACCTTTTACAAATGCCAAGCAAGGTTAAACATGTGCCTAGCGGTAACAGCTTTACAACGGACACGAGAAAAATATCAACAAACCAGTGGTTTGTTCCTCTTAAAGGGATCACTCATAACGGCCACAAGTTTCTAGCTAAGTTTCTAAAAGACAAGCCCGAAGACGGAGCTTTATGTGAACAAGAGTTTCTTCACATGGTCCCAGAAACTTTGCATCCTAGACTCTTAGTGGTCAAAGACAGCTTAAAAGCATACCAACAGCTGGCACACGGGTGGCGGCAAAAATTTTCTTCCTTAGAGCTGGTCGCTCTTACAGGCTCTGTGGGGAAAACAACTTGCAAACAAATGTTAGGACAAATACTTAAACAACACGAAAGTCATGCCACTCTTCCTTTTGCGGGTAATTTTAACAATGAAATTGGAGTTCCGCAAACACTCCTTACGCTTAATTCGAAACATAAGTTTGCTGTTCTAGAGCTTGGGGCACGAAACATTGGCCACATCGAGACCCTTGTTCAAATGGTTGATCCAACTATAAAAATGTGTCTCAATGTTGGCTCCGCTCATATTGGCGAATTTAAGAGCCTAGATAACACCTATAAGGCTAAACTTGAAATTTTTACCCAGAGCCCAAGAACTCACAGTCACATCTGTTTCCATGACGACAAAAAGCTACTTTTCGGAGCAAAAAAAGAAAAAATCAAGCTTTTATCCTTCGGGACAAATCGTGACGCTGATGTCAAACTTATAAAAATTCAAAGACACAAGGATAAATCCAGCCGTATTCATGTTTTAGCCCTTGGTAACACTCTTGAGATACGACTACCAAGCGCTCACGAAGGATTAACAATGAATGCCCTGGCTGCCGTTGCTGCAGCAAAAAGTCTCAATATAAACAACAAAAGTATCTGCCAAGGCCTAGAAAACTTTGAAAATGAACAAGGACGCTATCAGCTTCATCACACAAAGTCTTTGTCAATCATTGACGACACCTATAACTCGAGCCCAGAAAGTGCTTCCGCTGGTCTCAAATCTTTTGCTGAAGACTACAAAGGGGAAAAAAAGGTTGTTATTTTGGGCGATATGCTTGAATTAGGAACTAATACACAAGAAGAACACGAAAAACTTGGTGAGATTTGTGCTACAGAGGTCAGGCCTGAACTTTTGATAAGCATCGGCAAGGATTCTATTTTCACCACAAATGCAGCTAAAAACCTTGAGACAAAAGGGATGGAAACTCTCCACTTCCCCAATTGTGAAAGCTTTCTCAAGGAAAAATTTCGCCTAGATTCTTTCGGCAGCATACTATACATTAAAGGCTCAAGAGGCATACACTTAGAGAAAATCGTTGAAAGCCTCCTTCACCAGGATCAATAAGGAGTTCTTGTGCTCTATCACATTTTTTACTCTCTTGTACCAAAATTTGGCTTTCTAAACGTTACGCGTTACATAACTTTTCGAGCTATTGTTTCTTTATTGACTGCTTTTATTATAAGCCTTTTGTTGTCTCCTTGGTTTATAAAAAAGTTAAAACACCGGCAAATGAAACAGGTTGTTAGAAACGACGGCCCCAAAAGTCACTTAAGCAAAACTGGAACACCAACCATGGGAGGAGGTCTTATTGCTTTTGCTGTTTTATTACCCAGTCTCTTGTGGATCAACTGGCTCAACCCATATCTTTGGCTTGTACTAGGGGTATTTCTTTCTTATGTGCTTATAGGTTTTACTGATGATTATCTGAAAATCCACAAAAAAAATCCCGAAGGGCTATCTGGAAAAATGAAGCTTTTTTGGCAAACTGTTGTTGCAACACTGGCAACATGCTTGAGTGTTTACTACTTAGATTCTCCCACATATGTTTACGTACCTTTTTTTAAAAACCTTATAATTGAGTTTGGTTTGGCCTACATCCCTTTTGCAGTTTTTATTATTGTTGGCACCAGTAATGCAGTTAACTTAACGGATGGTCTTGATGGTCTAGCTGTTGGACCCATAATTGCAGCATGTTTTTGTTACACTATTTTAGCATATATTTCGGGTCATAGCGGTATTGCTAGCTATCTCAGCTTCCCCTTTGTTAACAACTCGGGGGAACTTGCAATTTTTGCAGCGACAATGATCGGAGCTTGTTTGGGCTTTCTGTGGTACAATACCTATCCTGCTCAAGTTTTTATGGGAGATGTTGGCTCTTTACCACTAGGGGGAGCATTAGGAGCCCTTGCTGTTTTTTCCAAACATGAACTTTTATTAGCTATAATCGGAGGAATTTTTGTTCTTGAGGCCCTCTCGGTTATTACACAAGTCTTATCCTTTAAGCTTCTTGGAAGACGGATATTTAAAATGGCCCCCATTCATCATCATTTTGAGCTTCAAGGTTGGCCCGAGCCTCGAGTTATCGTACGATTTTGGATTATCTCGATCTTATTGGCTCTTCTCGGCCTTTTAAGCCTCAAAATAAGGTAGTGATCCAATATTTAAAGTTTTACTCCAAAGAAGAATACCATGCTATCTCGTACCAAAATAAAAAAATGGCTTATAATAGGTTTTGGCGCATCAGGACAAGCAAGTCTAAAACTTTTACAAGCGATGAAACAAAAAGTTGTTGTTTATGACGACCGTGATCTAAATCACGAAACAAAACACCCAAAACAAAGCTTTATCGATAAAAAAACAGCTCTTAAAAGCCTTGAAACCATAGACGGTGGAATTATACTCAGTCCAGCTGTGCGAAAAAGCCATCCCATCCTCCTCAAAGCTGGTGAAAAGAAAATTCCAACTTACAGTGAAACAGAGTTTTCCCACCAATATATCACCTGTCCCAGTATTGGCATAACAGGAACAAACGGCAAATCAACCACCACCATGATGTGTATCCACATACTCGAAAGCCTTGGTTATAAAACAGCAGCTGGGGGTAACATTGGAACTCCCGTGTCCCAAATTGTTTTAAAAGACAAAAGTCTTGATGTCCTTGTGTTAGAGCTGTCATCTTTTCAACTAGAGCAACAACAAAATAATCCTTTAAGCGTTGGGATCTTTACCAACCTACAGCCTGACCATCTAGACCATCATGAAAATTTTGAAAACTACCAAAAAGCAAAAGAAAAAATTTTTTATTCCCCCCAAAAAGACTACCAAGTCTTTTGTTTCAATAACTTAAAACAAAAGATTTTAAACACAAGAGGATGCCTGCCAAAGTCTTTAAAAACTATTTGCACAAGCGAACAAGATAAAATTGTTAGTAAACTTCCGAGATTTTGGCAAAAACACGACAAACTCAACGCCATTTTAGCCTTAAAAGCTTGCGCGCAAGTCACAAAGAAAAAAGTAGAAGACCTAGCCCCACACCTCGAAAAATTTCAAGGTCTTCGCCATAGGTGTGAGGTCGTAGGATGGATTGATCAATTTCCTGTTATTAATGATAGTAAGGCAACAAATGTTAGTGCGACCCTTTCAGCCCTTAAGAGTCAAGAGACGTCCTGCACACTTTTTCTTGGTGGACAAGATAAGAATGAGAGCTTTGCACCTCTTTTAGAACTAGAAAATAAAATAAACAGACTTATCATATTCGGAGCATCACGAAATAAAATCTCACATCAACTCAAGCAAACATTTCCACAACTTGAAAGTTTTGTAAGCCTACGAGAAGCTATGAAATCTTTCTGTGCTAAGATGGAAAAGAAAAGAAACTCAACAATACTTTTTTCCCCTGCATGCAGTAGCTTTGATGAGTTTGAAACATACAAACAACGAGGCCAATACTTTACTCAAGCTATTAGCCCTTACTTTGACCCAAAGGAAAGGAGGCAAAACACATGGGAGCACAAAACTTAGCCCCCAAGAAACTAGCTGAAGAACTGATTATAACAACGGTTTTACTAACCCTTCTCGGACTCTTATTTATCTACACCTCATCAGCATTAAAAAGTATAGAAATTTACAACACACCCCTTGTTTTTTTCTATAAACAGTTTTTTGGAGCTTGCCTTGGCTTTCTCCTGATCACAATCTTCTTCTACCTTCCTTTCACCTGGGTAGAAAAACTAGCAACTCCATTTTTGTTATTTTCTTTTGTAACCTTGAGCCTTATTTATGTCCCCAACCTTTACAGTAAAGCTGGAGGAGCCTACAGGTGGCTGAACCTTGGATTTATACGGTTCCAACCTTCAGAACTAACAAAGTTAAGTCTAATTTTTTTTCTTGCAAAAAATTTAAGTCGGAAAACATGTAATATCAAAAGCATAAAATCATCTGTTCTCACATCCCTTGTGCCAGTTACGGTTTTTTCTTTTTTTTTAATGCAACAACCTGATTTTGGCTCAACCGCACTATTATGGATTCTTACAGCCGTTATGCTTTTTATTGCAGGGTTGCCGAGAAAACTGATTTTTTGGGGAATTTTTCTCCTTGCTTTGTGCCTTTGTGGGGCAATTTTATCTGCGCCTTATAGGCTACAAAGGTTGACAAGCTTTTTAGATCCATGGGCAAACATTTCGAGCGGCGGATTCCAAATTATACAAAGCTATCTCGCCTTCAAAAACGGCGGAAGCTTGGGGGTCGGGCTTGGGCTTTCAAAACAAAAGCTGTTTTTCCTCCCTGAAGCTCACACTGATTTTGTCCTTTCAGTTGTTTCTGAAGAAACAGGCTTACTTGGAACGATCAGTGTTGCTCTTATTTTTCTGTACATGATCACAACAGGTTACCGAATAGCCCTTTGCCAAAAAGAGCAGTTCCGTAAATTTCTAGCTTTTGGACTCACGTCCATGATTGCTATACAAGCTTCTTTAAATTTCCTTGTTGTCACCGGTTTGTTACCAACAAAAGGAATCCCCCTTCCTTTTTTAAGTAGTGGTATAAGTTGTTTAGTGACTTTTTTGCTTGTCATTGCTTTACTAGCTAACATTGCTAGAAACACGCAGAAAGTACCAACATGACAATTCCGACAGAGGAAAACCACATTCACTTTATAGGTATAGGTGGAGCAGGCATGGCTCCTATGGCTCAGTTGTTACACTACAACGGTTACCTAGTCAGCGGATCTGACCAAAAGAAAACACCGAAAACAAAAAAATTAGAAGATCTAGGTATCAAAATATCTTACACCCACAGTTGCAAACATATCCAAAACACACAAATGGTAGTGTATTCTTCAGCGATAAAAGAAAACAACCCTGAGCTTGTTAAAGCACAAAAAGATAAGAAAAACCTACTCCATCGTTCAGACCTTTTACACCTGCTGATGCAAGGAAAAACAAGTATCTGTGTGAGCGGAACCCACGGGAAAAGCACAACTTCCGCTTTGATTACTCACTTGATAAACGCTCACGGTACGCCAAGTATTTCCATCATTGGAGGAGAGACAAAAGGGTGTAACCTTAAAAACAAAATTGAAACTGCGCATTATCTTGTTGCAGAAGCTGACGAATCTGACGGAACGTTTATAAAATATAATCCTAAAATTGCTGTTATAACAAACATAAAGTCAGATCATTTGGATTTTTACAAAAGCTATGCAAATATTATTTCTGCATTTTCAAAACACTTGACAAATCTTGAAAAAAATTCTGGAACTCTTGTCTACAACGCTGATGACGAGACTTGTGTTAAGTTGTCCCAAAAAGTTACTCAAAAGATTTCTTACGGCTTCAAACCAAGTGCAGACATTCAGTGCATGTCGTATAATTTTAAAGAAAATCAAACCTTTATTCAAGTTGCAACAAAAGAGCACAAACTTTTCATGAATATTCCAATCATAGGCAAGCATAATATTTATAACACTCTTGCTGCCTTTGGTGTAGGCGTTGCATTGAAAATGAACCTAGAAAAAGTATCTTCTAGTCTCAAAAACTTTTCCGGTGTAAAAAGACGTTTAAACCTTATTTACAACAAAAAACAAATAAAAATTTTTGACGACTATGCACATAATCCAGATAAGATAAGATGTAGTCTCGAGGCTCTTAGCAACGCTTACCCTAAACACGAAATAAAAGTTGTCTTTGAAGCACACCGTTATTCTCGCCTTAAAACCATGTACAAAGCCTTTTTACAATCGTTTAAAAAGGCAAAATTTGTCTATGTTCTCCCTGTGTTTTCTTGCGGGGAACCTCATGACCCTCAATTTTCTCCAAGACAAATCGCTTCTGATCTTTGTAAGTATGGTAAAGTAAAAGCTAGGGAAATTGATGATGGAGAAGAATCTTTAAGGACGATTAAAGAAGACTTGAAGCCAAAAGACATTCTCGTAAGCTTTGGTGCCGGTGACGCAAACAACATCTCCTTTAAGTTAAAAAATGACTATGCTAAAAAACAACAAAAAAAAGAGTAACCCCTTAGCACAGCAAAATGTCGTTTATCGAGCTCGAAAAAAAAACACTCTATTTGCAAAGAAAAATATTTACTTAGTTTTATTCTTGTCGTTCATTCTAACTCTTTTTTTTGTTGAAATACCAAACAAAGTTGATTTTAAAATTCAAAATAAAATAAGTCTTAACGCAGAATGGGAAGTTAACTTTGAAACACAAGTAGGTCATTTTCTAAGCTCTACAAAAAGGACACAGATTCTTTCTAAGATAAAAGAAACATTGAAGCAAAAAAAAGAAATTACCTTACAAGAGCTTGTCAAAGCAATACACCAAAGCTCAAACTTTTCAAAAGTCCAAGTTCTTCAACCACACCCACAAAAAATTTTAATAAAAGTTTGGCAAAGAGAAGCAAACCTTGCAATCGAAGCTGATACTTTACGCATGATTTCAACAAAACACGAGGTCTATGGTAAATGTCTTGACAACAAATGTTTTCACCTACCTGTTCTAAGTGGCGTCTTTGCTGAAGACAAAATTTTTAAAAAGACAGAAAATAACAGCTTTATGTTAAGCAAAAAAGAGATAAAAATAATTAAAAGCGCAAAAGATCTTATAGATGAAATGAAAAAAAATAAGATACACCCAACAAATATTATCTTTGAAGCTTACCGCGGATTCCAAGCTCTCATAAGCCCCCAACCCATTCATGTCACAATTGGAATGAAACCCTTTAAGACAAAAATAAAAAGGCTTGCAGAGATATTGACTCAGACAAAAGACAAAAGCATGAACATCGAACAAATTGAACTCGACTACTCTGGAAAGGCTTTTATTAAAGAAAAAACACAACCACTTTAAAAAAGGGTGACTATCAAGTGTTAAACAATCTTTACGCATTAGATCTTGGAACTACAAAGTTTTGTCTTGGCACGATCAATATAGAAAAAAGCTCAGACAGCTTCACTCCAAGCATTGATATTATCAGCACACCTGCTCTTGGTATGTATAGGGGAATGCTTTCAGATTTTACGCAAGCCTCGAAAGCCTTGAATAAGCTTCTAGACTTTGCTGAGGAAAAGTATAAGACTAGAATTACGGCTACAGTTGTGGGCATTGCAGGCTCTCACTTGGAAAGCAAAAGCTTTACAATTTATCACAGCGAGAAGCAACCAACAATTTTTGGCCCAAACACACTTACACAACTTGAAAAAATGCTTTGCGAACAATTTTCCAACAACAGCAAAGAAATACTTCATAAAATACCCCTCTCCTTTAATCTTGATAATAGGCTAGTAACAAAGACACCTTTCGGTTTTCACTACTTAAACATCAGTGCTGAATACCTTATCATATCTGCAGACAAGCTATATATTACTGATGTTATTCGCTTGTGTAACAGCTGTGGACTCGAGGTTTCAAGACTTTGTGCAGAACCCTATGCATCGTCTGCTGTTATTCTTAATCATGAAGAAAAAAATATTGGAACTGCTGTGGTCGATATTGGAGGAGGAACCTCCGACGGTATTATTTACTATAACGAAACACCCAAAAAAGTTTTTACCGTTGATATCGGTGGAAACCTTATGACGAATGACTTAGCTATAGGTTTAGGGCTTCCATTTGCTGAAGCTGAAAACTTAAAACATCGGTATGGACTTTGTTCAATTGACCCAAGTAAAAAAATTGAACTTATCAACAGTTTATCAAAAAAAGAAACCCACGAACTTTCAACAATACACAATATTCTCGGAGCAAGAATTAAAGAGCTTGGCAAATATATTTATTCCGCACTCCAGAAAGAAAATGTCCCTTTAAAAGGCGGGCTTGTTTTTACAGGAGGAGGCTCACAGGTGCAAGGTTTAAATATTTTTTTTAACTCATACTTCCCTTATAAATCAAAAACAACGAACCCAAAATTCCCAAGCATTATCAAAGACTTGTACGAAAACTCTTACACAAGCACAGACAAAGCCCCACCCCCCTACTCAACAATATACGCAACCGTAATTGGACTCCTATACCTTGAAGTTCTGCAACAAGAAAAACTTAATAAAATAGAAACTTCTTACTCTATCAGTAATTATTTCCGTCGTTTTGTTGGGTGGATCAAGGAAATTACTTAGTCCATAAACTTTTTTAAAGACCATCACAAAAACAAATCTCTTCGTGTATAATATTCATAAGAACCAACATCACTTAAAAATCAAAAAAAGGAAAACTCAAATGACCTTTGACCCAACAGAAACCCCAAACCCAGGAGCAAACATTAAAGTAATTGGTGTCGGTGGGGGTGGAACAAACGCGGTTAGTACAATGCTAAGAGAGCATATTGATGGTGTCGAGTTCATCTCTGCAAACACTGACATACAGTCTCTTCGATCAGCACTTGCTCCCATTAAAATCCAACTTGGAAAAGAACTAACAAAAGGACTAGGAGCCGGTTCTGATCCAGACATAGGAAGAGACGCTGCTCTTGAAGATCGTTTTGAGATTCAAGAGGCTTTAACGGGTGCTGATATGGTTTTTGTTACTGCTGGCATGGGCGGAGGAACAGGAACAGGAAGTGCTGCTGTTGTCTCTCAGATAGCACGAGAGCTAGGAGCTTTAACTGTTGGGGTTGTTACAAAGCCTTTCCTTTTTGAAGGGAAAAAAAGACGCCGCCACGCAGAGCTTGGCATCGAACGCCTGAGAGAGCATGTGGACACACTCATCACAATTCCAAACCAAAGGCTTTTACAAATTGCTCAACCAGGCTTTTCTTTGGTTGATGCTTTTCAAATGGTAGATAAAGTCCT
The DNA here is from genome assembly GCA_002711925.1 of Pseudobdellovibrionaceae bacterium. Taxonomy (GTDB): domain Bacteria; phylum Bdellovibrionota_B; class Oligoflexia; order Oligoflexales; family Bog-1112. Next base: position 2,363 of record PASJ01000032.1, on the reverse strand, counting down.
GGTTAACTCTGTGAAAGGCATTAGTGATATAATAAATGTCCCAGGAACGGTCAACGTTGACTTTGCTGATGTTAAAACAATTATGTCAAGTATGGGACATGCTCTTATGGGAATAGGGCAAGCATCAGGAGAAAACAGAGCGATTACAGCAGCAAAACAAGCAATCTCATCGCCCCTTCTAGAAGACGTTAACATCGAGGGAGCAACGGGTATTTTAATTAATATTACAGCAGGGTCAGAGGTCTCACTACTAGAAGTGAATGAGGCTTGTATGGTTGTTCAAGATACAGCTCATGAAGATTCAAATATTATTTTTGGTGCTGTTGTCGACGAATCTTTAGGTGAGATGATTCAGGTAACCGTTATTGCGACAGGATTTCCACACGAACAAGAAGATGACTTTACACGTGAGGAAAAACAAAAAGAAGAGATGAGAAAAGATCTTTCCTCTTATCAGCAAAACAAAACACTCATTCGAACAGCAACACCGAAGATCAAAAAAATTCTAACTCCCCCAAACGCTTCTTTTGCAAGGACAGAGAAACCAAAAGCTCCTATCGTTCAGACAAAAACAGTAACACATGAGCCTATAACTCAAAACATAGAAAAAAAATTAATAGTTGAAGAAGAAACGAAACAAGACCTAAAAGAACCTCACCAGCACGAGGCAGATCAAACCAGACATGCTCAAACAGAAGCTCAGCACCCAAAAGAAGAAAATGAAGTTCCTTATTCTGGTGAGATTGAAACAAACACACAAAATAATAACTCAATAGAAACAAAAGATATTGGTCACGAAAAAAAAGAAGAATTAAAAAACCAAGAGCAAACAGAAGAAGCTAAACTATGCAGCGAAATAGACAAAAGAATCGATGAAGCATTAAAACTTGTGGAGCGAGTTAAGAGTGTCGACAACGAAAAAGACAATCTAGATGTTCCAACCTTTTTAAGAGAACCCTTCAAAAGTACAGACTCAAACAAAGAAAGTGACCCATTTTAAAAAAAGCACAGGTCAAGAGTCTCTGCTTTTTATTATGACAAAGCTCGAGGCTCGAAACACAAAAACAGATCTAAGCTACATAATATTAAAACAAGAGCTTCCCCCAAAACAACAACACTCCCTAAAAGAAAGGACTTGTTTTGCTTAGACTCTTTAAATTAATTTATATTTTTACAAACACAATTAACCTTTTTGCCATAACACATACTGTTGAGGTCGGTAATTTTTACTTCAGCCCAAAGACCCTTAGGATTTCAAGCGGAGACAAGGTCTGCTGGAAAAACAAAAGCGGAAACCTCCACAACGTTAACTTTAAAACCAACAGTATAACAGGAGAAGATTTCAACAATAATAACACCCCATCATTGGACAAAACATCAGAAGAAGACATGGGTTGTTTATATTTTGAGACCCCTCAGACCTATAACTACGACTGCTCCATTGGCGCACATGCACAGCTGGGCATGGTTGGCAGTGTAATAGTTGAAAGAAAAGGGTGCACAGACTCTAATGCAAAAAACTTTAATCAAAATGCAACGAAAGATGACGGATCATGTGTTTATGAAACCTTTGGATGCACCGACTCTAACGCAAAAAACTTTAACCAAAGTGCAACGAAAGAAGACAGCTCGTGTGAATATGAAACTTTAAGATGCTCTGACCCCGAGGCAACTAACTATAACCAGCCACCAATTCAAAACGGCCGAGCCTCTGAAAACAACCCCTTATGTCTTTATGGTTGTCTTTTAAGGGACACAAACTGTAATGGTGTTGTCAGCCAAGAGGATGTGCGTGAGTTGATTAGACACATTATACTTGGCACTTACGCAAGACAAGAAGCCGATATAAACCAAAACAACAAGCATGATATTGTTGATGTTCTTTTGATAATTAACCACCTTTCTCGTCAAGACTTATCAGAGATTCCTGTAACACTTGAGAAAATCGACCTTCAATTTCCTGAAAATGTAAAATATACGAGCTTTAGCTTTCAAGAAAACGGAAACCTTTTGATAAGTCGCTTGAGTGGGCAAATAGAGCTATTCCGAAATATAAATGGTCGCTTTTTTAATAATCCCGAAACATATCTTAATATACGAAACATGGAAGACTACCAAAGAGACTGTAATAATGATTCGTTTCTGGCTGACTCGGTTAACTGTATGTATCTTAATTTTTCTTCTGGGCTCCTAGATTTTTTAGTTACGAAGGAAAATAACCAAGATGTTCTCTTTGTCGTTTATGCAAAACACACATCATCTGGCGAAAACAACCTTCAACAAACTTTATACATTGACAAAATAACAAACCCCAGCGACCCGCGGGGCTATACATCAGAAAACCTTCTAACACTTCCCACAAG
>PASJ01000031.1 GCA_002711925.1 Pseudobdellovibrionaceae bacterium | reverse complement strand
AAATTTTTTTCAAAAAAAAGCCTATATAAAAATCAAATAAGTAGTGTTAATATCGTCAAAAAAATATTTTAATTTAGTTTTTTTGAAAAATAAAAGCTTAATGCTGAGGTACTTTAATGAATTAAATTGATTGATATATTTTAAGGTCTAATAAAGATAATCAAGAAAATATTTATCTTTTATAAGTTAAGCTCTGAGAAATTGAATAGTATTACGGTATAACACCGAAGTCACATAAATTTTCATCAAGCTGAGTGGGTTAATTTTCATTTACTTATTTGAGTTGTTTTATATGATTTGTGTTGCATATCCTTATAATTCATATTATGTGTAATTTAAATTTTTTATCTATATCACTGAGGCATATCCCATGCGATTTGAAAGAAAACTCATAAAAGCCACTTTAGTTAAAAGGTATAAAAGGTTTCTTGCGGATGTGAAGCTTGAAACAGGAGAAGAAGTTACAGCGCATTGTCCAAACACGGGCAGCATGAAATCTTGCGGAGAACCTGGAGACTTCGTTTATTTATCTTATAATGATAAGCCGTCGAGAAAATTGAAATATACCTGGGAGTTAAGTCAAACAGCTTCAGGTCTTGTTGGTGTGAACACTCACAGGCCTAACCACATTGTTGGAGAGGCTCTAGAGCACAAAACAATTCCCGAGTTAGCGGCTTACTCTGAAGTGAAGCGTGAAGTTAAGTCTGGAGATAGCCGTTTTGATTTTAAGTTAAGTACTAAAGATCTTCGCAAACCCTGTTGGGTTGAGGTCAAAAATGTAACTTTATTAGAGGAGCAAACCGTTTATTTCCCCGATGCTGTTTCAACGAGAGCGCTGAAACACATCCAAACATTGGCTGATCTTGTCAAAAAAGGAGACCGTGCGGTTATTTTTTTTCTTGTGAACCGAACAGAAAAAGTTAATTTTAAAACAGCAGATCACATACATCCCGATTACGGAAAAGCTTTAATTGAAGCTAAGAAAATTGGGGTCGAAGTTCTAGTATATCAAAATAAGATTACAACAAGTGAAATATCAATTTCTCAGTCACTTAATGCATAGAATACAAGAATTTTTATATAAAAAACTTTAAAAGATAAAAAATAAGAAGTGAGCTTCAGGTGTTTATAAAAAACAAGGAGTGAAAGTATGGGGAAATATTTTGACTTATATCACTATTGGCGATCATCTTGTTCGTGGCGTTTACGATGGGTTTTGAATATAAAAAATGTTCAGTATAATCTCATTCCAATAAATCTTCTTGCTGGAGAACATAAAAATGATGAATATAAAATTAAAAATCCATCTTCAGTGGTACCAACATTAAAAATAAAAGATAATTATTTTGGTGAGTCCTTAGCCATTATTGAGTATATTGATGAATCTTTTCCAGAACCACCTTTGATGCCAAAAGATTCAATTTCACGCCTTAAAGTAAAACAACTGGCATATACAATTTCTTCCGGCACACAACCTCTTCAAAACCTTTCTACCCAAAGCTATCATTCACAGAGAAAAGAAGAGCAAAATCGATTCGCCTGTTACTGGATTGAAAAAGGTTTTTATTCTTATGAAAAGCAAATTAAATCATCTAATGGTTTCTACAGTTTTGGTAATACAGTAAGTCTTGCTGATGTTTGTCTGATACCTCAGGTATACAATGCAATAAGGTTTGGTGTTGACATGGATATGTTCCCTAAAATTTTTAGTGTATATAATCACTGTTTAGAAAAAGATTCTTGTAAAAAATCACATCCTGATATTTATAAACCCTGATAGAAAAATATCTTTAAAACTTCTTGAGTGTAGCCCTTGAAAAATTATTACCTCTAAAAATTTAATATAAAAAATAATGAATTGAATATATTACGTTTCGTGAATCTCGGTGACCAAATAATCTTTATTAGGTAAAAAAAATATTGTTTAGAATGTTACGATAAAATAATTTCTACTTCCAAAGAAGAAATACAAGCAGTAGGCTACTTCTCTATAAAATATAGAATTCATTTCTTTATTTTTCTCTCTTGACATGTGATTTTTTTTATGTATTATTTTTAGATTGATAGCTGAAAATTTCGTAAAACGAAAATTTATTTGCTGATTCATTATATGAAAATTAACATACTTTATGTTTAAAAGATGATAGGTATTATATGAAAAGCGTAAGTCAATTTGGTGACCAGGTGGCTTTGACCATGTCGCTTTTATGTGCTGTTCACTGTTTTGCTACTCCTATTTTAGTTTCTACACTTCCTGCTTTTCAAGCTTTGTCGTGTGAAAACAGTGAAAGTATTCATTTTTGGATGATGCTTGGTGTTGTTCCTTCTAGTGCTATTTCATTATTGATGGGGTGTCGAAAGCATAAAGAACAGACCTTTTTAATTATTGGATTTCTGGGTCTTAGTATTTTGATTTTTGCTTCAATCTGGGGGCATGAATTATTCGGCTGTTGCTATGAAAAATATATTACTCTACTTGGTTCTTCTATTATTTCATTTGCTCATATAAATAATTATTTCTTGTGCAGACATTCAAACTGTAAAAATCACAATAGTCAAATTAAGACTTTCGTCTAAAAATTTTACGTAGAAAAAATTTTTTAACTCTATATCTCATTTTTTCCTTTTTAACTTTAGGGTTAGAAGTATTTGGGTGATTTTCCTCTTTTGTTTTTTTTGATTGAACTTTGTTTCTTTCTGATTTTATTTTTTCTTGTTTTAATTTTTTATTATACATGTCTATTATTCTTAGTAATTTTTTAGATGGGTACGAAAGACGTGTGTTTTTTGAATTAGAAATTTTTTTCACTTTGTGCAACGCATCTAGTTGCAAGAAAAGTTCGATATTTTCGTCGTTTGCATTTAGTATTTCACTTAAAGATAAAAGAGATGTTTCTTTCATATCAAAACTTGTTCCGTATAAATTCTCAATTAAATATGGAATAATATCAAGTTGTCTTATCAAATTTTTATTTGCTTGATTCGACGATGCAAGATCTCCTATAAGTATAACTGCATAGTAGTCACCATTATTTTTTTTCAACTGGTTTAATAAAATTGGGAAAATATTTCGTTTTCTCAAAACATTTTTGTGAAGTGGGTTTTTTTGTATATATTCTCTTAACTTTTCATAGGCATTGATTTTTATTTGATGTATTGGACTTTCTAGTTGTACAATTATTCGCTGTAGTCTGTGTGTGTGCCTGCAAGTTGGGCACGTATCGTTCTCTAAGAACCATATATAGATACATTTTGTGCAAAACTCATGGTTTCCATATTTGCATTGGAGTGTTGTATTTTTTGTTGTTTCACAAGCACAAATTGAACATTCAAAAGTTTTATTCTCTTCAGAATACAAATTTAAAGAGAAAAAAATAAAGGTAAGAGCAGAAAATAAAATACGGATCATTTTTATCCCCTATACAGAAACTTTTTATAAGGTCCAAGTATAGTGATATTTTTGTAAAATAAAAGATATTACTTATAGATTTTGATCGATTGGAACAAGCTTAAGATGACAGTTGAACTTTATTCTGCCATGTGTTGAGATGCAATCCAAGATGTTGTCCATGCATTCTGAAAATTGAAACCTCCAGTTATTCCATCTATATTTAAAACTTCTCCAGCAAAAAATAAATTAGAAACTATTTTACTTTCCATTTTTTTAAAATTGACCTCTTCAAGGTCAACTCCACCACAGGTTACAAACTCTTCTTTAAATATACCTTTGCCACACACTGTTAGTTTTTGTTGGCATAGTTGTTGGACTATTTGGTTGATATTTTTCTTTGTCAAATGCTGCCAGGTCAATAGATCAAAAGATTGAACAAACCTAGACCACAATCTTTTAGATATATTTAAGTCTGGTGGGACTGTTATTTTTTTGTCCTTATTTTTTTCTCGGAATTCGATAAGTTGATTGAATATCGAATTATATTTTCTTTCGCCAAGCCAGTTAATTTTTACCTGTGCTTTATAGTTAGAATTAAAAAGTGCAATTGCAGCAAAAGCTGATAGCTTTAAAACTGCAGGTCCACTAATTCCCCAGTGAGTAATTAAAAGAGGACCTTTCTGACGATAAGTTTTTTTGTCAATATTCGGTGGAAAATTTAACTCAACTGTAACATCTTCGGAGCTTTGACCAGCAAGGTCTTTAATGAAATCATCTTGGATTTTAAATGTAAAAAGAGAGGGTACAGGAGGTATGATTTTATGACCTAATCTTTGACAAAACTCATAACCTTTTGGATTACTCCCTGTTGCAATTAAAATTTTATCGGCAATAACTTCTGTACTATCTTTTAATGTCAGAATAAATTTACCTGAAACTTTATTTATTTCTTGAACCTTTAGGTTTTTTTTTATGACAACACCAGCTCTATCTGCTGCACTCAAAAGTGTTTCAGAGATTGTTTTGCTTTTATTTGACTTAGGAAATATTCTACCGTCCTTTTCAGCACTGGTCTCCACACCTTCTTTGTGGAACCAATTTAGTGTATCTTTTGCTTGAAATTTCGAAAATGCACTAAGAAGTTGTTTGTGGCCTCTCGGGTAGTTTTTTGCAAACAATTGCGAATCATAACAGTTGTGTGTAATGTTACAACGTCCACCACCAGATATTAAGACTTTCGTTAGGAGTCTGCTTGTACTTTCATAAACAGTACATGAAGCATTTTTATTTAATCTTAGAGTATTAATTGCCGCAAATATTCCAGCAGCACCCCCACCAATGACGACTATTTTTTTTGAATTCGTGTTCATAAAACATATGGCTTTTAAAATTATAAAATACTTATGTATAGTCACAATTTCATGGAATGTCAAATATTATTTACTTTTTAATGTCATTTACATACTTTCCAAGAAGTTCATTTTTAAAGGTAAAAAAAACATTATTATAGTTACTTATGCCCTAATTATTTAAAAATAAATAAAATAGAACAGAAATACTATAAAAAGGGATATACAATGAAGCTTATTGAAACTGGTGAAAAAGCACCTTTATTTACCCTCAAAGATCAAGATGGTGTCGAACATAGTTTAAAAGACTACTTAGGACAGAAAGTTATTCTTTATTTTTATCCAAAAGATATGACACCAGGTTGTACTCAAGAAGCTTGTGATTTCAATGATTCTCTTAAGAAAATAAAATCTAAAGAAGCAATTGTTTTTGGAGTTAGTAAAGATACGCAAGAAAAGCATAAAAAATTTTCAGATAAATATAGCTTGTCGTTTCCCCTTTTGTCGGATTCATCAAGTAAAGTTTGTGAAAAATATGGGGTTTGGAAAGAAAAAAAGCTATATGGTAAATCATTTATGGGTATTGTCAGAACAACATATATTTTAGATGAAAAACTTGTTGTTGTTGAAAGATTCGATAAAGTGAAGGTCAAAGATCATGTTAAATATATTGTAGACAACTGCCTTTAAAAAAATAAGTTAACTTTTTTATAAAAGGAAGCAATATGGATTTTTTTATTAAAAAAAAATTTATAATACTTTTATCCTCATGTCTTTGGGTGCCTTTGGAAAAAGCCTACTCAAGCCCTATATTTGTTGCTGCTGTTGTTGCTGCCAACAGACAGGCCCAAACAAGAAAACAAGTCGAAGCAGATGAAAGATCGAGAGTCCGAAGAATGAGAGAAGTTGATGCTCTCTATAGAAAAAGGATGAGAGAAAAAGAGGAGGCTAGAAGGGAAGAGGAAAAAAAGAAGAGAATTGACGCAATGTCTCCTGAAGAAAAAAAAGAATACTATTTTAATATAAAAAAAAATAAATACAAGAAAGATATTTATGATTTTTTTTGGCAAGCAAGACGTGAATTTGATTATCATATAGATCAAAAGCTAGATGTTATGCATACTGGTATTAGGCAAACACAAAATGAAATAAAATATTTTATTCATTTAAATTCTAAAAATATAGATACTCTAGAAAAAAAGAAAAAAGATCTATCAGAAGATAAAAATATTGATAATTTAATCTTAAAATTTAAAGAATCTTTAGATGAACTAAATTCTTATTATCAAGAATATTTACCTTTTGAAAATTGGGAAATAGACGAATTTATGAGAGATTTTTTCGAGGAACATAAAAGTCATGTAGAAAAAAAATTCGCCGAAACAAGTAAAAAGTACAACAATCTTGGGTTGATAAAAAGCGATTTTTCAAGTTGGAAAAAACAAGCAATACAAGATGCAATCGAAATTGAGAATCTTCGCAAACAAAATAAAATTAATGTGAAACAAGGTTTCTATCGTTTGAAATATTATGAAGAAAAAAGATGTTTATTTGGAAAAAAATATCAACTGAAAAAACAATATAAAAAAAGTTGATATTAAACTTTTTTAATTGACCTAAAGAGATAAACTAAAGTATACATTTACCTCTCCAGATCTTTTTTCTTTGTGCAAAATATCTTAGGTTTTAGAATAAGAATAAAAGACACATACTTTATAAGTTTTATGTAATATCTATCCTTTGTGAAGGTCATTATGAATATATGGATTGATGGTGATGCATGTCCCAAAGAAATTAAAGAAGTTGTTTTTAGGGCTGCTATTCGAACCAGAACAAATTTAAAATACATTGCTAATTCGTACCAAAAAATTCCTAAAAATGAACTTTTTCAACTTATTCTTGTTGATAAATCCTTTGATGCAGCAGATCAACATATAATAGATCATATGAAATCAGGTGACCTCGTTATAACATCAGATATTCCACTTGCTTATGATGCCGTAAGAAAAAATGCATTTGTTATTAACCCAAAAGGAGAAAAGTATACGGAAGAAAATATTCGTGAGAAAAAAGCTATGCGAGACCTTTTTCATGAATTGAGATCTGCTGGTGTGATTTCAGGTGGATCGAAGCCATTAGGTCAAAAAGAAATTAACCTTTTTGCAAATGCTTTCGATCGAACTCTTCAAGAAGCCCTTAAACTCAAGAATAAGTAAACCCTAAGGTTTCTTAAACAGAACTAACCATAACCATAAGATCTTATTTTTTTAATCCAAGACATCTTTAAGGATCCATGTTGTTTTTTCTCCCGAGTCTTGAAGCATAATACCTTTCTCAAAAAGGTTTTCTCTAATTTTGTCACTTACAGCCCAGTTTTTTTCATCTCGGGCTTCTTGGCGCTTTTTTATTTCTTCTTGTATAGTTTCTTCTGATAAGTTTAGTTCATTTAGAAGTATTTGATTATTTTTGTTCAAAAAACTAGAAGGATCTTTTTGAAGTAAGCCAAAAACGCTACATACCTTAACCACAACTTGGGCAATCTTGATTAATTCATCAATTTTTTTATTTGGATTCGAGTTTAAGTATTTATTTGCTTTCTTAATGATAATATTCATTTCAGCAATAGCTTTTGGTGTGTTAAAATCATCATTCATTGATTGCGAAAATTTATCTTCAAAATTCTTTACATCATGAGATACAACTTTTTCCGCTTCACCAGGTTTATCTTTGCTTAAATCTTCAATTAATTTAAGTGTCTGATAGTAATAGAATAGACGTCGTCTTGAGTTTTGAAAGACCTTTTCACTGAAATCAATATTTGAACTGTAATGATTTTGGAGGTAACTAAAACGTAAAACTTCAGCATCCCACTTTTTCAAGAAATCTTTAATTCTAATATGGTTACCCAAACTTTTAGACATCTTTTGTTTATTTATGGTTAAAAGCCCAGAATGAACCCAAATAGATGCATAGGAACATTTGTTAGCAGACTCAGATTGGGCAATTTCATTTTCATGGTGAGGAAAAATTAAGTCTCGCCCCCCTCCATGGATATCGAAACATGCTCCCAAGTATTTCTTGGACATAACTGAACACTCTATATGCCAGCCGGGACGACCAGTTCCCCATGGGCTGGTCCAACTAGCATCTTGGGTTGTGTCTTTTTTCCATAAAGCAAAGTCCATCGGGTCTTCTTTAGATCCTTGAGATAGGTGCCTAGTACCTGAAAGTAATTCATCAACTTTACGGTTAGATAGTTTTCCGTAATCACTCTTTTGTCTGACGCGGTAGTACACATCACCTTCTGTAGTTTTATAGGCGGCTTTGTTTTCTATCAATGTTTCAATCATAGAAATAATATCAGGTATACATTCTGAAACTTTTGGCTCAAAGGTGGCTGGACGGAGCTCTAGTTTTTCCATATCATTTTTAGATGATTGGATCATTTCTTCAGCGAGTTGGCGGGGTGACATATTAAGAGATTTGGCTCTATCAATAATTTTGTCGTCAACATCCGTGTAATTTCTAACATATGTGACTTTGTACCCCACATATTCTAAGTAACTTCTCATCATATCAAAAAATACGGCTTGCATTGCATGACCAATATGGCAATCATCATAGGTTGTTACGCCACAGGCATAGATTTTAACATGTTTTTCTTCTATGGGTTTTAAAAGTTCCTTTTGTTGATGAAGCGTGTTGTATATTTTCATTTTTGACAAGTTAAGTCTCCTTGACGAGAATGTTTACAAAAAATTTTATATAAAAAATTTCTTTTTTTATTATATATTCTTTCCAAATTAATGGAAAATTAGACTGTGCTTCTAACTATCTTAAGTTTTGCTGATTAGCAAATGTATTCTTGTAACTTTATTTTAACTCCTTACCTTCTTGACGGAAATATTTTACTTCGTTAGCATTGATAATAACCTCATATTATTTAAATCATAAATATTTTTTTTACTTGGAGTTTTTTGTGACGGAAGAGATTGGTAAAAATCATATCGACCAAAATATTCATTTGCCAAAAGCAAACAGAGTTTTTAAATCTCTTAGCTGTGGCCTTGGTATTGTGCAAAACAGCGACAGGGAAGATTTTAGTTGGTCTGACAAGCAAAATAGTCAAACACATATTACAAAAGATTCTCCTGGTCTTACAGGTTCGTGCATAGAAGCTTTAAAGGATGAAAACAACAAGCAAATTAACTCAAAAATGAATAGTCTCAACTCGGCTCACAATACAATTTCTCGTAAGTCTTTGGCTCACGAATTTTCTGTTAAGAAAGCGAAACCTTATGTTTATACAATAAAAAACAGACTTATTTCACATTTACTTGATTTAACACTATTAGTTTTTTTTCTTATTTGTTCAATAACAGTGTTAAGCTATTTTTCTACAATCAATTTTCAAAATTCATGGCAAGGTTTTTTTGTTGCAAAACAAATTCGTAATTTTAATGTGTTTAGAGGAATTGAAATCATCGCTCTTCTTTACGCGATCTTTTTGATTTATTTTTTATCCTTTAAAATAATCGTAAGGAAAACGATCGGTCAGATAATAATTGAATATCTAAATACATAGATGCACCCACAAAAAGATCTTAAATTATAAAGAATATCGCCACAGCTTCTTGACCTGAACTATTCTCGCAACTATAATAAATTTAGTCATTATCTTTTAATTTTGAATTTGTCTTTTATCGGAGGGGTCATGAAACGCTCTCAAGGTGTAAAATTTCCTAACTCGGTTCAGTTATTTAAGTTTTGTCAAAGAATACTTACAGAAAAAAAGGGTGGTAAGGTTCATGATCAAGAAGTTGGAGCAATTTTGAATTATAACCCTTCTGATTGTAGCCATTGGAAAAGAGGGGAAAAAAATGTAAAATCAGTTTTTGCACTTTCTTCTTTAGCTGATGCTTTACAAATTGAGCCTGTTTTACTTCATGATATTGTTCACGGTTATACTTCAATCGATGAAGCTTATTACGAGTATCAAGAGTCAAAAGCATTTAGTAATTTGATTAAAGATTCAATAAAATTTGGTACCGTTCAAGATCTAGACCCTGTTCGTAAGAGGGTAGAGCAATTTGTTTGTATGCTCCATGAAAAAGCTGATTTTTCAACTCCACCTTTGTATCTTCCTGAGGTACTCCAAACCTTCAATTTTATAAGTACTCAGCCTGTTGAAATGATGGATCGCTTAAGTCGTATATTGAAGATAAAGCCTGGAGTATATACAATACAATTTAAAAAAGCTGAACTAAAGCCTCAAACCAGAGTAAGTATAACTAAGGATTTAGCTCGAGTTTTATTCGAAGCAGAAAGAAAAAGATTTCCAATCCTAGGAGAGCTTAATCAAGATATTGTGGCATACGAAGAAATGCTATTTGTTGCTTCTTTGTTGGCACCCTTGAAAAGTTTAAAGATTGAAGTTGCTAAAATAAATGTCAGGAAAAATATTGTTTCTGAATTAGCAGCAGCCTTTTGGGTTCCAAAATCACTAATTAGCTTACAACTTCAAAATGTTATTAGATTTGGCGTTCCATCTTTTAGTAGAACTGAAAAAGATCAAATAAAAGAAAATTCAAATGTGATAAATAGTATGACAGCAGACGAATACTTACCTTAATAATTTCTATTAGCCTTTTTGTCTTTGTAAGCTGATAATATAGTTTATTAAACCTTTACTTTTCATGACCTCTTGGAAAGATGATTCTTCAATACTTTTTAAGATACTAGTCAAAATTTTATTGTATAAAGTTAACTTTATTTTAGTTGAAGATTGTTTTTTTATCTGTTGCTTAATTATTGATCCACTTATTGCATATCGTCCATAATAATCGAAATCAAGTTTTTGTGTCATGTTCATCATAGAATTTTTTTCATCAAGCTTAGGTTCTATCTCTTGTTGCCAAATTTTTACATGGTTCATGAAAAAATTTAACATTAATATAATTCTAAAACTGGAAGCATGTGATATTTCTTCAAATATAAATTTATTATTTTTTTCAACAATATAGTTTGAAGAGAAATTAATAAAGAATAATACGTCATTTTCTTGTCGTTGGTAGCCCCAAAATGTATCTGGGTCAATACTTTTACTTTTTACAATGTTTTCTAATTTATTGTTTTGCCCAACAATTATTTTTAATAAGTAGCAAATGATAAACTCAATATTTTCATTGAATAAATTTGACAGTTTTTGTTCTAATACTATATTCGAACTTTGATAATGACTAGTTGATTTAAAAAAACTGACTAGTTTTTCATTTTCTATCTGGTAAATTACTGAAGGATTCTCTAGGATAATCTCAAGAGTTTTATTTGAAAAATCAATATGCTCATCAATATCAAATTCTAAATTTTGATGGTGAAAAATATTAAATTTTTTATCATAGATTTCCATCTGTTTTTTTAGTTCAGCTACAGGTCTCTCTTTGTTTTCATGCTTGCTGAAGGCTGATTGGCTACAAAAATAAAACACAATAAAAACAAATGTATTATATATTATTGTCACCTTTTTCAAAAAAATTAATCCTTAAATAATTGATAATATGAAGGATATACATAAAAACCCTAGTTCGATCTAGCTTTATTTTTTAAAGTAAAGGTCTTTTCCTTATTGAATAAGCTGCTTTTCATACAATATTACTATATTGCTTAAAAGATCCGTTTCTAACTCTAGTATTTGTTCATCTGGTAAAGTATTTTTCTTCTGAGACGTTTGTTTAGGTAGGATTGTGTATGTTAGTTTTTTTTTAATTTTTTGATTGGATAAATTTTACTTATTCGTTTCTTTTTTTTTATTCCACAGTTCATCTAGTCTTTGCTTGCGTCCACATGAGTACTTGTAAAATTTATAACGGATAGGGTTTTTTTTAAAGTAAGCCTGATGATACTCTTCTGCAGGATAAAATTTACTTGCAGGTGTAATTTTAGTTTCAATTTTTTCAATAACTTTTTGTTCTAGTAAATTCTTCTTTGATTCTAAACTAAGTTTTTTTTGATTTTCATCGTGATAAAAGATAGCAGATTGATATTGAGGTCCGACATCACAAAATTGTCTATTTTTTGTTGTTGGATCAATATTTTTCCAAAAATAAGATAATAGTTCTTGGTACGAAACTTTTTTAGGGTTGAATTTTACTTGCATACTTTCAATGTGATCTGTTTTTCCACTACTAACAGTTTCATAGGTCGGATTTTCACTTTTACCACCAGTATAGCCTACTGTAATTTCTAAAATACCTGGAATTTCATGAAAAGCTTCTTCTATGCACCAAAAACAGCCACCAGAAAAAGTTGCTATTTCATAGGTTTCACTTTTTTCTTTTTCATCTTTTTTTTCTTCTTTAAAAAGATAAAGATATTCTTCGTATCCTAGAGCTTTCATTTTTTCTTTGGGGATAAACTTTAAAGCAGCTGAGTTAATACAATAACGTTTACCTTCTGGTGTTGGACCATCGTCAAAAACATGTCCTAAATGAGAATCTCCACCCTTCGATCTAACTTCAGTTCGTTCCATGAATAGAGTTTTATCTATCTTCTTTACAATATTTTTTTCATGAATAGGCTCTGAAAATGCAGGCCAGCCACTATTTGATTTAAATTTACTTGTAGAACTGAATAGGGCTTCTCCTGAAACAACATCTACATATATACCTTCTTCTTGATGGTTCCAATATAGGTTATCAAATGCAGGTTCTGTAGCATTTTCTTGAGTGACTTTGTACTGAATAGGACTTAGTTTATTTTTGAGTTTATCTATTCTTTCTCTGCTATTTTTTTTAGTCATTAATGGGTCGCTTTCTATGTTTTTTTGAGATAAAGCATTAAAATTATGAACAACTACAGATATGATGAATATCTTTATAAAATTTCTTAGTTTGTACAAGTGGTCCTCATCATAAAATTAAAGACTAAAAAAGTGTGCTGTAATAAAAATCAAAAAACGCATTAAATAATAAATAAAAAAAATATCTTAGTCAATACTTGCTGTAATTTTTATTAAGATTTAATGTTAATAAGTCGAAAGAGTTATTTTTGAAATTTTCCCTTGACTCCACGTTGGATCGCCTTTCAAAACTTTAAGATCTTGATACTCGTTTGTATTACTTCTATATATTTTAAAATTAACTTTTTCCCCCTCTTGAAAGTAATTTTTAGACCATAGGTGCGAATCATCACCCATGGCAGGTAGATCAATATTTAGGTCACCAAGTTGTCTTGCTCCAGTAACAGTATTTCCTCTGAAGGAAACAATCCAGTCATCTTCAGAAAAAGGGGAAGAATCATTAGTAATATCTTCGATAATAAAAAAAGAAAATTTCATTGAAGTATTAAATTTAAGGTTCGTGGGAGTCTTGTCTTCTGGGTGAGCTTCAGTATTCCTTTTTTTTGCGGGCGGGCTAAATTGAATCTGAGCGTTATCTGTTAGTAAGATCCAATATCCTTTATTGATTTCAAGTTTTTTTAATGACCCAGATCCGTCCGGTGTGGCGATGCTTTTCTCACCAATTATAGCCTCAATATTATTTGACTGATTTAATGAGAAAAATTCACCTACGGGAAGAGTTTTGGTATAAGGGTAGCCAATGAGGTTATAACCTTTACGCAAATCGATTTCAAAGTCATAATTCCAACTTTGCTCGGCTTCATTAAAACTTGCAAGTTGGTCAGCAACAGGCTTTCCTTTCAAATGAAATTTAACATTTTTTTCGTAGTCACTTGAGCTTATATAGTAACCCCTTAAAGGTTCGATTGTTTTCAAGTTACCAATGAATCTTGCATTTTCATCTTCGCGGTTTTGGAAAGAGCTTAGAACTTTATTTTCTCCAAATATTGAAAAAATTTCACCAGAGCTTAAATTTTCCTTACTTATGATATTTTCTGTACTTCGATCTTCGGGGAGTTGCCAAAATGAAACAAGTTGAATTGATGAATTTAGAACAATATAATAGTCACCATCATCGCATAAGCCGTCATTGTCTGAGTCTAAACCGTCATTACTTGGATCAAAAACTCCTAAAGAACAATCATCACATGTATCACCTTGACCGTTATTTTCTGAGTCGCTACAGGCAAATGAGTTATATGGCTCTAAATCATCTTCATTTTTAACACCATCTCCATCCTCATCTAAGTCATCAATATTTTTTTTATCAGGTTCTACGCTTATATTTATAAATTTAATATTATTACGATAATTTTCATTGATATCGTATCCGTCATCTATACTGATTTTAATAGTCAATGTTCCATAAAAATTTTGTGATGGGGTGACTATTATCTGATCTTTGTTGATAAGAATATTTCCAGATCCTGACACTATTTCACCGTTATATGTAATATTTTTATTAGAATAGATTTCCGCTTGAATACTTAAAATTAAACTCTGGTTTTCACTGATAGAAAAACTGTCAGGCATGTTTATAATGGGAGGAGGAAAACTTTCTGGTCTAGTTCTTTCACTAATATTTTTATCTATATCGTCACAAATATTGTCATTGTCTATGTCTAAAGTGCAAATATTTTTACAATCTCTATATACGTTTGAAAATATGCAAGAGCCATTGTCACTTTGTGCGTTTTTGTTATAGTTACATGCTTTTTTATTTGTACAACCCAATATTTCTACTCTTGGTTCATCATCATCTTCACCCTCATTTTTATTTTCATCATCATCATCATCTTTTTCTTCTTTCTGCTCCTGCTCTTGATTCTGATCCTGCTGCTGTTCTTCCGTGATGACTCTATCTAATTCTTCTGTTGTTGCAAGGCTTTCTGAATTTTCACCTTCTTTATCTGAGCAAGAAGCAAGAAAAATAAATAATATAATATGTTTCATATAAATCTCTTTCCGAAATAGTGAATAGTAATCAATTCATCTATCGGGTGTATGTTTTAAGACTTTAAAAAATATAGGATTACAAATTTATTGAATAGATAAAAACAGGATATGTATAATGATATTAGTGTGATAAGTGCTTGTCGATATTCCAACTTTTTTCATTAATAAGTTGGTCCCAATTTTCGACCTCTTTTTCAAGAAATATTGCTTCTCCAGTTTTTAAAAATAATTCTTTACTAGATAAATAAGAAGCAAAGTCGGACCATATTGGATTGTGACCGATAGCTAAAATACATTTTATTTTTACATCTTGATCGTAGATAGTTGAAATGACATGATTCATAGTGCCGCTATAGAAATTTTCCACAGGTTTTGAAGGGTATCTTATATCAAGATTTTCTAGAATGATATTTTTTGTTTCTATCGCACGTTTTGCTGGACTGTATAGTATTATCGTTGAGGTATCATGATTATTTTGATTTATATATTTTACAACAGATAGTATTTGCTGTTGACCTTTTTTTGATAAGTGTCTTTCCTTATCTCCTTGCTCACTTTTGCTTTCACTATGTCCATGACGTAGTAAGATTAATTTTTTCATATATACTACCCTTTTAGAAAATCGATACATGTTTTGTAAATTTTTTGTGGACACTCAGCAAGAAGCAGGTGCCCACAGTTATCGATTATTTCTAGCTTAGACCCTTTTATTTTTTTGTGAAGTTTGTGAGCGCACTCTTCTGATATGATTTCATCTTTTGTACCGTGAATTATAAGAGTCTTTGCTTTAACTTTGTTCAAGTTAATCGGGTTATTAGCAAGACTTTTGATAGCAAAATTTTGAAGTTCAGATTTTTTTTCTAGATTTTCATCAGAGATATTTTTTGCTATTTGTTTACTCATGGCTGTTATTAATAGTTTATTATTATAATAAAAATATTCGCTGAAGTAAGGTTTTAGTTGTTGGAATATTTTACCAGTATCTGCTTCTTTAAAGGTTTTTCTTTGTTTTAAATCTTCATATTTTGTTGCTGAAGAAATGATACAAAGACTATTGATTATACTTGGGTCGGCTGAAGCAATAATCTGTGCAATGATCCCTCCCATTGACAGGCCAATAAGGTGTGTCTTTTTAATCTTGAGATACTTAAGAATTTCTATAGTATCTTCAGCCATGTTGCTTAATGTAAATCTCTTATCTGATAAACTTAAACCTGAGCCTCTTTGGTCAATATTTACAACTGTAAAACCTTCTTTTGAAAGTAATTTTGTAAAGATTTTAAAGTCTCGAGAGTCTCGAGTATAACCGTTTATAAGAGTAACGTATGGGCCTTTTATCTCACTTACCGAATAATGTATTTTTACCTTATCTTTTTCAAACCAAACCATATCTAAGACTTTTGATATTTATCTTTTGATGACACTACAAAATTAAAATAAAACAAACTACATAGAAAAGTATATGTAAATTATTCATATAATACAAAAATAGAAGGCTGACAATGAGAAAAATTAAATTTTTAAGTATGGTAACAATTTTTGTTTTTTCTTCATTTTACACTTTCTTAAAATCTCTCTTAAATCATGAAGAAGATAACAATATTCAACCTATTCCTGCTTTCATTAACAGTAAAAAAAAAGTGGTAACCAAAAAATATTAAGTTTTTATACTGCGAAGAAGAAGATGGCTATAATTTATCGTGGATATAACTTTACTTCGTATTGTGGTTGTTCGTATTTAGGAAAATTTGTTAACCATAAATCTTGTGGTTATATTCCATATAGAAAAAAAAGTAAACGAGCTTATAGAGTAGAATGGGAACATATTGTTCCTGCTTCAGCTTTCGGTCGTTTTTTTCCTTCTTGGATTAAGGGTCATAAAAGATGTCTTAGTTCAAAAAATAAGTCATTCAACGGTCGACGATGTACACGAAAAGTTTCAAATAAATTTCGTTTAATGGAAGCAGATCTTTACAATTTAATGCCAGTTATAGGTGAGATAAACTATTTTCGAAATAATTTGGAAGTATGTTCATTAGAGTCAACATTATATTCATTTGGTGATTGTAAAATAAAGATTGGCTCATATCACTTTGAACCAAGAAATGAAATAAAGGGTCTTATTGCTAGAACTTACTTTTATATGCATGAAACATATAAAAATTTCAATATAGTTAATGAAGAAAATTTTCATCAACTAGTCAAATGGAATAAATCTTTTCCACCAACAGAATTTGAATTGAAAAGGTCTAAAAGGATTGAAAGACAACAAGGAAATTCAAATAGCTTTGTTTTTTTTTTAGAAAAGTAAGTGAAAATTTAAGAAAAAGAAATGAGAATCACCTACTATAAAAAAAATAAATACAACAAAGCCAAAATTTTCCTTCTATATTAGGGTTTTAACTGTTACTTACTAAATAAGATAAGGGGCCTTATCGTAAGAGTCTTTAGATAGGAGCTAAGAATGGCAAAAGTGATTAATTTTCGTCAAACAGGATCTCGATCTTCATTGAAGAAAACTGATCAAGTAATGCAAAAAGAGAGTAAGAAAAATTCATCTTGGATTTCTGGTGAAACGGATGATTTTTTTGTACGTATAATATATGAGTGGCCATGCTTTCGTTCGCTAGATTCAAATATATCAATGGAGGGTCTGTTTAAAAAGTACTGCGACAATGAACTTAACGAATCACAAGAGTCAGTTGTTGATTTTATGTTACATTTACACGATTCTCAGTTTCAGTTTGATATAAACTGTGCTTTGAAAACATGGGATAATGATAACAGAAGTTTTTTTCTTTATTACCTAGAATGTCATACTGAGCTTATCGACTCATACCCTAACTAAATTTTATTTAAACTTCCTGTAAATAAATATAGCATTTCATATACCAAAAACAGTAACTTTCCATAGTATGAATAAAAATCTTCACAATGAAATAAATTTATTATATTTTGACTAGTATGAAATAATTTCATTAATAATAGTCATACCCAGGTTTCGATTATGACAATTTCATCAATAGTTGGTACTATTGCTAAGTTTATTTTTATAAGTCTTTTTTCTTTTTGTTTCAATTCTTCAGTAAAATACGAAGGTATATCAAAAAATGATGGAAATAAATATCATCATGAGGATAGGAAAAATAATATAATTCAGAAAAAAAAAAATAAAATTAAGCGATATGGTGGCTATAAAATAAATAAAGAAAAATTAAAGTCATTTTTGAAAAATGCAGGTTTTAAAGATAGTGAAATTCCTGTAATGCTTTGTATTGCTAAGTGGGAGTCAAGTTTTTATAACGAAGCTTATAATAAGAATCTAAATGGTAGCAATGATTATGGTTTGTTTCAAATAAACGATAGATGGTGGGTGGGAGGTAAAGAAAAAAAATGTCCAAATAGTCCTAAAGAGCTATTTGATCCCGTTGTGAATACAAAGTGTGCTAGAGCAATATATAAAATACAAGGATTTCGAGCTTGGCAAGCATTTAAAGTTCACTGTAATCATAAGAATCATAATTTTCGAAAGACATAGTTAAAATTATTGTGAGTAAAGAGTATTTTTCACTTTGTTTATTCACTCACTTTATAGTCATGACCAATTAAGTTTAAAGATATATTGCCCTGCCATTTGTTTTTTTGGATAGTGACCAGAAAATATGCTTTTGTCGCCTGCTGAAGTGAAGTGTAGACATTGTTAAAAAATATTATTTTCAAGTTTTTTTCTTCATCAGTCTTTACGAAAACACAGGTATGTTTCGGTTTATTTGTTACTTTATCATAATAAAATTGGCATTTGTGTATTTTAAACTCAATAGTAAACAGTGGTTCTTTAAAACCGAAGCCAAATGGTTTAAGTTGTTCGAAAAGTTGAAAAATATTAATATTTAAAAGTGAGGGTGAAAGCTCGCAATCATAATCAATAGAACTAATCCAAAGATTCGGGTGAGATTTTTTTATATTAGAAGCATATTCAAGCAAACTTTTATGGACAAGATCTTTTTTCTCAATGGCAAATGAAAAACCTCCTGCTGCTTGATGTCCACCAAACTTATCGAAGTATATTTTGCTTTGAACCATTGCTTCAGTTATGTCAAACCCTTGAATAGATCTAGCTGATCCTTTACAAATTCCTGTTTTCTTATTTTCTTCAAATAGCCAAACGGGTTTCCAAAACTCATCAACTAATCGGCTAGCAGCAATTCCAACGACCCCTTGGTGCCAGTTTCCTCCTAAAAAAAGAATTGGGTCATCATTTTTTGGAACAGCTAAATCGCAAGCCTCATCTATAATTTCTTGCTGTATTTTTTTGCGTTTGTCATTACATATTTCCATAAAGTCAAGAAGCGAGTCAATTTTGTCATCAACAAATGCTTCTATAACCTTGTGACTGTGTGCCATTCTACCAACTGCGTTAATTCTTGGTCCAAGTTTGAAACCAATATCTTGTTCATCCAGATCTGTGTTACTATCTAAAGCTTTTTTTATTAGCTTTTGTAGAACAGGTCTTTTACTCTTTAGAAGGGCTTTGACTCCAAGACGAGCTATTCTGTGATTAACAGGGTTCAGGGGAACAAGATCACATATTGTTGCCATTCCTGCTAATGCCAATAAATCAGACCACAAACTTTGAGAAACTGAGTATGATTGAGCCAGGCGGCGTAAAAGGACAAAGGTTATTCCACACCCGCAAAGCTCTTGATACATTGGATCTGGATTACATTTAGGATTAAGTATAATTGCATCTGGTATTTGGTCTGCTTGAATTTTGTGGTGGTCAGTACAAACAAAATCAATACCTTGGCTACGACACCACTCAGCTTCTTTATTAGCAGTTATGCCAGTGTCCATAGTTATGATTATTTCTGCCCCGTGATTTTTAACAAGAGTTTGAACAGCTTCCAGGTTTAAACCATAGCCTTCTTTAAACCGATCGGGTATATAGTAAGTAAAATTAGTATAATTAATTTCTTTCAAAAACCATATCCAGCTAGTACAGCTCATAGTGCCATCAACATCGTAATCAGCGTAGAGGGCTATTTTTTTATTCTGTAAGATTGCTTTGTTTATCGCTTTTACAGCTATTTCAAGTTTTTCATCATCGTATTTTAGTTCATCAAGTTCCTTAAAATCACGATTTTTATGGACAATTGCATGAAGTTCATCAAGGTCTTTTGCTTTTTTGGAAGATAGATTATTCCAAATTTTATACTTAGTTCCCAATATGGTCTTGTCCTTTGCCCGCGAGTTTTGCTTTTAAATTAGATTTTAATATTTTTCAGACCTTACTTTAGGTCGTAAAAAATGAGTGTGAATTATAAAAGATTTTACTTTGATCGAATCTTAATTTACTTTTATTACATACTAAAACTTTGTAGTGTAGAGCTTTTTTTATAAGCCTAAAGAGAACATTCGGAGCATAGACCTTTTAAAGTGATTTCATGTAGTTCGGTTTGGAAGCCTTCTGGAGAATTGAAATTGAGCTTTCCGGAACAACCTGGCACTTTAAAAACTTTATCGCACATTCGACACCAAAAGTGGTGATTATGTTCCAAACTTGTCACTTCGTATCTTTGTTGGCAACCAGGTAAATTAACTTTTGTAATTTTTTTATTTTGTAAATAGCTTTTGATAGCTCTATATACCGTGGCTATGCCAATACCTGGAATAATTTTACGAGTTGTTACTAAAATCTCTTCGATGCTGAGTGGGCGATCAGCAATTTTTAGTACTTTTAAAATAGTTCCGCGTTGTTTCGTGTCCCGCTGCATCAATTAAAACCTTGTTTTGTTTTTGATAATACGTTATCAATAATATTAAAATGTCTATTTTATAATAGGCTCATTTATTCGTCAATCTGTCTTTACGTATAAATTGCGATTATAAATTAAGATCGACCAAAAAGTATTTTTGAAAGTAAAATTTATTAATTTCTAAGATCAAGGAGGTATTGTTGATTCCCTCTTCGTACAGTGATTGGTATGATTGTATCACAATAAAGTGTAAAATACCGATGACCAAAGAATTTATTAATGGAAGATTATTAATTCTCAAAGATTTGTCTCATTTAGAAACAAAGAAATTTTCTTCGTTATATGGAAAAGAATATTTAGAAAAGATTGTTTCCTGGTTTGAAAGAGCTTTGAAAGAGGCTCATTAAATTAAACAAGTTCTTTGGTGTTTCAAGCTATCTTTCACAAAAATTTTTAACTTCATTAAAACTTGAATATCTTGTATAAAAAGGAAAATTTTATGCAGAAAAAAAAAAGAAACCTTACCAGTGACAGTTCTTTCAGGATTTCTTGGTGCTGGTAAAACAACACTTTTGAGTCATATTCTTACAAATACTTCAGGTATGCGGGTTGCAATAATTGTGAATGATATGAGTGAAATTAATATCGATGCAAATATTGTCAGAGAAAAAGGTCTACAGCTTTCAAGAACAAACGAAAAGCTTGTTGAAATGTCAAATGGATGCATATGTTGCACCTTAAGAGAAGACTTACTGAGTGAAGTAGAAAAGATTGCAAGGGCAAAAGAATTTGATTATTTATTAATTGAGTCAACGGGCATATCAGAACCAATGCCTGTGGCTGAAACTTTTGAATTTAGAACAGAAGATGGAAAAAGTCTGTCTGATTTTGCTCATATTGACACGATGGTGACTGTTGTAGACTGTTCGAGTTTCGAAGATTATTGGAGCAGTCAAGAGACACTAATTGATAAAAAAGTTGCACTAGGAGATGATGATAAGCGATCTCTAGTTGATCTTATAAATGATCAGATAGAGTTTGCGGATGTATTAGTTCTAAATAAAAAAGACCTGGTTGAACAAAAAAAATTAAGTAGAATAGAAGGCACAGTTAGAAGTATAAATACAGCTGCTAGAGTGATTTTAACTGAAAATTCTTCTATTGAATTGAATGAAGTTCTCGGAACAAATCTTTTTGATATTGAAAAAGCGCGTCAATCTCCTGGTTGGTTAAAAGTTCTTAGAGGAGAAGAGTTATCGGAACTTGAAGAGTATGGTGTTCGTAGCGTTTCATTTAAATCTAGAGTACCTTTTCATCCAAAACGACTTTTACAGCTGATTCAAAATGGTAACCTATTAAATGGTATTATACGTGCTAAAGGTTATTTTTGGATTGCTTCTCAACCTTCAATTTCGATTTTACTTTCAATTGCTGGAAAAAATTCTAAATTTGAAAAAGCTGGAGTTTGGTGGGCATCTGTACCTGCTGAAAAGCGACCCCCAGAAAGCAATAAAGAGTTTTACGATTGGCTTGTAAAAATATGGGATGAAACATATGGAGACCGTAGAACAGATCTTGTTTTTATTGGTCAAAATTTTGATGACAAGAAATTAATGGATCAATTAAACGCAGCTTTGTTGACAGGTCAAGAACGACAATCTCCCTCTAAGTGGGCTGAACTAGATGACCCTTTCCCACCATGGGCTAAAAGGCAAGAAATTACTGAACAGTTACAATTTTCATTAGAACAGCAAGAAAAAGGAAAAAATATTCATTCAATTTAGGCTAAGAACTAGTATAGTTTACTTTTGTAAGAAAAAGGAAATTTTAAATACTTATCTTTTCTTAAAGATAATATCAATAACCATTATTTACTACTGCCAAATGTACTTAGTCTGAATACTTTTTTCTAATTATTTATATCATACAAAATATTTTTTGTTTATTTGATTTATTTTTCTAATTAAAAAGTTATCCGTCATCGTATAGATGCCTCCAGAAGAATCGCTTGGGACTGTATAAACTAATTGTTTTAAAAGATTAATGAAATTATCCATGTTTGAAACTTACCATAATAAATTAGTTCATATAAATAATTCGATTATTCTAGTTGTTTATAAATAAATATTGTACTTTACCTTAGTTCTAAATCGTGACATTAAATTAAAGTGATTCTAATCACTATCGTAAAAAAATATGTTTATGCTCATGGAGCTTGCATAATTTTTTACGAGAATTTTGGAATTTTATTTTGAACTTATTAGTTAAAGTGTCGTGGTAAGTAGTTTCAAGTATTTTTTTCTATTTATGAAAAATTT
>PASJ01000030.1 GCA_002711925.1 Pseudobdellovibrionaceae bacterium | reverse complement strand
TTTAATCATACAAAGCATAAATTTAGCTATCGTCATCAGGATTTTTCTCTTTCATTGGGATCTATTTTTTCCGATTCTATGATCTTAGAAAAGCCTTATAGTGGTCATCAAATTCCCTTTGAGTTTATCTTACAATCTCGGCACTTTCTTCTTTTTGATAAATTTGAATTTTCTAAATTGTATGGAAGTGTGAAGTTAGAGCATAAAAATATATCATTAAATAATGTAGAGACTGTTTATAATAATAATTTAAATAAGTTCTCATTGTCAAATGGCTACTGGCAGAGGTATTTTTTATCTTTCAATCTTACTTTACTTGAAAACAAGCCTATATCAACTGATTGGAGTTTTAATTTAGAACGGAGAGTTTATGATCACCAAATCAAAATAACTGAAACAAGTCTTGAAAATAGTATTATTCAAAATTATGAAAAAAGAAATAGTGTAAAATCATCTGTGAATAGTCTACACACAGCTTTGACTTTCAAACTACCGATGCAAAGAGATTTTTTGATTTTTGAAAGTTACGAACAAGATAAAAATGATATTTCTTTTATTCAAAAATTTATCAGACATAGTTTGGTTTGGGATATTAGTTTTTCATCTAGACCCTCTTTGTGGAGGGAAGGAAAACATGATAAAATCAAAGATTTATATGATTATGATAGCGTCAACCAATCTTGGTTAGAGAGCTCGTCTGCTAAAGAAATAAATTTTTTTCCAAGTGACTTTAGTGATCAAACTTTTATTTTGGGATATGATGAAACTCAAATGATGAAAATTCATAAAAAAATTATATTTCATACCAATCATAATCTTTCTTTTTATAATAAAAAATTAATAAAAAAGACAAATGAGGACAACAAATATAAAGAAAAACTTGACAAAAGATCTCATTATGAACTTGAGGAATCTACAAAAAACATTACAGATTTTTATTTACAAAGAAAAAATTTTTTTGATGAACCCGAGAGTAAGAATTGGAATGAATTGTTTTTTACATTTGATGCTAAAATAGACTATGATTTTGCAAAGCAGGAAAGGATCAACAAAGAAAATATAGATTTAAGTCAATTAATTAAAGATGAGGATCTTTATCCATGGTCACCTCTTTACTTGTCCTCGAACCTATCCTTGAATAATTATGTCTTTAATTTTCAAAACACTTATGACTTTAATATTGAACTCAGTAGAAGAAATGTATTGTCTTTTTATGTTCCTATAAATAATCATTCCTCTCTCCGTTTAAGTTATACTCTTGATAGAGAAGTTTTTTTTAATAATGAAAAAAATACTTTAAACACATTCAACTCGAAGCGCTATGAGTTAAAGCTAACTTTTGGGCAGATATCTAGATTCTCCTTCTTTCTTTTTTTAGGTAAAAAAATTAATCTTAAGGAAAAAATTAATCAGTTGGCTGCTCAAACAGGTGTGACTTACAACTCTTCAACAGAATGTTGGGGTTTTAAGTTTGTGTGGAATAAGCAGTACGAAGATCCATCATCAAGTGGTCAATACTTATTGTCGTTTTTTATAAATACATGGGAGAGAAAAAAAGAATTACCTAATCTTCTTTCCAGGTTTAATCGCGAATGAAATGATACTTAGAGACTTAGGTCATTTTTGCTGTGAAATAAAGGTCCAATATGATACTATCTGCAAGTCTTTTACCAATTTTTTTCACTGAGTTTTCTTCTTGCTCCATTAAATAAAGTAGCTGACTTTCAGCTGGTACCTTATTGCTCAAGAGAGCTAAATTTTCTTCGAAGAAATAATTTTTGTGAAGTATCAACTGTTTTGTTTTAAGGTCCCACAGTTCAATTTTGCATGACAACGTAATTTTTTCTGACTGCGCGTAGTTTGATGATTTTTTACTATAACGAAATTTTTTAGGAGAGGGTGCTGGCTGAGTAGAAATGTTACCGTTGTTTGGAATAAATTTTTGCCCCACTTTTGGCTGTTCATATTTGCGGCTTGATTTTTTAAGTTCTATTCTTAAAAAAATATCAGCATTTGAGTGGTTTGTTACAATGAGCGGGCTTCTTTTTATAAAACCTAGCTGTAATTCTTGCCATATAGCTTCATCTGGAATTAAAGATTGTTGAGGTGAAGTAAGATTTTCAATAAAAATTTTTTTCCACTTCAGCTTATTAGAAAAAGTGAAATTTGAAAATTTATAAGAACAAGAGCTAGAAATAGTCGTTAGTATAAATAAAAGCCTAATCTTATGATTCATTTTTATCTAAACCTTTTATTAAAAATTTTTAATTTCACTGAAAAAAGAGTAAGTGATTTTTTCCAGTTATAGGCTCATCTTCTGGTGGCGGATTCTTAGTAGTTTAAAATTCCCACAAAATCATTATAATAGAATATGCTGATGAAAAAATCATGAGGAAATATCTTTGAAATGTAACATGTGGGAAAACAATCTATGATGGATATCATTCCTTTAATCATTGATGGAGCAATTGTTCTCAACTTAGATAATGGGTGTACAGTACGGACTAAAGATTGCGATAAATGCACTAAGTTGGTTGTTTATCTTCACAACTGGATTAAGCAGACAAAATTAGAGTACTTAATTTTTGATTTTCAGGAGGAAAAAAATATATGTCCCACCTTTATTGAGGAGTTAATGCAATTGAGAAAAAGATTGCATGTTCCATTTCTTTTTTCTGGGATTATGAAGCAGTCTCAAGATATACTTAATTCTTATAGTTGCAGTGATACGTTTCCATTTTTTTGGACGCCCGAAGATGCTATAAGAGCATTACGCATACAAAGTCCTGGCTTGACAGAAATTCCTGCTAAAATTCCAATTCATTT
This sequence comes from Pseudobdellovibrionaceae bacterium, assembly GCA_002711925.1. Lineage (GTDB taxonomy): Bacteria > Bdellovibrionota_B > Oligoflexia > Oligoflexales > Bog-1112. The sequence continues at coordinate 15,809 of PASJ01000030.1, read as the reverse complement.
TGGGGGAGGGATTCTTGATGCTTATAAAGGAGGCTTATCGACCCTGCAAGTTGAGGAAAAGGTTCATGATATCCATTCTATTAAATCAGCAGGGGGCTTTGTCTTAGGTGATAAGGTTTAGCTTATTTTTTGGCCATAATAACTTCCAAGTTTTTATTTATCACCTCCAGATTTTTTTCAACTGTTTCAATTTGGTCGGCTTCAGGAAACTGTTCTTTAGCTTTAAGAAGAAGATCTCTGGCGTATTCTAAGTAGGCAAATCGTGCTTTTTTATCTGTTACAGGTATTGCACTTTGAAAAGATTTTGCAGCTTTTTTACGTAATTCGTTGACAGCTTTACTGCTAATCTCTCTTATTTTTTCCTCTGCTGCAGAAAAATAAAGGCTTTCTTGGCTTACCCCTTTTAAAAGCAAGACGGCAGGATAGTATTTACCCTCTTCATAGAGAGTTTGTACTTCGTTGAAAAAATGTTCGAAGTTTTCGGAGTTAAGAACTGTATACTCATAAGGCAAAGCAGGAAGAACAGTGGTATGGTGTTTACCCGGCTGCGAGGTTTTTTCATGTTCAAGAAATGCTGTTGAAACTTTGTCAATTGATATGAAAATTTGTTTCCAATCTTTGACTTTTTCCCGAAATAAGTTTGCAAGAGAGCTAGCAAGGTAACTTTCATTTTCAGCGTGTATAAATCTAGAGATAAGAGTGTAGACTACAAAGTTTTGGAGTAAAGGATTTTGCTTTATTGCGTGATGAATATCAATATTATATATGGCAGCAGTCTCTTCTAGAAGATTTGTTTTTGGCTGGCTTGTTTTTTCGTCAAGTATGCTTTGTTTTGGGTCAATGTCATCACTACTGTGAAAGAGATTTTCTTCCATGAAGGAGTTATTTTTTTCAAGGGTTTCTTGATAAGTTCTTAATGCTCCGAGAGTTAAGATGGCTTCATCCAAGGAGCTTTCATTTGAAGAACTAATTCTTTTTAGTTTAAGCTTATCTTGATATGTTATTTCACTTTCAATGTCCAAAAGTTTTTCCCAAAGATCTCCTTTATCAAATACATCCGAGTTATTATCTATAGAAGGTGAGTTTTGGTTTTTATAACTTTGTGCCATGTGCGAATCAATATCGATAAAACTTGGACCTTGAACACTAGTACAATGGCTAAGTAAGAAACAAGTGATAGTTAATATAGGTGTGTTAAGTTTCATTCGTCTCTCTATCTTTCTTGAGGTTGATTGTATAAAAAATTGTTTATTTTTTAAAAATATTCCTCTTAATAATGTATATCAAAATTCTTAACTTAGATATTTTATTTTTGTTCCTTCCAAGAGTTATTTTGCCAAATTAGAATCCACTTGGTAGGCTTGTTGTTTATGTTACTGCCAATAAAATGAGTCTTTGTTTTCTTACTAAACTTGACAATTGCTGGGTTTCCATCTGGATCCTTCTCCGGAGCTTTTGTTAAGTGTATATACTTCGGATCTATTTTGTCTTTGTGCCTTTTTAGGTCACTGACATTTGGTTTTTTAGTTTCTCTTGATTTTGGAAATAGACTGGAAGCTAAAAAAATTCCAGCAGCTCCATCTCTTAGAATAAAATGTCCATCGGATTTTTCACATTTTAGTTCAGGCATTGGAATTGGGTCAACTCTTGGTGGTGCAGCTTCTCCATTTTTCAAAAGTTTTCTCGTATTTTTACATTCTGGAGCTTTTGTGCAGGCAAAATATTTACCAAATCGTCCTGTTCTAAGCTGCATGTCAGCAGAGCATTTATCACACTTTATGATTGGACCATCGTAGCCTTTGATAGTAAATTTACCCTTTTCTATTTCATACCCAGGACAATCAGGATTATTACCACAGACGTGTAACTTCGTTCCTTCATCAACAAGGTAGCTATCCATAGTAAAGTCGCATATTTTACAGCGTCTTTTGGCTTGGATCTCTTCAACATTCCCAATATCATCATCTTCTGAGTTTATTTGGACTTCTTCGCCAGGAGTCAGGTTGACGGTGTTCTTGCACCTTTCTTTTGGTGGGAGAGCATAGCCACTACAACTAAGGAAAACGCCGGTCTTTCCGTTTCTGACCATCATTTCCTTGTTACAAAGTTTACATTTTATCTCGATTTTGGTTGGTGAATTGGTTCTCATATTGTTTTCAGCTGAAACAAGTGTTTCCACGAAACTTTCATAGAATTCATCTAGAGTTTCGCCCCAGCTGGCTTCACCGTTGGCAATTTTGTCGAGTTTTTCTTCCATGGAGGCCGTAAAGCCATAGTCCATTAGTTCTTTGAAATTTTCTGACAATCTTGTGGTTACGATCTCTCCCATTTTTAAACAGAAAAATCGTCTTTTAATATTTTGAACATAGCCTCTTTCTTGAATAGTTGAAATAATTGATGCGTACGTTGACGGACGACCAATACTCTTTTTTTCAAGTTCCCTCACTAAACTGGCTTCAGTAAATCGCGGAGGTGGCTTGGTAAAGTGCTGGCTTGGGTGGATAGCTTCTAACTCTAGCTGCTCGCCTTCGCTTAAAGGTGGTAGTATAAGTTCATCATCTTTTTGTTTTTTAGCTAGATTTTGAACTTTTAAAAAACCGTCAAATATTAATATCCGGCCTTTTACCTTCAATGTATAGTCCCCACATCCTATAGAAACAACGGTGAGGTTGTACTTTGCTGGCATCATCTGACAAGCTACAAACTGACGCCAAATGAGATCATAGAGTTTGCCGCAGTCTTCATCTAATGCACTTATTACATTGTTTTTACTGTTTTCAATATCAGTTGGTCGAATTGCTTCGTGAGCTTCTTGGGCATTTTTTTTACTTTGATATATATTTGCGTCTTTTGGCAGATAGTTTGAACCAAAGTTAGATGAGATATACTGACGACAATGATCTAAAGCATCTTTGCTGATTGATGTGGAGTCAGTTCTCATGTATGTAATTAACCCACTCTCATATAGTTTTTGGGCAATAAGCATTGTTTTTTTAACCCCAAAGTTAAGCTTCAAACTTGCTGCCTGTTGGAGTGTTGAGGTTATAAATGGTGGGCTTGGTTTAGCTCCCGTTGGTTTTTTTTCTACGCTTGAAACTTTGTATGGTTTGCTTTTTAATTCCGCGACAGCTTTGTCAGTCTGTTCTTTATTTTGGGGACGGAAAGCTTTTCCTTTGTACTTAGTAACTTTAGGGGATAGTTCCTTGGTTTTGTCTTTACTTTTTAGGTCTGCATCTATTTCCCAGTATTCATCTGTTTTAAAAGCCTGTATTTCTTTTTCTCTTTCGCAGATCATTTTTAATGCAACTGATTGGACTCTTCCCGCTGAAAGTCCGCGGGATATTTTTGCCCAAAGCAAGGGGGAAAGCATGTAGCCCACAACCCGATCGAGAAAACGTCGAGTTTGTTGAGCGTGAACCTTGTTCATATCAATTGTTGTCGGACGCTCAAAGGCTTCTAAAATTGCTTTTTTGGTTATTTCTGTGAAAGTTATTCTCTTGTATCGATTCTCATCTCCACCAATAGCTTCTTTTAAATGCCATGCTATGGCTTCTCCTTCGCGGTCTAAGTCTGTAGCAAGAAAAACAGTAGCAGATTGTCCCGCGCTATCTTTCAGGTTTTGTAGAACTTTCTCTTTTCCTTCAATAATATCATAGGAGGCTTTCCATCCGCGGTAAGGATTGATCCCCATTTTTTCTACAATTTTTTCATATTTTTCTTTATGGCTGTTTTCAACTTTCTTCGTTGATTTTTTCTTGGCCGATTTTTTCGCGGTGCTAAGCTTTGACAGGTCCCGTATATGCCCAACACTTGATTTAACTGTGTAGTTCTTTCCAAGGAACTTACTGATAGTTTTAACTTTGTTAGGAGACTCTACAATAACAAGAGATTTGCTCATATAAAAAACCTGTTTTTTTGATATTAATTATTTTAACTTATTTGGTAATTATCATTAAGATACATTTATTATATTGGACTAGAGACTTTTTTAATAAAGAATTTGGCTGTTTATAAATAATATTCGAGTGATAAGTAAATTACTTATTGATAATAGTAGCTTGTTCTTTTGGACGGCGAAGTCATATGCCTTTTTTTATCATAAAATAAATATTTTTGGCTTTTCTTCGAAGTCAATTGGAGTCCTTACGGATGTGTAAAATTTTGCTTTATACTTTAAATCGCTGATTTTAGTTGGAGTATTCGATTGATTTTTGATTGCCAAATTTTTTTTAACTTCTCTTTCTTATAACAATCTGATAATTCCACTAATTTTTGGTCCAGTTGTATTAATCTCATGTTTTTAAAAATTTTTTCCGCATCAATTGTTGCAACATCTTGGTTCTTAACTATAAATAGTTGATTTTTGTTATAGTGTTTTTTAATGATTTTTTTTGTAAGTGGGGTAACATCTGTTGTACTATCTTGTATGGCATGGCAAAGTCCCTTTAATGACTCAATATTATGTACATAGCTATTATACTGGATATTAAATCCAAGATACTTCTTCAAGTTATCAATTCTTAAACCAGCCTCTCGCGACCAAGAAGAACAGTAACTGTATGCTGATAAAATGGGGGGCGTAATTGAATCATCTGCTAGTGAGTCGATAACAACTTTTTTTATTTTATCGTGGAGAGTATGAATTTTATAAAGCTCAACGTAAGGTATAGGTCTTTTTTGTTCTTGATAAAATAAAATTTGTGCCAACTTTTTCTTATACAAAATTTGATGAAGGTTCCTTTTTATAATACCGTCGATATTTTTTCGTTGGATGATGTGTTTTATACAATTTTGGTAGGCTTGACCCGTGTTTTTTCTAAAAAAGTCATTTATATCAAATGTACAATCATGAAAGAGGTTTTGCACTTCAATTTCCCGACTGTCTTCTTTCTTGTTTAGTATATAACTTCGCAGTATTTTAAAGTCATAGCTTGAGTCAATTTTAACTTTGCTGTTTTTTAGGTACTCAACCCCTCTGAAGACAAGTTCTTTAATATATCTATATTTTTTTTTAGATTTTGATAACAATAGTTCTGGGTTATACCGGTAGGTACAAACAGATTCTGCAAAATCTTCGACTGGATTTTGCATGGAGTATATGGAAGTAAAAACACCTTTCTTTCCAGCAACCCAGTCATTATCGTTTTTTTTCCATTCACTAAATTCAAGCCACTCATCTGTGTTGTCAAGTTCAAAAGTACTTCCAATGTAGTGAGCAAGTTCATGGAAAACGGTATATTCCATAAACTCATTTTCTTGACAAGACCATGAGTCGTAAAAACTGATCAGAGCAAACGCTAGTGTCCTTTCCTGATGGAGTCGGAGTCGATACCCTCTCAGGAATTTAGTCATTTGCTTGTTTTTTTTTAAAGGGAACAAAAATGATGGATAAGCCCTTATTGCTTTTAAAAATGTATTTAACTCTTTTTCGTTAATAGGGGATGAATTGTCAAAAGATAGGTGTGAAGCGTTAAATCCATATCTGTTGTGGAGAAATAATATTTTTTTTCCGATTTTTTCCCCAAAAACTTCTGTTGCTGCACATAAGACATCATTACAAATATTTTGCTTATTGAGATCCAAGTCACTATTGATTTTATGTCGTAAAATATCGTGTTTTGTTGTTATTTGTTCGAAGCTTTCAACCAGTTCTTCTGCTTGGTCTTTTAAGTCAAACCCAGCAATATTTCTTGTCGTTTTTTTACTTTTTTTTTGAACTCTATAGAGATAAGATTCTATTTCTAGCATGCTTGGTGATGAATGATTGATTTCTTCTTTTTTTATTTGTTCAATATTTGCTGCGTTAAAACTAAGATCTTCTTGAGAGCTTTTAGCCTTTGTAGTTGTTGCTAAATAAAAATTAAAGATTGAAATAAAAACTACTATATTATTTTTCAATATAACTCCATTATATCTTTATATACATCGATAAAGTCTATTATATTTTTGTGATCGATTAGTGTTTCTTTTATAAGAATTGTTATTAGGAATATTATTAATTTATCAACATTAAAAGCTAAATTAAGTTTTTATATCATTTTTTCTTTTTTTTTTTTCTTTTCTATAAAAAATTGAGAAGTTTATTTTTTTTTAATAAATTTTTTACGAAAACCGATATAAAGAGTATACTTTTTTATAAGAGGTTATTATGAAAATATTGATTGTGAGTTCTTCTCTAGTTTGTTTTTTCTTTCTTGTTTCTTGTCAGGAAAAAGAAAATAATAATCCAACAGTAAGAACGGATGAAGCGCAAGTGGGTTTTTCCAATGATTTGACTCAAGGTGGAGGTGTCGACTCTTTTGCTTCTGGAGAACCGGAGGAAGAAATTATTAGCTCATCTTCTTTAGGCACACCTTCAGACACATCCTCAGTTTCTTCACCTGGCACTAGTGCTTCAAATTCTGGCACTCGAGGTGAAGGTGAAGTAATGTTATTGTCGGGAGATCCAAAGGAAGTTTCCTGGGACGATAATTATGATGAAGTTTTTGTTTCATCTTTTATAAATCCTAACGTAAATTTGTATGAAGATTGCAAAAGCAGTACTTTTTTAGATTCTTATACATGTAAGGGAGAAAAGAGAAAAAAATATAACTATGAAGTTGAAGGCAAGGAAAAAGCATTTTTTTATTGTCCGGGAGATTCGATACTTGTTGGGCTTGAGTCTTTTTATGACAGTTCTTTATTAGGTACCTATTGGAATGATCGTAAATATAAAGTTGTATGTCAATTTTTAAAAGATGGTATGGGAAGAAATATAAGAAGATCTCAAGAAGATGATTGTACAGTGATTGAAGGAACATATACTACAAACCCTGCTGGGGCAAACTATAATTATGAATGTCCGGCCGACAAGCCTTTTTTAAGCGGTCATAGAGCAGAGTTCGTTGACTATTTAAAACCAAGAAAGCATTATTTTGCATGTTGTTCTGCACAAACCCATGATGGAGATGAAGTAACTTTTCCTCAGTTTAACTTATTTGATTATACGGATTCGGAAATTTTAAATATAGTAGATGATAAGAGTTTATTAAAAAATTGTGACGAGTTTCCAATGTCTTCTTATCAGAGGTACCCAGATGTACAAAATTTTTGTTCAATAAATACCTCCATTAGTAAAATATCAATATTTATTCCAAAAGAAGAAAGTTTCCAAGCTTACGGTGAAGAGTTTGAAGCAAAAGGTTTAGATGGAGTTGTAACTTCAACATGCTGTGAGATAGGTATTCAAAAAGATAGAAATTCTTTTATTTATTCTTTCAAGTCAAACCAAGAAAGTCCATTATCATATGAACTATTCAGTAAAGAGTTCATTCTTCAAGAATTACAGCAATATCAACAATAATTAGTTTCCTTAAGGTTCATAATTTATGCAAGAAAAAATAAATAAAATAAGCTTCTACAGAATTTGTTTAATGATTTTTGTGTCATGTCTATTTTATTCTTATCAGTTTGTTCTTAGGGTTTCACCGAATATGATGACAGATGAGCTTGCAAAATCATTTTCTATTAATGCAACATATATTGGTTTTTTTAGCTCTTTTTATTATTTATCATATAGTTTTTCTCTTATTCCTCTTGGGGTTCTTATGGATCAATATGGGCCAAAGAAAATAATGTTTCTAGGCCCTTTGCTATGCGGTATCGGATGTTTGTTGTTTTCTTTTTCAACTTCATATGGAATTGCTTGCTTTAGTCGTTTTATAATGGGGCTTGGCGCGTCGTTTGCTTTTTTAGGAACATTAAAACTAGGATCACTTTGGTTTCCTCCCAAAGACTTTGCTAAGGTCGTAGCCTTAGCTATGGTTTTTGGGACATTAGGTGCTGTTTTAGGAGGAGTTCCATTGGAACTTTCTTTAAGTAAGCTTGGTTGGAGAAAAGTCTTTTGGTTTTTGTCTATTTTTGGATTTTCTTTGAGTTTCGTTCTCTACTTTGTTATTAAACAATCAAATATAGTTGCTGATAAAATTTATTATGGATCTATTTTTAAAAAATTTTTTGAAACTTTAAAATCAAGAGAAGCTTGGTTTATAGCTTCTTATGCATCTATGATGTACTTTCCTCTCATTCTTTTTGGAGATTTCTCTGGTGTTTCTTTTTTAGAAAGAGCCTACAACGTTGAAGAATCTTTAGCAGCGACGGTTGTTGCTTCTTTCTTTATAGGGGTAGCCTTTGGAAGTCCTTCTTTTTCTTTGTTTTCTGATTACTTGAAAACTCGTAAAGTACCTATGCAATTAAGCTCTTTTTCTTGTTTTTGTTTAAGTATCATAATAATTTATACAACGACACTTCCTTTCAATTTTATGTACGTTATTTTTTTTCTTATGGGCTTTTTCTTTGGAGGTAAATCTATAAGCTTTACAGCAATAGTAGAAAAGATTTCAAAAGAAAATACAGGTATAGCTGTTGCTTTTATAAATACTCTTGTTATGACTGGTGGAGTTATAATTCTCCCTCTTTTTGGATGGCTTCTCGATTTCCATAGTACGAAATTAGGTTACGCAGATATGCGAAACTATACTGCAGATGATTTTCGCTTTGCTCTTTCTATTATTCCTTTTTCTATCTTTGTTTCTGGGTTATGTATCACTTTTACAACTGAGACATTTAAATCATCAAACAAAAAATAAACATCTTTTGTTTTTTCCTATTTACTTACTTGATGATTCTTTTGTTTAACATATCAATCCAGAAATTAATATTTTTTTTAATTTCTGTTGTAGATAAATCAACTTTGTCTTCTTGAGAGCAGAAATTTTTTTGAGTATAGTTCTTTCCAACAGGAATGTTAAATTTCTTTAGTTTATGTAATATTTGTTTTATTTCTTCATGAATAGCTTTTTTTCTTACTGAGTTCAAACAAGTTTTAAGACTTAAATACAGTGTGTTTAGTGAAAAATCATAATAATTATGAAATTTCCTTAACCATTCCATAATGTTGCCTGGTGCGATGGTGTCGTTATCCATCATCAAGATTAGAAATTCAAAGTAGTTGTTATAGAAGAAGATGCTGTTTGTAACGGGAGGAAATGTAATATCTCTGTAACCATCTATGCAGCGAATATAAATATCTATATGGCCAATTTCTGGTAGGTCTTTAATCCTGTTTGTGACCTCACAGGCAATTTCTTTTTCGACTCCTGCGCGACATAAGTAGCACTCGACGTCAGCAAGAGAAATTTTTTTATCAGCATATAGTTTCAAAATTAGGTATATTAGCGGATCTTTTTCTGCATTGTCTCCGATTAAAATATAATTGGCTTGAGAACTATTTATTTTTTTCATCAGATTAGTAATTGCTAGGATTTTATATGATACTTGCTCTCTTAAAAGACTAAAGCGCCCTTTCTTGAGATTGTACAGCTGGTTTTTAAAAGTGGTAGATAAAAATTTAATACCATCTAATGCCATTTTTTCCTCCAGAACCTGACGTAATTGAGGAGGAGACGAAGAGACAAAATGAATGAATTTCATTTTTTGAGGGCTAACCGAATCTTTTAGTTCATTACTTTGTAAGCACAGTCTTAATAAAATTTCCTTTGCTCCTGCTGCAGTTATTTTTTCTTTTGCAGTTTCAAATGGGATTTTTGCAAGTTCTATAAATGATTCAAATTGTGTCTCAAGGTATGTTTTATCTATATCACAGAGAATATGAGTAGATTTCTTGTGATTTACGTTAGGAGAAAAGTAGCTTTCATTTATTAATTGGTCGATGTTGTATCGATTTTTTTTATTCTTTATAGATTCAAATGGAGATTTCAACATTTTTTTTACACATTAAACGTAAAATTAAATATAAAAACTAAATAGCTATTTATCATAATTGATATAAAATTTTGGTAAACGAATCCTCGCCTTTTATCTAAGGTATACCTTTTTCCAGGAAACTATGTCACTATAAATAATATATTCTTAAAAACATATACAACAAGGTCTACATGTTAGAGAAACGAAAAAGATATTGTCTTTATTGTAAAGAGCAAAAAGATTGGCTTCAAACAAATAAAAAGTTAAGCGATGGTACAAAGGTTTATGTTGATAAAAATGGATTTCGGTGGGCTGGTAAACGTTGTCCACAATGTGAAAAAAAAAGAGTTCAGTATTTAATAAAGTATAATTCCTTTGAAAGAGAGTTGATTTTAAAAAAACTTAAAGACGAAGGTTATCAAGTTCAGAATAAGATAGCTCCGTTTGAAGTTATTAAAGATGCTAACTCATTTACAATTGATATTCAAAAAGCAAGTGTTGAGGCGGGAGAAATATCTTTTTCAGACATGAGTTGTTTAGAGGCTGATCACTTAATTGTTTTATTTCAAAGTGCTCGTATTTTGACTAAAGCTCAAGTTATGGATCTTTTTTCTCAGAAAAGAAAATTAAGCCAAAAAGAAAAAATATAAAAGGCCACTAGTTTGACTAAATAATTTTTGGCTGTGAAGATTTCTTTGTTTAAAATATTGGGTACTCTTCCATCGATTTTACCGCTTCAAAGAGTTAGTTTTTTTTGAATTTATATATCACACCTTTTCCATAGAGATGAGTGATTTCATTTTATTCTTATGCATTATGGAGAGCCTCTTTTATTAGAATTCAAATTGTCTAAGTTATATCCTGGTGCCCTTATAAATTGATTGAATTTCAAGTGAAGTTATATATATTATAGAGGAAAATTTATTTTGAATGTTTACACAAAGCTTATTGAGGTTAAGCTAATGAGCACAGAGAGTTCTCAGCCTTTTTGGCTTAAAAATTTACCAAATTATTTGACTTTTTTTAGGATTGCCGTCAACCCCATCCTGCTTCTTCTTTATCCCTTTGATATTAAGGGTATAAAGGTGTTCTGCGCAGCTCTATTTGCTTTGGCATGTTTTACCGACTGGTTGGACGGTTTTATTGCTAGACGATTTAACCTTGAAACTCGACTTGGAGCGATACTTGATCCCATTGCTGATAAGATCTTAATTGGAACAGCAATTATTTTGATTGTTTCCACAAATCATCTCTTGCCGTGGTTAGGAGGAGGACTCTTGTGTCGCGAAATAGCAGTTTCTGGCCTAAGGCTGGCTGCCTGTCAACAAAAATTTTCAATAGACGTCAGCTATATTGCAAAGATAAAAACATTTATTCTTGATTTTTCTTTAACTTGTTTACTTGTTTCTTATTCTTTATTTGGTTGGCCTTTTTTAGAAATAGGTATGATTTCTATATGGTTTGCTTTTTTTATCTCTTATTATTCAGCCTGGTTATATTTAAAAGATTTTATGTCTAAAGTTACAATATAGAAGATTCTATAGATCATATAATTTAGTCCTTTATTAATTATTAAACGACTTATTGAAACTTATTTTAAATACTTAGGGGTCGGTTGTATTTTTTTCTTTACTAAGTAAGCTTTGTATATTTTCATTGATAGTAACATAAGGATAAAAATTGATCTTTCTCAGTTTATTATATTTTCTTTTCCTGGTAATTTTTTGATTTATATTAATTACATTATAGATTGGAATGAATATGAACTTTATTAAAATTAACAGCACTACTCGATCTTTTGATGTTTCTACTGTGTGTAATGCTCTTGTTGATATTCTGATTAAAGTTAGTGACGATGATTTGTCCTACTTCAAAATGAAGAAAGGGCAGATGCACCTAGTTAATAGTCAGGCGCAGTCTGAAATTTTAGCATATTTTTCTAATAAAACGGAAACAGTTGAATTAGGGGGATCCTCTTTAAACACCATTAGAACACTAGCGGCTTTGGGAAGCAAAGCAATGTTTGCTGGCATGATTGCTAATGATAGTTTCGGAGATCAGATAAAAAGTAAACTTCATCATCTAAAAATAGATGGGAGATTAACAGTAACAGCTCATGATGCGACTGGTTCTTGTCTTGTCCTTGTGACTTCAGATGGTGAAAGAACTATGAATACTTGCTTGGGTGCGAGTCGTCTTTATGATGAAAAATCCATACCTGTTGCAGATATTTCAACTTCAAAAATTTTTCATTTCTCAGGCTATCAATGGGATACTGAAGGTCAAAAGAAGGGGATAATAAAAGCATTAGATTGTGCAAAAAAATCTCAATGCATAATTTCTTTTGACCTTGCTGACCCTTTCGTTGTTTCTAAAAACAAGCAAGAATTTATTTCTCTAACTGAAGAGTACGCTGATATTCTTTTCGCTAACAGAGAAGAATCATTTTTGTTATATAATTTATCTGCAGAGGAAACCGTTCAAAAAGTTGCTGAAAATAAATCCGTCGCAGTGGTTAAACTTGATAAAGACGGCGCTCTTATCGGTGATGAAAATTCATTTATTAAAGTCCCTGCACTTGATACAAAAATAATTGATACAACTGGTGCAGGCGATATGTTCGCAGCTGGTTTTCTCTACGGAGTTCTTAACGGGGTGAGTTTGGAATCATCTGGAAAATTAGCAACAATACTGGCTTCTGACGTAATTTCTCACTGGGGAGCTAGTGTTTCTCAACACGCGATCGACCAGGTTATAAGTGCTGTTGAATCTTTTCAAAAGTAGAGCCAAATTTGTTTTTATCGAGATTTTTGACGCATAAAGTTCAGATACTTTATAAGGTCTTGTGATTTTGAGTGAAGAAAAATTAGAAAATAAAGAAAATTATAAAGTAGATTTTTTTAGCTTTGAAAATATTAAATCACTTTTTATCATGATAATTATAATTTTTATATTTCGTTGGTCAGTTGCTGCTCCTTACCACGTTCCTACAGCTTCAATGGAGCCTACTATCAAAACGGGAGATCGTTTATTAGCCAGCAAGCTTACATATGATTTAAAGTTTCCTTTCACAAATATATCACTCATGTCTCTGGGTCAAGTGAAACGAGGTGATATTATTGTTTTCTCTTATCCAAAAGATCCAAGTTTAGACTATGTTAAGCGTGTTGTTGGATTGCCCGGTGATCACATAAAACTCGAAGATGGTATACTTTATATAAATGAAATTGCTGTGGAAAGAAAAAGTATGAATAGTCATAGGTCAATTCTTGATGATATTACTGATCTTTCCGATAAAAAGGATTTGTTCCAAGAAGATTTAGGTGGTGTGGTTCATTGGACTCTTTATTTAAAAAAAAATTTGAGTTATCTGCCGAAAAAGTCTTGGCCTAGTTCACAAGATATTTATATAGTTCCGGAGAAAAGCGTCGTTGTCTTTGGAGATAACAGAGATAACTCGTCTGATTCAAGAGTTTGGGGCAAGGTTCCCCTTTCTTTAATAAAAGGTAAAGCTCTTTTTGTCTTATGGAGTATGTATACTAAAAAAGGTGCGTTTTTCCCTACTCTTCGTTTTAAGCGGTTTGGTCAAAAAATTTATTGATACTGATTGAATATGGTTACTTCAAGCAGCTTGCTTTCGCGGTTTTGTCCTCTCTTGTTTTAGAAGAAATTTTTTGATATGTTAATATTAGTTCTATAAAAAAGTGAATCTGTTCAAGACTCTTCCTGTTTGCAGTAAGAAAAACTATGTTTGTTTTTTATTTAAACAAATCGGAGTTATGAATGAAAAAAAGAGAAATTTTTCAGAGGGAGTATTGGACTGGAGATTCCAAAGACGGTGTCATTTTGTCTGGAGACGGCTATCACTTCTTCCGTATGGATGAAAATGGCGATATTTACGAAGCTTACGAGTTATATGAATCAGATGATGGTGATGAGGTTGTAACACCGATGCCAGAGCTTCAAAATTTAAACTGGTTTAAAGACTTAGGTTTTGATTCTTTTGAAATTCTTGATAGAATTCAAAAGAGTGAGTTTCTTCGAGTCAAATGTTTTATGGAAAACAAAAATTAATTTATTGGCTCTGATTTTTATTCTTCAGGTGTCTAAACCAACCTATAGTTTGCTCTATGAGCCATGTATTTTCACCATGTTTTGATTTTGGAATTAAGGTCTCACAATATTTTGCTAGTTCTGATTCATTTTCTGTAGGGTTTTCATCTATCCAGAGCTTTACCCTGCGTTTGAAGTCATTAAGATCTATCATACAAACTCCATGAAAAATTAGTTGAACTCATTTATAAGAGCATTTATCATGCTTTGAACTTATTGAGCCTTTGGCTCGAACATTTACAAATGAGTGTTCGGTTTGTTTTTATCGAACTTTAGCCTTATCTTTTTTTTTAATTAGCTTGAAAGAGACATTATGAGTGAAAGATTACCACTTAATATATTTATTGATTCCTCTACTTTATATAATAGTGTAAAAATTCCACAAGACAGCTTTTCTCTTCTAGGAGCGAATTTAAACCGCTGGCTGGTGGATTTATTAAAATCTTTAGGTGTTTTAAACCAACCCGTTATTCATGGTAACGTCGATCCTAGGGCTGTTGTTTCTGGACAGGTTTTCATTGAAAAAGGCGCGAAAGTCGGTCCTTTTGCTGTAATCCAAGGACCTTGTTTTATTGGTAAAAACAGTGATATTCGTCACTGTGCTTATTTGCGAGGAGATGTTTATATTGGAGAATCTTGTGTTGTTGGGCATACAACAGAAGTAAAATCATCGTGTTTTTTTGACCACGCAAAAGCCTCTCACTTTGCATATATTGGAAACTCAATACTTGGTCAAAGTAGTAATCTGGGGGCAGGAACAAAGTTGGCAAACCTTAAACTAAATAGTTCTGACGTTTCCTACAGGCATCCAATTTCTGATAGTGTTGTTTCTTCAGGTTTAAAAAAGTTTGGTTCAATTTTGGGTGACTTCTGCCAAACAGGGTGTAATTCAGTTTTGTCTCCAGGTTCACTCCTTCTGCCGAAAACTTCCGTCATGCCATGCTTACATTACCGTGGTACTTTAAAAAAAGGCATAGCCCGGTAAGCAATATGATCTATACATTTGCGATGTGCTCCCTCTTCATGTAAAATATAATTAGATTATCTTTTATTGAGAAGATTGCTCTGAAAGTGGAGTGGTCAAATAACTTTTAGGGAGGGGTGAATATGCCTTTACAGGTCAGACGTTCAGTATCTAAACATGTTTTGACAATCTTTTTTTTCCTTAGTTGTTCGACCTATATTTTTGCTGACGAGTTTATAGTCAAGCTTTCAAAGAATCAAACTTTCCAATCAAGTTTTACAGCTCTTTCCTCCAATAAAGAAACAAAAATTATTGATCAACACGAATTAGGTAATTTAGTCTTAATTGATTTTATAGAAGATGGTCAAGTTTCTTCAAAAAAAATTCAAGCTCTTCAAAAGTCTATAAATGCTGAATATATTGTACCAAATATTAAAATTCACACCTTTAACGATTTTCCTAATGATCCATCGTACGAGAAGCAATGGGCACTAGAAAAAATTGAAGCTGCAAAAGCTTGGGGTATTCAAAGAGGAAATTCTGCAATAACTGTTGCCGTTATTGATACGGGTATTGACTGGGAGCACGAGGATTTAAAACAACAGATTTGGCAAAACCCAAACGAGACACCATCAAATGGTGTTGATGATGATGATAATGGGTATGTCGATGATATTCGAGGTTGGGATTTTTTTGCAGACGATAGCGACCCTATGGATGAAACTTCTTCTAAAAACCCTGGGCACGGCACGCACTGTGCTGGTATTATTGGTTCTGTTGGTGATAATGGTATAGGGGTGTCTGGGATTGCCCAAAATGTGACTTTGATGCCAATACGATTTTTGGGAGCGGATGGTTCTGGAGATTTAATGGGGGCAACAAAGTCCGTTGACTATGCTGTAGATAATGGTGCAGATATTATAAGTGCAAGTTGGGGTGCTGCTGTCGGTAAACAACAAATGCAACCAGTTTTAGATGCAATACAAAG
>PASJ01000029.1 GCA_002711925.1 Pseudobdellovibrionaceae bacterium | reverse complement strand
TGCAACGCGAAAGGATGTTGCATATAAAACTAAGTCACCTTGTTTTACAATTGCGGCAGGGCTAATATACTCCAAGAGACAAACTCCATGTAACAAAAGAACGATATAAAACAGTATTGAATAGAAAAAACAATCTTTGCAACTATTTAAAACATTGGTGGGGCTGGCATAGGGAGTGTCCCCATATAAGATCCAGGGTTAACAAGAGGAGAAACATAAATCGTATCAGCATCAAAATCTTGAAATTTTAGAAATGACCTTAAAGGCGATACATGATCAAAATGTCCCCAATTATTACCTGCAAAACGCACTCCTGCCAGTACTTCCGTCCTTTGTAACATGGTAAAACTTCTATAGACACCATAAATCTGACCATAAACATGCATATGATCATGACCTATGATTTCTTTCATAAGATCTAAACCATATTTTCGTGTAGCCATAGTATTTATAAATTTACCTAAATTTTCCGCAAACTTTCTACCATCATTTTCTGATGTCAAAAGACGCGTGTAGTATTTTTGCAACCTTCTGGCCCTTAAAGGAATCTTATTTTTGTAGTAAGATTGAGCAATGGAAAAAATATCTTGAGGGGAATACTTGAGTAATTTTTGTTTTATGCCTTTCGAATCGATATAAATATTTGTATCACTATAGACTTTCCTATATAGATTAACTTCTTCTTTTTGAGGAATAACAATATGTCTATAAAACTTATCTTCTTTAGATTTAGAAAATTTATTATTTAACTTATTTATAAATTTTTTTAACTCGTGACGACTTCCCTTACGCATAAAATCTTGAATCTTGATGTGAACTCCATAATCTAAAACATCTTTATCTTCAACCTCAACTTGTATTTCATGCATACCACCTTTTGGAATTAAAATATCTTCATTATCAGGAACAGGAATCTGATCATATCGTTTATTGTATCTTCTTTTTATACTGTAACGATGAAAATAGCGAGTATTTTTTTGATTTGGAACTTCTGCTTCAAAACTAGAAAGAGTTTTTTCCTTTCTTGTGTTACCCCAAAATAATAATCCAAATTTTCTGGCTAAAACTTTTGTTCTTGATTTAAGTGAGAAAACTTTGTTGAGTTTAGCTTTTTCAGAGTCCATATTTCCATTTAAAATGTCTTCGAGAGATTCCATCTCTTTTCTATCTTTTAAATACTTTAAGACTGAAAATTCATAATCTCTTTTCATTAAAGTTAAGTCAGGGTTTTGAGTTCTTAAAGACGGCAAAAGGAAATTATAAAGTTGAGAGTCATGTGTGAAGAGTTTACTTGAAAAATCAACACCAATGAGTGGAAAAGACATAAATCCCGTATCAAGGTCAAGAATATTCAAACTTGTACCAACAGTGTGAGCTTTCATTTTTTCTAAATAAATATAAAGGACTCCAAACTGGTCACGAAAATAATGAATTGGCCTTGAATCAAACCATTGAAGCTGGAGACTAATGTCATTTGAAAGAATTTCTGGCCCGGGGTTATGAATAGCTGCCCTTTCATTTAAATCGAGACCATAAAAGTCTTTTTGTATAATTGTTTCGCCGCAATCAAGATCATAAGCTAGATAATGATGAAGTTGTCTCATGATCTGAAAAATCTTAAAAGACTTAAAATATGCTTCTTTTCTTGTTTCACCGTAGTGAATAAATTCAATTTGCTTACTGTAAACTTTAATGTAACCTCGCAATGAAATCGGTATGTGATGCTTAACTTTTTCGAGAAGATCACTTCCCACACCATACTCGATTCCCAAAGTATCTTTAATAACAAATGCTCTTGATTTATCTGCCGTATTCCATCTTTGAGCATTAGGAAAAACGCGACGACTTATTACGACTTTAACTCCAGGGATCAAAGCACTTTTTGCAATTTTTATAGGATGATAATTTGCTTCCAGTTCTGCTGCTCGAAGGTTAAAAGAAAACTTATCTGTTAAACCAAAAAGGGGAAGATTCAAACTTATATTTTCTAACAAGAAAGTTCCAAAATTATTTCTTTTTGTCTCATATTCAGCATGTCCTGGATAAAATGATTTAACTAGTCGGCCATTATGAATATTTTTATTAGGAGAGTATTTGCTTAGGTTAGGAACATCAAAAAGAGCAAATTCCTCCTTAAGATCGAAGGCTTTAACAATTTCATTACGCCTATTTTTTAACTTTTGAAAATAAAGATCTGCAACATCTTTTACAATTCTAGCCTCTCGAAGACTTTCTAAGATATCTTCTTCTTTTATGGATGCAATGTTTCTTGCCATCCATTTAAGATCTGAATATGTACTTGTATGAAATCGTCGACCATTGCGAAAAATCAAATCGTTCCACCAAACTTTAACTTTCTCCTCTTGCCACTGCAAAAAAGATTTAGAAAAAACGTTCACACTACGATCTCTGCGAGATAAAACCTTTGTCAAATCAAAAGGCTTTCTTAAAGCAAGAGACCGGTCCAAAGAAAACCCTGGATCGTGAAGTCTATATAAAACTTGCGGAGAAGAATCATTTTTTTTCATGAGCATTTTATAGTTCGATGCTTTTGTATCACCAATATTTAACCAAGCAAGAAAAAGAATTTCACCTCTATGTTCCCTTCTATTTGGAAGATCCCAACCCTCAAAATCATACGAACCAAGTCGCACATAATTATCATCATCGTGACTTTCTATCAAAACATCTTTAAATTCTATCCAGTGTTCTCCTGGTCCATTATAAATCTGTTCAACAAATCTAGGTAGATCTTCAAACTCATAGAAACGACGAAACATTAAAATGACTTGACCCACCTTTCTTTTTCCAAGGTGGAGTTTTATTTTCCGGTAGTGTTTCATAAAGTCTTGATTGAACCCTGTCAGCTGAGCAAGTTGACTCGAAGCAATTTCACTGTGAATTTCTCGTCCTAGTTTTATCTTTATGGAGTATTTTTTGTCCCCTCTAGTAAAAGAAGCCTCAAACTTAGGGGAAGCTTGACCAGAAAAACGTATACTTTTATAATTGATTTTGTCATCTTCATTTGGAAAAATTTGCTGGGGAAACAAACTTCTCATTTCTGTCATTTGACGCAATGAAGGTTTCTTCCAAAAAGGGTTCGATCCAGGATCTAATCTTGATAGATCAAACTTACATGATTTAAGAACCTTGATATCTTTAGGAGAAAGATACTGACCAACTTTCAGTGTTTGTTTCAGACACAAAGAGACGTCTTTTTGGTTATGGTAAGAAACAATCAAGTTATTTGCTTCTACGTAATCTGGGTCATTTTTTTTAAATTCATAACCTCCAAATTTTTTTATAAAATCAGGATGATTATAATCTTTACCCCAAGTATTTCTTGGTGTTGACTCTTTCGAAGACGGAAAATAAAACAAAGAATAAACTCGAACAAAATCATCGAGAATAGCCATTGCATTTTCCTCTTGTTGGGAAGAATTCTGACTGTCTCTGGCTAAGAGTTTTAATTGATTTATTTTTGGAAGAAGGTAATGATTAAAAGCATAGAGTAGCTCATTTTTTTCCTCTCTAAGCTGTTTTTCAGCTGATTTCTTTGCTGTTTTAAGATCATCAATATCTAGTTCTAGCTTTTCTATAATTTTAGACTCATACATATCTGAAACAAGCTGATTTTTTTCTCGTTCTATTTTTTCTAGGAATTTATCTATTTTCCATTGATCCAATCGACCTTTATCATCATAAAAATACTTTTTCTTAAACTCAAAAGCGTCTTGAATATGTTTTCTACTTAAGGGACCTTGATCACGTGTCAAAGACATCAAGTTCTCGGAAAAAAAACTTGAGACGAATAGACCTAATAAAAATAGCCGTGTGACTATATTTCTCATAAGAAGACTCCCGGGAACAAATTCATTGCAGTTTATAGATCTTTTTGCTTTTGGGGGTCAATACTTAGAAATACGATTAAAACGAGAAGAATTCTTTTAAATAGAAAAAGTAGTAAATATCTTGATGAACATATTTGGACCGTAAATTGATATATCAAGGAAGTGGATTGATTGCTCGCGGACCCAGATCACCGTCAATACCATGGGAAACTTTAGGAGAAAAATACTGACTTAAGTATGAAACAATTTTTTGTTCATCACCTGGGGGAAGCTGTCTCAAATTATGTTTTTCTTGCATGTATAAAATGATATTTTGCCAAGCATCTTTTGACATACTATTTTGAGCAATAAGTTTTGCAGAGTGACACATGATACAGTTTTTAATAACAAGAATCTTTCTGGGATCTTCAGGCAAAAGATCTGCGTCACTTTGAGCGTAGACTAAAAAGTTGACAGAAAGAAAAAAAAAATAAAATAAATTTTTTAACCTTCATACACCTTCCACCTTAAACCACATTAATAGCTATCCTAGGCATAGCATTATTAACGTACCCTTTTGGATTCCAACCGGGTGTTACCATCGGTTGACTTTTTCCTGTCATATCCGTAGCACAAGACCAAACTTCGTAATAACCCTGTTGAGGTAAAACTAAAGTTATTTCCCACCTTTGCCACGCAAAAGGATTTGCTGGTTGACTTAATTTAGCCGTATGCCATGTTTGACCAAAATCAAAACTCACATCAACTTTTGCTATTTCACCACTACCTGACCAAGCAAAGCCTCGACAAATAAATTTATCCTTATCTTTCACAGCTACCTTTGATTTAGAGCGAGGAAAAGTAATTAAAGACTTCACCGGCATATTTTCAATAATCATAAGATCTTTGTCTAAAACCTTCGAACCAGGAGCAACTGGATTTTTCGGAATTTTATATGAATTTCCTGTCATCTTGGCACCATCATGAACACGATCTCTAACCCAAATTTTCTTTAACCACTTGCCACTTGCAGAAGCAGGAAAACCTGGACAAATAAGCCTTGCTGGAAAACCATGAACAGGAGGAAGATCTTTACCATTAAGTTTAAATGCAACTAAAGTTGTATCTTCAAGAGCTTTATGAATAGGGAAACCTCTCGAAATGACATCTTTTTTCATATCTCCACTTGGATGAATATCCATACCATAATAAGCTATATATTTTGCAGAGGATTTCAAACCAAGATCATTAAGAAGATCTTTCAAGCGAATACCGCTCCATTCAGGGCAGCCGACAGCACCGTAGGTCCACTGGTTGCCTGGAGTTGGAGGATAAAATCCAGCACGACCATTACCCCCACACTCTAAAACTAACTGATAAGTGTACAACTTGAATTTTTTTAGTAAATCTTTCATAGTATATGACTTTTCTTGATTTAATTCACCTGTAACACTTAAGCTCCACTTTGAAAGATCACTTTGATAAGCAGCGGAAGGAACGATGCCATTATTTCGAACGAATAAAGAGTGTGTTGGAGTTACTTGCTGGTCAAGTTTATGCGGCTCAGCTTGAGCATTTAAAGGCCGATCATTTAAAACTTCAAGATCTTTTTTGTCTTCTGCGAAAGCCAAAAAAGATTTTTTATCAAGAAAAAAATGCTTAAAAACAAAATCAGAATAAATATAACTTAAAGCGATTTTTTTAAGAAAATTTCTACGACTTTTATCCATCACAAGAAAACTCTCTTTCTCTCCTAAAATAAGTGGAAGGAAATTATGACTTTTTCCCGTAGTTTAGGCAAATATTTTTTTCATATCCAGAATCTTTTGGCACATAGTATTTTTTCCCTGCAATTTGATGAGGAAGGTAAGACTGATTTCGATTTTTTACGACATCTTCTTTGAGTGGACGTTGATAAGATTGACCGTAGCCCATCATCAGCTTGCTTGGGGCGTTTCGAAGGTGAAGGGGAACTTCAAGAGACTTATAAAGTTCGACATCTTTTTCAGCTTGTCGTATAGCCTGATAAGAAGAGTTTGATTTAGGTGACGTTGCTAGTAAAGTCGTCACGTGTGATAAAATAATTTTTGCTTCAGGCATTCCAATCATTTTAACAGCTGATGCTGCAGAACTTGCAAAATTTAAACAATGAGGATTTGCCATTCCTATATCCTCGGAAGCACTGATAATGAGACGACGAGCAATAAAATCAGGACTTTCTCCTGCATTTAACATACGAGCAAGGTAGTAAATCGCTGCATCTACTTCACTAGCTCGAATAGATTTTATAAATGCTGAAATCAAGTCATAATGATAATCTTTATTTTTATCGTACTTTGTACCATTTTGCTGTAGGAAAAAGTCGAGATTTTTTTCGAGACAACGAGGCTTTTGACCGTTTGAAAGAATCAACTCGAGACAGTTCAAAGCTTTCCTAGCATCTCCATCTGAATTTGCAGCAATCCTCTTAAAAACTTCTTCGGAAAGTTCTTCTGCCACTAAATATTTTTCATTATATTTACAAACAGCTCTTTTTAAAATTTTTTCAATCTCAATTGTATTTAAAGGAAGCATCTTTAAAACGTGAGATCTTGAAAGAATAGCGTTGTTGATCTCAAAAGATGGATTTTCCGTGCTTGCTCCAATAAATTTAATGCTGCCGTTTTCAATTATAGGCAAAAAAATATCTTGCTGAGCTTTATTAAGCCGATGGAGTTCATCAATAAATAAAACAGGAACCTTAACTGACTCAAGACTTTGGTGGAGTTGTCGTTTTTTTCTAGATATTTCCTCTCAAATTTCCTTCACTCCAGCATCTACAGCAGAAAGAGAAATGAAAGCGTAGGGTGCTATGTTTTTTATAATATTAGCCAGGGTCGTTTTACCACAACCAGGAGGCCCCCATAAGATAAGTGAATTAAAGCTCATTTTTTCAATCAATACGCGAAACGGGGATGAAATTTTTGAATCAAAATTTTGACCCATAAAATTTTCGAAAGAATCGGGACGAGAAAACTCACTAAGAGGCAAGAAGTTTTCCTTACAACCTTCTTCTTGTGATGAGAAAAGAGTGTCTTGCAAACCTAGTTACCCCATAGCCGCAAAGTATAAAGCATCGAAAGCAAACTAATGCAAAGCGGCTTTTTTAAACTTTTCAAAACAAAATTTACATGCTGGCCGATATTTTTCATCCGCTCCAAGATCGACTGTTTTCCCTTTAAAGCAAGGTTTGCCGTCGAGAAGTTTAAGGTTGAAAATAGCTTTTTTATTACAATAAAAACAAGTTGTTTTTATCTCTTCTACAGAATCTGCAAGTTCAAGGATCCTAGTGCTTCCCGGAAAAAGATGACCTTTAAAATCGGTTTTCAAACCATAGAGAAGAACAGGAATATTGCAATAAATTGTAAGTTCATACAAACGACTTACGGTAGCTGCAGATAAAAATTGAGCTTCATCTACAACAATGCAGGTAATATCTTTGTCTATAAAAATTTCATTCGCCCCTGAGTTTTCACGAGACTGCCCATCAAAAGAAAACACAGTGTTTTCAGTCAAAAGAACGTCAGCTTCCATGTTGAGACCAGCTCGAGATCGCACAGTTTTATAGCCAAACCTTGTATCTAACCGAGGCTTCATGATTAAAACTCGTTTATCTTGCTGCTTGTAGTTGTGCGCAACAGCCAATAAATTGAGTGTTTTGGCGCTACCCACAGTACCATATCTGTAATAAAGTTTTGCCATATTTTGTCTTCTGCTAGTAAAAAAGAAACCCTTATTGTACATACTTTTAATTTTCTTTAAACAAGTAAGTAGAGTGAAAAGTGATACAAAATAAAAAAGACTGAGACTTGCACAAAAAAACAATTGTTATTAAGATATTAAAAATGGCATACGACACCTTATTTTTTTTAAAGAGACTGCTGTTGGCCTCCATTTACACTTTCTCCCACAAAGCCAGGAGGGATTTGCTTGATGTCTGAAAAAATTAAAATTGCCTGCGATAAAGTTGCGCTTTTAAACCCTCAAGGTTCTCTCGACTTACAACCCGCAGTGGTATCTATCGAAGGTACGAAAATTTCTCAAGTCTTGCGCTACACTTTAGAAGAGTTTACATCCGTAGCAAAAGAAATGAAAAATGAGAAACAAAGTCAACAAAATGTTGTACTTGAAAATCATATTTTAACCCCGGCGTTTATTAACAGCCATACCCACCTTGCAATGAGCTTTTTTAGGGGGGTTGACGTTGAAAAATTTACAAGACTAAATGTTGTGGAAGACCTGTTTTTTAGTCTTGAAAAACACCTTAGCTTCGATGATGTAAAGTGTTTCACCACCATTGGAGCCTACGAATCTTTGCTTAATGGAGTTGGGTTCGTTTGGGATCATTTCTACCACGGTAACGCCATAGCTGAAGCTCTTTATGAAGTCGGATTATGTGGTGTAGTTGCTCCAACCCTACAAGATCTTTATGGACCTTTTAAAGATTCGTGGGAAAAGGAACTCGACCACACACTAAACATTCTCAAAACCCAAAAGTTTGCCGACAAAGGTATTTTTGCTGCTTTTGGACCGCACGCCACAGACAGTGTCAGCAAAAAACTGTGGTTAAAAATTACAGATTTGAGTGAAAAAACTAATCTTCCTGTGCATGTTCACGTAGCACAATCAGGCGATGAGTATAAGCGCATCATAGAGCGAGAAAAGAAATCACCCATCCACTTTCTAAAAGACATAGGATTTTTAGATGCTAAACTCAAAGCACTTTTAGTCCACGCTATCTTTTTAGATGAAAAGGATTTTTCTTTTTTTGATAATAAAAAGCATACTTTGTGTTGGTGTCCTTTTTCGCAATTAATATTTTCTTTCCCTGCCAATGTTCTCAACTGGGAGAAAAATAAAGTTTCCTGGCTTGTTGGTACAGATTGTGCCGCTAGTAACGATTCTATGAACGTTCAAAAAGAGTTACGTTACCTATCAGGTTTCCCTTTGCAGGCCAAAGCACACTCTTTAGAGTATGAAAAATTTTACAAAGATTCAGCACAAGGATGCTCTAAGCTTGTTAAAAAAAGAGAGCAATCTTGGTTGTCTTCAGCTTCTTTTCGTTCTCCAAACTGGCTACTTAATAAAGTTTGGCAAGGAGCAAGTGATCTTCATCCCAACCTTAGTGTGGGTGTTATTGAAAAAAACAGTCTAGCTAACCTTATTGCTTGGGATAAAAACCATCCAACCTTATGGCCCAGTGAAAGTCTTCGAGGTTTTGCATTTGCAGATTGTTCTCAAGCAATAGATAACATGATGCTTTCAGGATCGTGGCGAGGAGAATGGGGTAATTTTTCTCGCTCTCTTTATTTGTCTAATCACTACAAAACATCAAGGCAAGAAGCCGACAGGCGCCTTAAATCTCTTTTAAAAAAAGTTGAAAACTCCTAGACATTAAGGAAAACTATGATTTTTCTCGGGCTTGACATCGGTGGGACAAAAGTTGAATTAAGCCTTTTGACCCTAGAACAAGGTTCATCTAAAAATTCCTTTTCCTATCAAGATCAATCCTTTCACTGGGAGATTATCAACAGACAAAGAATTTCAACCAACAGACTTGACAGCTATAGTCACTTTATTGAAAGACTCGAATTTTTTTGTCAAAGTGTGTGTAAAGATTCATCCGTATCTTTTGATGATATTACAGGTTGTGGCTTAGCTTTACCTGGAACAGTTTGTAATTTTACAAAAAAAATGCTCAACGGAAACTCTAGATTTTTAGTCGGAAAAAATCTTCAAAAAGATCTTAACGACACATTGATGCTGAGGTGTCCTGTGGTAAGTATGAATGATGCTAACTGTTTTACCTTAGCTGAAAGTCTACTTGGAGCCGGGAAAAATTTGCATCAAAAAGAAAAAGAAAGATATAAAAATTTTTCCTGTTTTGGTCTTATCTTAGGCACAGGGGTTGGAGGTGGATTTTATTATCAAAATAAAATCTTTCAAGGTCGAAGAGGTTCAGCTTGTGAAGTTGGTCATATAGAACTTGTAACAAACGGTTTACCATGCTACTGCGGACGATCAGGGTGTAGTGAACAATACCTTTCTGGACCAGGCTTTGAAGCTAGTTTTCGTACCAGAATGTATGGTCAGATTTTATCTGCCCCATCAGCAAAAGAGATCTTCGATTTGCACGAAAAGGGGGAACCAATGGCCACAGCAACGATCATTCAATACAAAAAATATTTAGGAAAATTTCTTGGTAACTTAATTCAATCATTTGACCCATCGTGCTTTGTCTTTGGGGGAGGAATGAGTAAGGAAAAACTTTTGTATGAAGACTTACTTTCATTTATAAAACCCCATACTTATGTAAAAGAAAACATACCTTCTATCACTGCTGCAAAATTAGGTGATTCTGCAGGCTCACTTGGAGCATGTCTTTTACCCTTTATTGAAAATCACGAGCTTTGATCGTTTTACATACCAGAAATTAAATGGGTGGAATAATAAATCTAATGGTATTCTCTCAAATTGTCTTTCTCTTAAGGGAAACACACTTGTTTTTACTATCTTATTAAAAAATCCTATGCTAGCTTTTTCCTATTCATATTAAACAATGGTTTTTTAAAAGGTGATTTCATGTAAATGGTCATCACGTGTAGACTCCAAATAAAAAGCAAATTTTATGAGTCGATGACTTTATCACTTCAAAAGAGAAGACAATATACTTTTGAAAAAAGATAAAGCCTATAACTATAAGGTCGTTAGCTATGAGCGATGCAAAAAATCTTTTAGAGATAAGTGGATTAAGCACTTACTTTCATACCAACAGCGGGAAAATTACTGCGGTTGAAGATTTAAACATTTCTATTAAACCCGGACAAACTCTTGGCATAGTAGGTGAGTCTGGAAGTGGTAAATCTGTTACGTCCTTATCAATCATGCAACTTCTACCTAGCCTCGTCTCTTCTGTTGAAAAGAACTCTTCCATTTCTTTTTTTGGACGAGAACTACTGAACCTCCCCGACAAAGACATGCGTAAAATAAGAGGCAAAGAGATCTCCATGATTTTTCAAGAGCCTATGACCTCTTTAAACCCCCTGTACACAACGGGTGCTCAGGTCATGGAGGCTATTATTTTGCACCAAAAGGTGTCAAAAAAAGAAGCTCGAGATCGTGCTATTGAACTGTACAAAGAAGTTGGGATTCCGGATCCGGAAAGACGTATTGATTCCTACCCTCACGAAATGTCGGGGGGACAAAAGCAGCGTGTCATGATAGCTATGGCTTTATCGTGTAACCCTAAGCTTCTGATTGCAGATGAACCCACAACAGCTTTAGATGTGACCATTCAAGCTCAAATACTTGACCTTCTTCGTAAACTTCGAGACGAAAGAGGGATGGCTATTTTATTTATCACCCACGACCTGGGGGTGATTGCTGAGATTGCTGATGAGGTTGCTGTCATGTACCGCGGAAAACTTGTAGAGTTTGGTGATATTCATCAAATTTTCAAATCCCCTGCGCACCCTTACACAAAAGGCCTACTAAACTGCCGTCCGCGCCTTGAAACAAACAATAAACGCCTACCCACAGTTGCAGATTACATGGAAACTAAAATATCCGACAGTGGCGGATATAGTTTAGTAGAAAAGACAGTGGACGCTGAAAAATTTAAAAAATTTGTGAGCCAAGGACGAGGACGTTTACTTCACCCTAAATCTGTTTTAAAAGACCTTTCTTACCCTTTTGACCCTACTCAAGAAGACAAAGACACAACTCTTGTTGATGAGGGGACCTTAGCACTTTTACAAGTAAAAAATTTAGAAGTTCATTTTCCCATCAGAAAAGGAGTTCTTCGACGGGTACACGATTATGTTCGCGCAGTGGACGGGATCAGTTTTGATATCTACAGAGGTCAAACCCTAGGTTTAGTTGGAGAATCTGGCTGCGGTAAGACAACAGCAGGGAGGTCAATCGTCAGACTGACAGAGCCCACAAATGGCCAAGTTTTATTCAATGGCGTAGATTTAAGTTCCCTTGATCCCATGCAGCTGAGACAAACGAGGAAAAAACTACAAGTTATTTTTCAAGACCCCTACGGCTCTTTAAACCCGAGATGGACAATAGAATCTATACTGACCGAAGGAATGCTTATCCATAATATCGGTGCGAATCAAAAAGAACGAAGAGATCGTGCAATTTCTCTTCTTGCTGAAGTCGGGCTCCAAGGAGACCACCTACTTTCAAGATACCCACATGAATTTTCAGGCGGGCAAAGACAAAGAATATGTATAGCAAGAGCTCTTACAGTAGACCCCGAACTGATCATTTGCGATGAGTCCGTTTCTGCTCTTGACGTTTCTGTTCAAGCCCAAGTATTAAATTTACTGAAAGATTTACAACTTAAACGTCGACTCACTTATCTCTTTATTAGTCACGATTTAAGTGTTGTTAAGTTTATGTCTGATATGATTGCTGTGATGAATGCTGGGAAAATTGTGGAATTTGGTCCATCTGAAGCCATTTATGCTCAACCAAAAGATGATTACACAAGACGTCTTATTGCTGCAATACCACGAGATACCCTTGATCAAATTGAACTTAGGCAACACCAAAGACAAGAAGCTTTCCTCAAACGGACAACAAACTCCGGTCTTACACAATAAAATAACGCAAACCAAACATCATCAAAACTTTATTCTTACCAAGAAAGTAAGGTCTTAATTTTTTTTCTTGCTCCCTTCAAAGAGGATCTCTAGAATAAAATTAGATTTTCAAAAAATCTTGTTTTTCAAACAAAAGGTTAAAAAAAAATGTTTACAAAAAATTATTATTTTTTAACATTACAATTTTTTATTCTTCTCTTTGGAACCTCTACCATGCTTATTGCTAAAAATAACCCACAAAAAACATCTATCGAGGAGCCATTATTACCAGGTTTAAAAAACGAATCTTTAGAATTTCAAAAAAAACTGAATCAAACAGGCCAAAAAAAACAAAATCAGTATAAACCACGTACCCACCATTGGCAAAAAGACGGCTCACCTCGATTTACTAACAGATTAATAACAGAAATCAGTCCTTACCTTTTACAACATGC
>PASJ01000028.1 GCA_002711925.1 Pseudobdellovibrionaceae bacterium | reverse complement strand
TATGCTACCTGTTCATATGCTACCTGTTCATATGCTACCTGTTCATATGCTACCCGTTCATATGCTACCCGTTCATATGCTACCTGTTCATATGCTACCTGTTCATATGCTACCTGTTCATATGCTACCCGTTCATATGCTACCCGTTCATATGCTACCTGTTAATATGCTAGCTGTTCATATGCTACCTGTTCATATGCTAGCTATAGCTAAACATTATGAAGTAGCAGCTTCTTTTAGTCCTCCGTCTTAAAGGTGAGTCTGCCCTACGACATTGTTCAGTAAAGGGTCAAGATGAATGCGCTACGCGCACCCTTGACTGAACAATCTCTCCAGGCTTTTTAAACTCACCGACGGAAGAACACAAAGAAGTCAAAAACAACAATTCTGAGGGGCTTAATATATAAATCAGCAGATTTTAATCCTATCTCCAGGTGCTAAGTCCTTATTCTGGGAAAATTTATACCAAGGAACAAGCTCGAATCATAGATAAAGAAAGCGCGCGAGAACACTTTGTGATGAACTATATATAATCATATAAAGACTCTATAATGATCTATATAAGAAAAAACCTAGAGTGTTTTGTACACAAAGACTCTCAATGATTCTAGAGGACTTAATAGTTTTCACGAGAGAACGCTCTCTGTTCAGGTGTTCAAAATAACGTAACTAATTGAATGGTAGCCTGTTATCATTATTCGGCTGTTGCAGCATGCTGCTGCCACCTGTCTTCAATTCTTTGATCCTCTGAAAGAATACGATTTTCAATATGTCGATTATAAGCTTGGTAGGTTTCATCAAAAGTGTAATCAGATGCAATATATAGTTGTTCAGTTTGGCCTTCTGGCACGAAACTATTAATAGCATCCTTCGCTTCAGCTGTCTTGATCCAGCTCAAGAATTCCATAGCTATACTATTTTGTTTACCCTCATGCTCTTTAACACACCAAAGTTGAGCAGGGTTTATAAATATATTTTCGATATCAGAATCATCTATTTTTGATAAATATTGATCTACATTAAATTGAAATTTTTCACTTCGATAAAAAGCTCGGTCATTACTATGATAAAGACCTGTTTCATTGGCAATTTTCATCATATCCCATGGAAATTGAGTTGGAAAAATTTGCACATGCCTCATCCAACTATCATAAAGTACTATGGAAAGGTATTCTTTTGTATATTCTACGTTCTTTGGGAAGATTGCATTGATCAGCTCATTTCCAAAATCAAAATCTTTATTCTCATCTGCTCTTTCAACTGCTTTATTTACCAATTCTTTGATTGCTAATAAAAATAAAGTGTGATCTTTTTCTCCCATTGCCGAATGGTTATAACGACTAGCATAACGATATCTCATCGTTTGAACATCTGTTGCACTTGAAAGTGTTTGGCTTATAATTTTTGTCATTATGCCAACAACATCTCTCTTATCTATTTTTGCTTCATCACTTACTACGGGGCACTCGTTATTTAAAACTGTTTCGGTAACTGGATCGATGAGATGTGACTTTATACATAGGGGATCATCTTGTGGGGCTGAGAGTTCAAAGTGATTGAGAAAGAAGGAGTCAACTTGAGCTATTTTCTCGGCTGTATTTTTGGCTTCAAGCTCCATATGAGGCTCATAAGTAATCGCAAGATCAATACTATCGTAGTCTCTCAAATTTTGAAACGAGTGGGCAGCTCTCCAAATAAATGTAGTTTGAGATTCTAAATGCATACTATTATAGATTGGTGCTAAATATTTTATGAACCCAATAGCTCCTGCTCCACCATTACCGATAACAAGAGTTTTTTTAGGATCTATGCCCTGAATGATTTCTCTCATCTGTTCGTATGTATGAGTTGCCTGTTCTCCCCCCACACATGCTTCTGTTTTAAAATTATTCTCAGGGCGATAGATCCTAAGCTTACAAACTTCCTTTTCCGTTGACCAGCTTTGATACTCGCCTACATAATTTTCTACATTGGAAATATAATCTTGAGTACCCACTTTCGTGTCAGAATCTTCTACATCTCCTCCACAGCTGTAAACGAGAAATAACAATACATAGACTTTTTTTGCTAAAGTAAATCTCATTTTTTTTCCTTTTTTTTTAGTTTGATTCGTTTTTATTTTACAAGAAGTGAGGAAAAAAATCTCAAGATAGATTATTTAATTTTATTAAAGATCGAACTTTGTTAATCCTTAGAAAGGTAGAGTTTTCCGAGTCTAGGTCCATATTGAAGAAAAGGTGGGGGAACTAGCTAAAGCGAATTAAAATGCGTTTTACGAGCACGGCGGAATTAGTCGCCGTGATTAGTTAAAAGCTTCTTAATTTTTTCTAAGCTAAGATCTCTTTTAACCCAGATATCATCACAAAAAGCATCCAAATAAAGCTTAGTTTCACGATCAAACTCTTCTAGCAGACTCCAAAGAACAACCTTACCTTTGAAGGCTTTCTCTTTTCGCAAATACTCTGCAAGCATATTCTCTTTTTCACTCACATGACCAAAATCGAAATCAAGAAAAACAGCTTCAACATCATTTAAATCAAGGTCTTTATCCACAAAATCAGAAGGACTGCTAAAATGGATCAGCTCAAATCTACCTTTAATCTCATCTCTAAACTCTTGGACGTAAAATGAATCATCTTCGATTAAAACTATCTTTTTCATGGATCTCTCTTTAATAATATATGAAATTCAACGTAATTTTTTTCTTTGAAACGAGTAGGTGTTTTTTCTTCAAATGAAGTATACCCGTTTGATACGACCCATATTTTCCCACCATGATCATTGATTATTTTTTTACAAATGGCTAGACCTAAGCCTCGTCCGTTTTCTTTTTTCTCTGTATAAAATAGCTTGAAGATTTTTGGCAATCTTTCTTCTGAAATATATGAACCACCGATGTTTCCTAAAACAACTTTAGTCCAAGCCTTGTTTTCATGGATACAATCTTGAATTTCAACATAGTATCTTTTTTCTCCAGGTGCTTGGATAGCATTGCTTAAGATATTTTCAAAACATCTCTTTAGTTTAAATTCATCACCTGTAATAGTTGTTTTGTTAGATTCAATAAAAAACTTAACTTGATTTTCATTTACCTCTTGATAAACGCTATTCAAAATAGACTTTAGGCAAATGGGTTTTAAATTCAAATTCCGTTTTTTATGGCCTATATCCATTAAGTCTTGCAGCATTGCATCTACTTGCTTGGTATCATGGTGAATATTATGGGATACTGTCTCAAAGTATTTTTTCAGTTCACTTGGTTGTTTTTTATTGGCTCGCTCTAAAAGGCGGTTGATTTTATCGAATGGCCTTCTAACATCATGAACGATCATCCGTACCATTGAAGCAATAGCTTTATTTACTGCGTTTTCTTGTTCAAGCGTCAGTAGTTTTTCTTGGTTTTCGAGCTGTTTTTTTTGCATGCTTTTAATTTTTTGGAAAATATCGTTTAACTCTAAGTGTGGTGATAAAAAATTGGTTTGTTTACTACTTGAAACCGATTCATACAATTTCATGAATGGATCTATGGTGATGCTGACGAACTCTCTATAGAAAAAAATGAAAATGGCTGTCATTACAATGATAATCGCGCATAGAATTAAAAAATAGGTCCAAAAGAATCCCCCAAAAGGGTTGAATGCTTTTCTCATAACAACGAAACGTTCGCCTTTGAACGTATTCATTTTTATTATCATCGAATAGTAAAATGGACTTTCTAGGCAAATAGAAGTCGGATATTGATTATGATTTAAGGCAAACTCATGAAGACATTTAATATGTTTTTTTTGCTTGAAGCTCTTGATTTCTATGAAACCATAAGTCGATTTTAAATATTTAATTGCGTAGTTATAACCGACTAGCTTCTCATAACCAAGTTCCCTTTGAATTGATGTAAGACTTTCTTTTTCTTGCAACAAAAAATTATAGACTTCGTTATTTAGAGCTGCTTTCCCTTGAATGAATGTCAAAATAGCCATCATAACGCTTAGTATGATCAAGGTAATAAGTGCTACCTTAATGACTAATCGTCGAACTCCCTTTCTGATGCTAGAATGTGTTGACAAATTCAAACCCATGGTGATTTTTAAATTTTAATAAATAGATATTTTTCTTAATTGTTCCCTTAGAAATACTTACTTTTCCTTTAACACCAGAAAAACTTGTATTTTTAATTTTGGATTTAACCGCTTCTCTATCATTGGTTTCTTCAAGTGCTAGGATAGAAAAATACAAAGCATCGAACAAAGAAAATAAATATCCCCCAATAATTTCATCACCACCAGCTTCATACCATTTTTTTTCTACCCGTTTGTGCATTGAGGTCGTTAGAAAATTATAGTAATCGGATATGCAAAATATCTTACCTTCGAGATCTAAAAGCTTGTGGTCATGAGACCACTGTGGTCCGACCAGAAAAGATGTGTCAGGTTTGTTTTTTATGATATCAGTGATCTGACTTGATAATTTTGTATATCCAGGAACCACAACTAAAACATTTTTGTATTTATTAGTTAGTTCTAAGATTTTTTCTGTAGGAAGATCCGATTGATATTTCAAGGGATGAAGCGATACAGAATCTAACATAACTGATCGAATTTTTTCAGCATACTCTCGTTCATGAATAGCGGAAGTGTTTTCAGTTAAAATTACATGCTCAATATTATTATTTTTTAATAAATATTTATATGCATCAACAATTTGGTCTATATTAATACCTAGTGATACTGAATAACTTCCTTCGTTAATTTCTTTTAACACACCAGTAGGCGATACATAGGGCATGTTTATTTTATTTGCTTTTGTTGAAGCGATACCCGCCATTGTGCTCCAAGCAAATCCAACTGTGATAAGAGCATCTGAATTTTTTGTGACATCAATAATTTGAGCTGGTCGTAATGGATCTAGTGCAGGTGCTTGCTCATTAAAAAATTTAATGACAGGTTGATACTTAGGTTTGTCTTCGTTGTATATTTCAAGGGCCACTTGAGCTATTTTTTCATAAGTGTTCCACATTCTACAACCTAAATGTGGAGTTGCTTTAACTAAATTTTCAACAAGATAAATTGTTTTTTTTGGAAGTTTGTTTTCGTTTTCAATTGTAGCCAATTTTTTTTCCCCACATCCGAAATCATGCTCTTCTTTTTTATCAAATGGGATTATGCTTGTTTGTGTGTTAATTACAAATACAAAAATCAAGCTTGCAATAAACAATCCTAAAATTAAAATCAAAGACGAACGAATTTGCGTATTCATTTTTTTTAGCGCTGAAAACATCTTAATTCAAAAATATCCTTTGGTACTTTACATAAATAATTTGGCGCACATGTCGACAAAATATCGAGAGTGTTATATCCCCATGATACTGCTATAGACTCAAGACCGACTTCCTTAGCAGCCTGTATGTCGCGGATTTCATCACCAATATAAACACAAGAATCCTTATCTATCTTGTTCGTCTTCATCATTGACTTTAGAACTTTAGCTTTCCCAAAAATTGTAGAAGCTGAGTAAATTGAGTCAAAAAGGTCACGACAACCATTATTCTCCAACCACATCTCAATATTTTCTTCTGAGTTAGAACTGACAATATGCAGTGACACTCCTTTCTTTTTTAATTCAAGAAAGGATTCCTTCAACGTAGGAACAATTGTTTGAGTGAGAATGTTCTCTTTAAAGGTTTTTCTAGCAGAAAGGATCATCCCTGGCAGATCAACCAACTTCAAGCCAACGGCTTTGACAACATCTTTACTGGGTAGAGTTCTTAAATGATTAGGATCTAATTGAGTAGGGGATTTCTTTTGAAGACAGGCGACTATAAGATCAAAGCTTTGGCAGATCGTTCCGTCAAAATCAAAAATTGCAATCGTCTTCATCGATAAATCTCCTGTCTAATATGGTTTTTAGCACAATTTAATTATCAGTTTAATCAAAAAATTGAGCATTGGTATGCTATTGAAGCATTTGCAAGACTACATCATGCGGTAACATACTTATATCAAATATTTTTTTGTCAAATTCAAAGGTTAATCTTAGACTAGTAATTTTTCCTAGTGGACCTGTAAAACCAGTATAACTCACCAATTCTACTTCTTCGCGGGATGAGTCAAAAGCAATAGGATCAATACTTCCATCAACTAAAGGCCCTAAATACAAACCGCGGATTTTGCCAGCCCCATGCTTTTGGAGCTCAAATTTTAGAACATATCTAAACATCCCAGCATCGAAGCCAACCAATTCATCTTTTAAAGAAGGATCATTAATTGCAAAGTGAATTAATGTTCTTTCTTGCATCTCTTGAGTTTGCAACAAACTGAGCGGCAAAGAAACTATTCTATTTTTAGTTTTTTTTGAATCACCACAAGAAGCGGCAAAGAAAAGTAATGAAATCATCATGATTCTCATTTTTTTTCCTTCCATTCCTCATGGTTGAAGTCCTTATCTTTCTTAATGCTAAAATCAACCATCTGCTTAATTAAGGTGTTCAAATTAATTTCAAAGCCACGCTTTTTCGAACCATATTGGCGATATGCCTCTAGCATATTCCAGTCTTCTTCCGACAAGTTAATAAGTTTTCCCTTATGCTTTGAAGGTTTTTCTATCTTATCCAATAAATTCATTGATAACTCCTTTCAATTTGGTTACCCATTATGGTAAAGAGACTTTACCACTATGGTAAAGTCAGTCAAGAACGAAATTCGGCGGAAAAAGAACAAGAAAGGGGCATATGATTCAAACAGAAGCAATAAATTTCTTCACACACTACGACCTTTTTAAGGTCATGGAGGTGCTCTTGAGGGTAAAAATACAGCTCAAATGCTAGATATCCTTAAGAAACCACAGGGTAAAACAGGAGGTAGAGATGCAAAAAGAAACTGATACGAAAAAAGGAACTGTTCGAATAACAATTCACCCAAAAGATCTTAGAGAAAGCTTAGGCGATGATTTCAAAGATACAGTAAAAAACTGGATAGAAAAGGGGAAGAGAAATGATATTTTGGATCAAAAAATAGATACTCTTGAGAAGAAGACTTCAGAAAAAATAGAAAAAATATCATCTCAATTAGAATCGATTTCCTATCTTTTGGCATGCTTAACAGATCAAATGCTATCTTCACTTACCAACGAGCAATACAAAATAGAAGTCCTAAAACACAAAGAAAAAACAGGTTTATCGCTTACCAAAGAGGAAAAAAATATCTTAGGACTACATAAAATTCGCTTCGAAAATTGGGATAAATTAAAGCATCTTTTAGAGATCTGTATCGATACTTCAGAACTTACCAAAACAAGGAGAGACTAATGCTTAGTATTTCAAGAGTCTCTTCTGACATGAGTCACTACTATGAAAGAGAAGACTATTATTCTAAAGATGCTACTTTCAGTCACAACAAAATATTCGGAGATTTATCAAAAAATATAGGAATTACCAAATTTAATAAAGAACAATTTCATAATCTACTTCATGGATATAGTGCTGATGGTAAGCAAAAACTAATAAATTTTAAGCAAAAAAATTTAGATGCAGATATGCTTCAAGAAAAAGTGATCGACTTAAAGAGATCTCTCAAAAAAAACGGCTTTGATGAGAATCAAAGAAAAAAAATATACTCCAGCATTGAACAAAGCCTTCAAATTGAAGGTAGATTATCTTCCATTCACAATCAAAAAACCTTTAAATCGGTTGATTTTAATGCCAAAAAAGAGCTGCTTTCTATTGGATTTTTAAACAAAAAATTGGCTAAAAATAAGAAAATTTTCACAAATGAATTTTCAAAATTTGTAAATTTTGTGAGTCAAACAACACACAGGCCAGGCTGGGATCTAACACTAAGTGCCCCAAAGTCTGTTTCGATTGCTAGCCTTGTTCTAAAAGACAAATCAGTTGTAGAAGCTCATGAAAAAGCCGTTGAGTATACACTATCTAAAGTCCAGGATTTAACTCAGACCAGGGTCAAAATAAGTGGAAAAAAGATTTCAAAAAGAACTCAAAACATGTCATCTATTAGTTTTACTCACACAACAAGTCGAGGAAATGATCCTCAGCTTCACACCCACAATGTCATTCTAAATGCAACAAAAGATGGTGATAAATTAAGATATATCCATCGAGATATTTACTATGAGAATAGCAAGCTTATTGGGGTTATCTACCAAAATGAGCTAGCAAGAAGACTAAAAAAACAAGGCTATACTTTAACTTCTGATCCCAAAAAAGGGGTATTTGAAATTGACGGCATACCCAAATCATTAAAGGATTCCTTCTCAAATAGAAGAAAACAAGTCGAAAAAAACATCTTAAAGATTGCATATCAAAGTTATATCAAAGATTATTTGAAAGAAAAAAACGTACCATTTGAAGCTAAAACGAAGAATTATATCGAACGATTTTATATAAAAAAAGGTCATCCCCTTGGGTCTGAATGGAAGATTCGAGAGGGAGAACTAATCGATTTAGGTGGAAAAGATAGCTTTGATTCTATCAAAAACACTCTTGAAACACATGAAATAAACCAAAAAAATGCACGTCTAGGCGTACTTCTTGATCGAGTATCAAAAACACACTCTGACCCAAAAGAAGTTTTCCAAAGCTGGCAAAACACAATCAAAGACTACAAATTAAACCTTAAAAAAACAAACAATCTAAGCAGGGTAGGGGACTTAGATCTTAAAAAGGTCATTGATAAGTTGTCAAAAAAAGAGGCTGTTTTTTCCAAAAAAGACTTAATCCAAGAAGCTCTATCTCAAAATCTTGGAAATTATAGTCTAGAATATATCTCACAAAAAATTGAGAACAACCCATACATCAATAAACTGATAAAGGGTTATTCCACAAAAGAGAACCTCAGATTAGAGGCAAAAATCATTGGTTTATATAAGGCTGGTAGGCACAAAAAAGAGTTTATTTACTCCAAAAAGATAAGAGAACATCTCATATCACACCTAACAGGTGAGCAAAAAACAGCTGTCAAAAACACCTTAGAAAACGATAGTCAATTTGTATTATGGCAAGGAGTAGCGGGCTCCGGTAAAACTACAAGTTTAGAGCCTTTAAAGCAGATTTTAGATAGATATTGGTACAGCTCTGCGGCTCTTGGTCCTGATGGTAGATCAGCCGATGTGTTGGGCAAATCTCTCAATATGCAGTCTAAAACGATACACTCATATCTTAAGTCTAAAGGCAGAAAAGATGTCTTATTTGTCGATGAATCCAGCAAAATATCGACTAAATTGATGCATGACTTGATGGAAAGAGCCTCCAAAGACAAAACCAAGATCATTTTCATTGGGGATAAAAATCAATACCAGGCTGTTGAAGCAGGTAGCCCATTTCGAAAATTATCTGAAACCTTTGGTTCAGAACGCTTAGAGCACTTCCTTCGCCAAAGTAAAAACAAAGAGCTCCATGATACAGTGAAAGAAGCATATGAAGGCAATATAAGCCTAGAAAAAATATCGAAAAATATCTTTGAGAAATCAACGAAAAAGGCACGATTAGATCAGACAATTGACTTGTTTTTCAAAACAAAAGATCTCAAAAAAAGCCTTGTTGTGACTGAAACTAATGTCGACAAAGACAAATTAAATATCAAAATAAGAGAAAAACTTATCGAAAGAGGTCTCTTGTCTCAGAAGAAAATAGTGATTTCATCGAATATACCAAATCAAGATCAGAGCTTTGATAAAAAAGAGATTGAGCTTAGAGAAGGTGATAAAATTGAGTGGCGAAAAAATAGTATGCACATGAAAAATAGAGAAATTGCTTTTGTTGAGAAAATATCTAAAAGCAGCGTAATTCTTAAAAAAGACGACGGATCCACATTCAAAATCAACCCAAAAAAATGCAGCTTTATTGACCATGGTTGGGCTTCAACGATCTACTCATCACAAGGAGTAACTGTCAAAAATGTAATTGCATTAATGGACCAGAAATCAACAAAACAAAGCTATTATGTGGCAGTAAGCCGAGCGAAAAAGTCCTATGCAATAGTGACTGATGACAAAAACAGGCTTCAAAAAGAAGTGAATAAAGACTTAATTAAACACAATGCCTTAGATTTTATTCAAGACAAAAAGGAAAGTCAAAAAAGGCAGATACAATAGTTACACACACTCTTACCGCTACCTAAAAATCTATTTTGTATATCGCTGATTTGTCATGATTGACAACTGATCGATCATAAATCTGTGTTGTTTTAGCATCACTATGACCAAGCAATTTCTGAACTCTATCTAAGGGTACATCTTGATCGTTCAAAAGATGTGTAGCAAGGCTAGAACGCATACTATGTGGGCTAATACTTCCCTTTTTAGAAGTATCAATACCAGCAAGTAATACTGATTTTTTTAAAATAAAATTAAGACCTTCATAGCTTAAAGCTTGATTTTTCTTCCTTTTAATAGATGGAAACAAATAGTGTTCAGATGACATATTCCACCCTTTTTCTTTTAGATACTCTATATGATCATCTATAGACCTTACCAAGAAAGGAGACATTGGAACTTCATGATACTTACCACCTTTAATAGTAGTATTTATTACTTTATGCCCATCTTTATGCTCAATATCTTTTATCTTAAGATTTCTTAATTCAGTAGAGCGCAAACCAGTATAAAAACCTACAGCTAATATAGCTTTGTAATAGAAGTAGTAGTCTTTCTTAGGATCTAATGATGAAAATATTTTTTTGATTTCATCTCTAGTAAAATAACCCTTATGGTTGCGCTTAGGCTTACCACTATCAGATCCTACAGGCTCTTTGGGTCGTTCAACACCATAGCAAAGGTCTTCTTTTACAAACCCTTTGATTGACATCCATTTAGACCAACTAGAAATAGCACTCATAATTTTTCTAATACTATTAGTCGAATATCTAGGAACAGTTAATCCATTAATAACTTTAGTCTGCTTTTTTAGATAATGAACATAAGCAACAACATGATCTGAGCATAATTGCTCAGGTCGCTCAATTCCCTTTTTAGTTAAAAATGTAACAAATCCATTAATTGACAACAGATATGTTTTTGCGGTTAAGTATGATCTTGTCTCTTTGTTTACAATAAAGCTAATCATTCTTTGAATAAGACTATCATCTGAATCCGAAAATAAAACTAACTCTAATTTTGGGCCACTACTGAAAGTGACAAATTTATCTTTAGAGGGGTTAATTCTTTGTAGGCTCATTTTTATCGCCTCATTTTTTTGGTAATTTCTAAATAAATGATAACTGATCTTTAGATGGAAGAAAATAGATTCTTCCATCTAAAGATGGTGATTATTTTTTGGTCATTTTGGACAATCTGCTTCTGCGAATCAATTTGATTAAAATTCTTCTTGAGTTAACCACAAGCTCTGTGGATTAGTGGCGGAAAAAAAACATGCCTCATATTTCGCTTATAATCGCTTTTTTGAGCATAGCTAGTACTTAGAGATCTAAAAAAAGACATGCGATTGTGGTACGAACTATCGACATATTTTAGGA
The DNA here is from genome assembly GCA_002711925.1 of Pseudobdellovibrionaceae bacterium. Taxonomy (GTDB): domain Bacteria; phylum Bdellovibrionota_B; class Oligoflexia; order Oligoflexales; family Bog-1112. The sequence continues at coordinate 1,644 of PASJ01000028.1, read as the reverse complement.
TATAAGATGAACACATTGATAAACAGGGGATTTAGATGTCATTCGACGAATCTCTGCATAAGAATTAGAACAAACTCATCACACTATCAAGAAGCGCGCAAGTACTCCGCCTATAGTCCTTTGAGCAAAGCGAATTGGGGCTTAGGGGGTGGTGAAAGCGCGCATTAGACTCCCTTTTGATTCTCAATATATTGCTTAAGCACCGAGAGTGGTGCTCCTCCGCAAGTGATAATGCAATAACTGCGGCTCCAGAATACAGGCTTTCTGTAAAACTTATCAACCTGCTCTGGGAAATCTCTTCGGATGATCCTAGAGCTTACTGTTTTTAAGTTGTTGACCAGCTTAGAGGGATCAACTTTAGGATTGAGGGATATCAGAAGATGTACATGGTCAGGCTCGCCATTAAACTCTAATAGCTCAGACTCCCAGCGATCATTAAGAAGGTATTTGAAGTGCTCTTCTAGCTTTGTAATTATCGGCTGATTGATAACCTTACGCCGGTATTTAGTTACGAGAACTAAATGATACTGAAGATTATAAACACAATGATATAGAAGTTTTAAGTCTTGATTTTTCATAGTAACTAAGTATCATTTAAGTATGAATCAAGTCAATCGCAAAGTCATGTACCGCCTGTACCCATCCAAGAAGCAATCTGGACGGATGATTGAGATATTGCGCTTGCATCAGCGCTTGTATAACGGTTGTCTGGAACAAAGGATTCATGCGTATAAAGATCGTAATATAAGCCTAAATTATCATGATCAAGCAAAAGAACTAACTGTACTGCGAAAAGAAGATGCTCAGTACCGAGAGATGAATGCACAGTCACAACAAGTGACACTTAAACGCTTAGAGCTTGCATACAAGCAGTTTTTTGCACGCGTTAAAAAAGGAGAAAAGGCTGGATTTCCAAGATTTAAGTCTTTTGATAGATACAAAGGTTGGGGATATGCAACCCATGGAGATGGCTGGCGCTTTACTCCAAACGAAAGCAGCATCAACGGAAGTATGAGGATCTCAGGTGTTGGTATTCTTCAAGCTAGAGGGCGTGCTCGAAAAAGTGATTATACAGCTTGTCGAAATCCAGGCACAGCAAAGACTATGGAGATAATCCATAAGAGTGGAAAATGGTACGCATCGGTCACTTTCAAGAGAGATATACCTGAAAGGGCATCGGGAGACAGCATAATTGGTGTTGACTGGGGAACAATGAAGTTCCTTACAATTGTCGACTCCTTTGGCAATGTATCTGAAACGAAAAACCCTAGCTTAATGAGAAATACCCAAGATAAGTTAAAAAAAGCACAGCGAGTGTTATCCAAGAAGAAAAAAGGATCATCGAATCGTCAGAAAGCAAAAAACAAACTGATCAAAATACATGAAAATCTTGCTAATAAAAGAGAAGATCACCTTCATAAAACAAGTTCAAAAATTATACAAACAACTAAGCATATAGCGACGGAAAAGCTTAATATCAAAGGCATGACAGCCTCTGGAGGTAGTTACAAAAAAGGTTTAAATCGTTCCATCCTTGACACTTCTCCTGGTGAATTCTTTGCAAAACTGAAATACAAAGCGGAAGAAGCTGGTATTCAGTATACAGAGATCCCAACCAAGAAAGTTAAACCCTCTCAAACATGT
>PASJ01000027.1 GCA_002711925.1 Pseudobdellovibrionaceae bacterium | reverse complement strand
TTTTTTTTTTTTTTTTTTTTTTTTTTTATTCTTTGGGAGTTTGTTTGTTTCGAAAGTTGAAAAAATATATAGGATGCTTTATTAATAAGGCGTATAAGCTAATGTTAGGTTTCTTTTTTGTTTAGATAGAAAGGATTTTTTCCTTTCTAAACTCCAATCTAAAAAAATATAAAAATTATGTATGGCTGGATTGCAGAAGGTAATAAATTAAAATAGAACGTATTAGAAGTGCTAATTTCTTTAAATTTTGACTTATAAGAAAAAATTTAACACTCATTTTTTAATATTTGCTGTGTTCTTATTTTGTTGAGTGAAGATTATAGAGTCACTAAGTCTTGATACAAGCTACATTTTTTAATTATTATACAGTTTAATTTTCTGTGGGCTTGAGGAAATTGTCAGGAGTGTACCTGGTTTTTACTGTCACAATGAGGATTCGTGGCCGTAGTTAGTTAGTCAATCGTTTAGGAGTTTGTTCATTATTTTTGATAACTTGAAGGTAATATCCATAAGTTTTCAAAAATATATTCGACTTTAATTTACTTGATGATAACAAGAATTCCGTTATTTATTTTTCAAGAAATATCAAAAAAATCTTTGATAGTACCAAAAGATTCTTCTTTAATTTTGATTTTTACCCATACTAGGACTTTGGGAAGTCTTTTGCATTTTTTTACTCCATGATAAAAATATAACCGGTACGTAATATTTCTGTGATAATTTAAAAGACTAAGGAAGTTATACTCTATAATTTAGACTTCTGAGTGTCTTTTCATTTAAAAGAAAAAGAGAATCAAGTTTTTTAAACATGAATTCTTAAATATTTAATTTTTATCCTTAAGGTCAAAAACTTTTTATTTTTTGTTAAATCTGTCAACAACAAGCATAAGACATTGATTTGCTGAATAAAAATCAAACAAAAAAGCTATTTTAAGAATTTTAATCTGCTTTTGTTTGTGCTTTAAATCAAATAATCTTTTATATTTTGCATAAGAAAATCATTTTATCAGGAGGTGAAGTTGTGAGTTCTATGTCTAATAGGCCTTTATGGCATGCCGATCAAAAAAGATATGAGAGTAGTCACATGTATAGGTTTATGAAGACCGTACAACAGCGTTATGATGCAAAAATTAATGATTGGAGAAGTTTGCATCAGTGGTCTGTTGAGAATTTAGCTGAATTTTGGGATGTTTTAAGTGACTTTACCTCAATTAAGTGGATTCAAAAAAGTTCTGGTCCATCTATTCTTCCTCAAAAAGGTCAGATGCTTGGAGCTAAATGGTTTCCAGGATCCAGATTAAATTATGCTGAGAACTTGCTTTGTCATTTAGTTTCTTCAAATTTCATTTCGTCATATACGCAAGAAAGACAGGTTCATAGGCTTAACTTTCAAGCTATTTATAAAAAAATATATAATTTATCTAACAGGCTAAAGCAATTAGGTTTTAAAAAAGGGGATATTGTTGCTGGCATATTAAAAAATGATGTAGATGCTATAATTGCAATGCTGGCTACGACTTCTTGTGGTGGTGTTTGGGTGAGCTGCTCTGTTGATTTTGGATATAAGTCAATTTTGAGTCGACTTCAGCAAGTTCAACCTTCTTACATATTTTTTTGCCAAGACTACAAATACAAAGAAAAGATCTATGATTGTACGCAGAGCCATAAAAATATTATAAAAAAAATTTCTTCTTTACGTTGTGGGTTTCTCGTGGGATCTGATAAAACGGAATTATTCAGTCAGACCTGTCCAATTTACTCGTATGAAGAAAGTCTTTCTTCCCTCATTAGGGGAGAGAGATCTTTAAGCCATGAAACACTGTCTTTCGAACCAATGGCATTTGATGATCCTTTGTATATTTTATTTTCTTCTGGAACGACAGGGCCACCCAAAGCAATAGTTCATACAGTAGGCGGGTCCCTACTACAACATAAGAAAGAACTCATGTTACATTGCGATGTCAAAAAAGGCGAAAGTATGTTTTTTTTCACAACTTGCGCTTGGATGATGTGGAATTGGATGGTTTCAGCTCTTTCCATAGGTGCTAATGTCATAACTTATGATGGATCGCCTGTTTATCCAAGTGTGATGTCGTTATGGTCCTTATTAGAAAAGGAGAAAATCAGTCATTTTGGTACAAGTCCTAAATTTATCAGTTCTTGCATGAAAAACAAAGTAAGCCCTAAAACTGAATCTAATCTCACAAATCTTAGGACTTTACTGTCTACTGGCTCTCCCTTGCTTTCTAAACATTATAAATGGGTATATAAAGATGTAAAAAATGATATACACGTTGCTTCAATTTCAGGGGGGACAGATATTATTTCATGTTTCATGCTTGGTAACCCTATCTTACCAGTTTATGCTGGTGAAATCCAAAGCCCTGGACTTGGCATGAGTATTGCTGCTTATGATGGGGAAGGTAATGAACTTATTGACAAAAAGGGAGAGCTTGTTTGTACGCGTCCTTTTGTTTCTATGCCTGCTGGTTTTTTAAACGATTTAGATGGTCAAAAATATGAAAAATCATATTTTCATTTTTATAGGAATAACCAAGTCTGGAAACATGGAGACTTTATCGAAATAAATTCACGAATGGGAGTTACCATGTTGGGTCGAAGTGACACAACTTTGAACCCAGGTGGAATTCGGATTGGCACTAGTGAAATCTATAATTCTCTATCAGATATTGACGAGATCCTTGACAGCTTAGCTGTGTCAAGACCTAAGGGAGAGGATGTTGAGTTTATTTTGTTTGTTAAGCTAAAAGACAAAATGATTTTGTCTCAAGACATAAAGGATAAAATTGTTCAATCCATTTGCAAAGATCTCAGTCCAAGACATAAACCTGCAGAAATATTTCCAGTTTCATTTATACCTTACACAAAGACGGGGAAAAAAGTTGAGCTTATGGTTACTCAAATTTTACGTGGAGAAGAGGTTTCAAATCAATTAGCTCTCGAAAAAGTGGAGGTTTTGAATGAGTTCTATAGTTTTACAAAACAAAATGAGTAAAGTTAGATGATCTGAGTACTTTTTCACCTTCAGATTCCGTGAATGTATAGACTTTACTTTTATAGCAAGATCCGTCGCGGTAGAAATCTTGGTTTCCCCCAACAATCATACCTTCTGTTAGCTTCGTCTGATTATTTATTACGGGAGAACCAGAGTTACCTATATAGGTGTCTAAGTTTGTTGTAAACGTACTACTTTTCAGATTATTAACAAGGACTACGCCGCTAGATATTTTTTGTGGTAGCCCCAAAGGGTGTCCAATTACTGTTAGCTTCGAGCGTTCGCTTAAGTTTCTGCTGTCTTTTGCAAGTGGAAAGATAGCTCTATTTTTTGTTGCACGATCTAGCTCTATAACAGCAAAATCGTGTCCGCTCGTTAACGAAATTTTCGTTTCAACAACCTTAGCGCAATAAAATACGTTATCTTTCGGTATTAGGGATAAGTCTTTACCATTTTCTGTTACTGAAAAGTCAAAAATGAAAGCAGTATTACTACAAGAAGACCTATAAGTGACACAGTGTCCAGCTGTTATTATGTGTCTAGGAGAAACAAGAAATCCTGAACAGTTTCCGGGGCTAATCTGTTCAGAAAATCTTTCATTTTTACAAACAAAGAATTTTTGCTCTAAAGTTTTTTGGGGAAGCTCCATATAGTTAGTCTGCTTAGACTTCGATAATTTTTCTTTATCAGTAATAAGTACAACACCAGAAGACATTTCTTTAATGTACTCTTCTAAAGTGTCACGAACTTCCTGCCGATTATCTTCTTGGTAGATTGCTTCTAGTTCGTTGTTTGATTCTCCTTTTATCGTTTGAAAAAATAAGCAAATATAAATCAAAAAGCAGTTCTTTATAAATTTATGTAGCATAATCATTGAGAAGATCCTTTTACGGTCAGACTTCATAGTTTATTTGATTTTTTCACTAATTTAGCTATGCTGAAGATCTTGGTCAATTTATTTTTCTTTTAATTTGACTATTTTTGCCTATATCAAAAAATTTTCGGAAAGTTTTTATGTTAATTGAAATCAAAGGCTACCCAATTCTTATGTCAATAGGATGGTTAGAATCTGAACGCCAATCAAAACAAGAGGTTAGATTTACTTTATCAATTGAGTTTAAATCTTCGAGTGAAGGATATAATGATGAACTTTCAAATACGATAGATTATGGTAACTTGTTGTTTGAGTTGGAGCAATATTTTTCTGGTAAAGAGTGTAAGCTTTTAGAAACCGTATTATTTGAAACAAAAGATTTATTGTGGCGAGTATATCCGCAGATAGAGAGTATGAAAATTTCTGTTGAAAAGCCTTTGTTAGAGAAGGTACTAACAAAAGGTGGTAAAATATTAGTTTCAGACTCTTTTTCTAAACATAAAAATGAAAACTCGTGAGTACTATCCAGGCTAGAACAAGGTAATAAGGGTCAATAAAGAAGGGGAGGAGGACGCAAATTTTGTGATTTACGCCAAGTACAAATAACTCTCTTAGGTTTGACTCAAAATATGTGGAAATATCAAATATGAATGATTTTATCCCGAATAATTCAAAATTTATCAGCGTGAGAGGTGCAAGGGAACACAACCTAAAAGATGTTAATGTTACTTTGCCTCGAGGAAAAATAATAGCAATAACAGGTGTGAGTGGTTCTGGTAAAAGTTCTTTAGCTTTTGATACAATTTTGGCTGAGTCGAATAGGCGTTTTTTTTATACTCTTTCACATTATGCAAGGCAATTTCTTAACGTGAGCAGTAAGCCGTGCGTGAGGCAGGTGACAGGCTTATCACCTGCCATAGCTCTTGGGCAACGCGAGACCCAACCATCCAGCCGTGCAACAGTTGCTTCATTAAGCGATTTGAACGAGTTAATTGGTGTTGCTATGGCTCAGTTTTCTGAGTCTTACTGTCCAAGCCATGGTTTAAAAACTAAGCCGCTAGCTGTTGAAGAAATTATTGCGAATTTATGCAGCCAGTTTTCTGGAAGGTTCTTTGCAATTTGTGCGCCAATTGTTGAGATGCGCAAAGGGACATATGAGAAAGTATTCGAATCATTAATTGAAAAAGGTTACTTAAAAGTTTTTTGTGATGGGAGTATTTTTTCTTTAGATAAAGTACCCAGCTTGTCAAAAGAGAAAAAGCACACCATTAAACTTGTTGTCGATTTTATTCAAATAAGCTCCGAGCCAAGCAAAAGGCTTAAAGCAAGTATAGCAAGAGCTATTAAGGAGGGGAAAGGATCCATAGAATGCCTTTTCCTTGATGAAGGGGGCAAGTTATCTAAAGATGAGGAGAAGATTAGTTTTTCTACCCAAGGGGGTTGTCCAAAGTGTGGAATGAGCTGGCCGAAAATTGATTCAAGATACTTTTCAGCAAATTCACTTGGGCAATGCTCTAAATGTCATGGTAGCGGTGAAATTGAAGGTGACATGTGTGACGAAGCTGACATTAAAAAAACTTGTTTTGAATGTGATGGGGTTGGTATTGACAAAAAATACTGGAATTTTCGTCTTGGTGGTTTAAATATAAAAGATATTTATGAAAGTACCGTTGGTCAATTTTATGATTTTATGAAAGATGAAGTTTTTTATCATGGAGGTCACAATCAGGCTTTTCAACGTCTTCAAGCTGAAATTCAAAAGACTTTAAGCTCACTCAATCAAATAGGACTATCTTATTTAACTTTATCCAGAAGAGTGAAAACCTTATCAGGAGGTGAGCTACAAAGATTAAAATTATCTGCTGTTTTGTCGCAAAGTTTAAGTGGAGTTTTATATGTTTTAGATGAGCCTAGCCAGGGACTCCATCTTTCGGAGCTTAATCAATTATCTCAATCTCTTACAAACTTAAAAAAGTTAGGCAACACGATAATTCTTGTTGAACACGATCCTTATCTTCTTGAAAGATCAGATTGGATTATTGATGTTGGACCAAAAGGTGGAGAACAAGGTGGAGAGATTGTAGCATCTTTTCCCGTAAAAGATCTTGAAAAGTATAAGTCAAAATCTTTAACGGCAAAATTTTTACTAAGTAAGATAAAGCTTGAGGAAAAAAAATTTTTGGAAGATAAGCAGTCACATGGTATTATCGAAGTTTTTAAAGCCGAGAAGCATAATTTATCCGTTGATAAAGTTATCTTTCAAATGAATAAAATTAATGTTGTCTCTGGTGTTAGTGGTTCTGGTAAGACAAGTCTAGTTATCCATAGTTTATATAGATATTTAAGTTCTTTGTTGAAGGGAGAAAGTTTAGCATATTCAAGAAAGGCATCGGAATGTTTTAAAATAAATACAAGTCAAAAGCTTGACTCTATAGTTTTAATTGATAGTAAGCCCCTTGCTAAAAGCTCTATAAGTATGATTGTTACATATATCAAGGTTTTTGACTTTATTAGGAAGATCTTTGCTTCTTTACCCGCTTCAAAAATTGCAGGATTTACTGCATCTCATTTTTCTTTAAGGCTCGATCAGGGCCGATGTAAAGAATGTAAGGGTAAAGGATATATTACTTTATCCATGAAATTTTTAGAAGATGCTCGTATTTCTTGTTCTTCATGTGAAGGTAAATGTTTTGAATCACATATTTTATCGATTAAGTATAAGGGCCACTCTATAGCTGATATTCTTGGGATGACAATTGGTGAGGCCGAAGATATCTTTTCATCATATAGTAAAATAAAAAATATTTTCCATTGTTTAAAAAGTATCGGTATTGGATATTTAAAGCTCGGCCAAAGTCTTAGTAGTTTATCTGGAGGTGAGGCTCAGCGACTTAAGCTTTTACCCTTTATTCTCCCTTCAAAAATGAAGAAAAATCACCTTATAATTTTAGATGAACCCACAAGAGGTCTTCACGAATCAGATATTGATATTTTAATGAAGGCAATAAATCAAGTGAAAGAAAAAGGAGCAACTCTCATTATTATAGAGCACCACCCTACCCTTATTCTAAGAAGTGATTGGTTGATTGACTTAGGGCCTGGTGCTAGTGATAAAGGAGGTAGGGTTTTGTATGAAGGAGTGTCAAAAAACATTCTAACGTGTAAGAATTCCGTCACAGCAAAATATCTTAAGTCATTTATGTCAAAATAAATATTAAATGACTAAAATCAATGAAACAATTGAATTTTATGGAGAAATCCAATTTTCATTTTTTTCATCATACATACGTAATACATTATTTTTATTTGGATCTTCTATAACTTCAGCAAAATAAGCATTGACATATACGGAGCAATTATCTTTTTCTTCAGCATCAGCCTCTATTCCAGTATCATCAGTTTGATAATAGTAATCTGGAAGATTGTTTCTATTAATATAGATTGGTTCATGTTCTAAAATATCGGCGTCAGTCATTGAGTTTACATCGGCACCATAACGCAGGCTTCCAGCTTGGGCAAGGAGATCTTTATTTTCCTGGTCTGAATTATCATTGATTACTGTAAAAGAAATTTTGACAACATCATCATTTTGGAATTTTTTAATGATACTTCCCTGTTTAACGACAAAAAGTTCATTGATTGCTAAACTCTCTTTTGTTTCTAGAGACGTTACAGGCAAGTCTACACTGATCTCAACTGTTTCTTCTTCTGCTGTATCTGGGTTTATACTTACGTTTATGGCTGTTATGGTGAAGTCTCCTGTCAATTTGACATCACCGCAAGCACTTCCCGTTACCCCAGTTACTGCACTTACACCTGTATCAAGAGGACTATCAGTTAATCCAAAACCAAAAGCTTTTTTTATCTTTTTAGTTGTTTTCTGTGTTTCATCGACCGTATCGTTAACAGTTGAAATAGCATTATTTGTCGTGTCAACTGTTGTGTTGTATGCGTCACTAGTTGTGTCGACTGTTGTGTTGTATGCATCAACAGTTGTGTCGACTGTTGTGTTATATGCGTCAACAGTTGTATCTTTGACCGTATTATATGCATCAATAGTTCCTTCTTTTACAGTATTATACCCATCTTCAGCAATTCCCAGAGCTTCATCGCTGCATTTACTTGCAGCTGTGAGTATATCAGCGCCTGCATCAAAAAATACGTTTCCAAGGTTTGATGCATCACATCCGTCACTTTGAATTGCTGTTATGTTTGTAAGATAGATTCCTAGCATATACTCATTTGGATTAACTATACATTCAGAACATTCTCCAAAAGAATCATGGGAAAGACCAAGAGCTTCTGCTGTTTCTGCAACAACTTGAGTTCTTGTCAGGTTCGATCCAGTGGTTGCTTGTTTGCATGCATTATTAAAAATTAAAAGTATTGCCCCATATAAAAATAACTTGATGATATTTACTTTCATTTTTTGACTCCACAATAATATAAAATTTTTTTATACCTTATAATTCTAATCCACAAAGGGTTAATTTGTCTAGAATGTTAAAACATATAAGTAGTTAAAAAAAAAAAAATGGAGTGAATAATCATTTTTATCAGTTAGTTACTCTTATTTTCTTTTGTCTGTTTTAATCTTCAGTTTCAAGGTATTTTTGATCGGTTTCTTCTGTCTCATCCTCTTCGTCTATCCCGTACATCGTATAAGTACCACCACTCTCTGGTTTTATCACTTCACCAATATGGAAGTAAACCTCAGCTGTACATCCATTTGATGTTGTGCCCAGAATCACCTGATCTTTCATTGGAAAATCGTTATATCTAGCAGAAATAGCATTTGATTTTAATGTTTTGTCACCATCAGTATTTTTAACTTCTTTCATTTCAATATTAATAGAAACCTTTGCATCAAAAAGAATATGCATTGGCTCTTCTTGAAGCTCAGGAACAACCAGTAAGTTATATTCTGCCTCCTCATCATTTCCTAAGGTATGAGTCTGTTCGGCAATTTTTTTTGTATATGTTTTTCCATTGACTTGGAATCTAATAGAATGAACCGAAAAATCTCCTTCTAAAGTATCATTTTCACATTCACTTGCCAGGCCAAACCAACCTTTCTTCCTTTTTTTACTTGAACCAAAGATGCCTGTTGAGCTTGTTGGATCCCAGTAGTCTTTGGTAAAAGTTGTTTTGGTTGGACTTGTTACTTCTTCTCTAAACCCTTCTGCTGTTGTCTCTGCAGCTTCTGCAGACCAGTTTGCTGCGCAATCTAAACCCCCTTCTGTTTCTGAGAACGCTTGGGTGTAATCACACTTATTACTATTTATTCCTTTTATCTTTTTTATGTAAACCCCGATATTATAGGTGTTTTGTTTTTCTTGCTCTGAAATACCTCTTTATTCATCAAAAAAATTGGGATCATCAGCAAAATTTAAATCTGAACCTAAAATAAAATCTATTTCTTCATCAAAGTTAGCAATAATATTGGATGTATCATTTCCTTTACGGTTACTTACTTGCTCTTGTTGACAAAAACTTAAGCAAAGAAAGAGAAAACTTACATTTAATCTTATTAAAGTAGAAAAATTCATAGTAATACTCACACGGAAAAAAGACTTTTAAAATAATTTTAGTATACTAAATTTGAAATTTTAGGTCATGGTAGCTAACGATAAAAAAAATATCCGTGTAAAATTTATTTTATTAATTTTTTAATTTTTTAGTGATGATTTAATAAGGATCTTGTTTTTTCTATGTTTTGGTGAGATAAGGAGTCCATTTTTTTCAATTAAACTTAGAAACAAAACGAGAGTATGTCTAAAAAAATTACATTAAAGCTTGAGACAAAGCTAAAGGCGCTAGAACTTTCTTGCCTAGATGTTGTTTTGGAAGAAATTTTTTTCATCTGGCAGGCAAGCAAAAATATTAATTCAATCAAAACAATAGCAGATTTGAGCCAAATCTGTGGCTTAAGTCCAGATGAGATTATGAGACGCTTAAGAGAACTTATAAGGTGCAACGAGAGCATCAAGATTGATAAAATTAACTTACATCGGCTTGTTAAAGAAAAAGGTCATAGTTTAAAGGATCTTATTTGTCTTGACGCTAGTTTTCCTCATGAAAAGAGGCCTTTTACTGGAAGTCTAGGTAATGTTCATTTTCTTTGGGAAGAGAATCTGTCAGACTTTATAAAGAATTTAAAAGTTCTTTCTGCAGCGAAGTTGATTTTTTGCTCAAGTGGTAAAAGAAGCTATAGTGCAGCGATGTATTTAAAAAGGCAAGGTGTAAATGATCTTTATTATGTGAAACCAGAGCTTTTAAAAGATGTGGTAGTTACTTTTTAGAGTTTGCTTTGTTTTAGGTTTTGTTTATTTTACCGCCAATGTTTCTAATGATTTTGTTGATATGCTCTAAGACCTCACTTTTGTAAGCTTTGTGAGTAAAAGCTATTTTTTCTTTGAAAAGATGCCATTCGACTGTTTTCTTACCCTTATTTTCCTCGCAAGAAAAGTAAAGCTCTGAAGTTCCTAGTTTTTTTATTTTGACGTTAACAAATCCTTTTTCTTCGGAGAGGTGGATTATATTTTTGTAAGGTGTTGTTTCTATTTCTTTTTTAATTTCCTCAAGGATCTTTACTTGTGTCTTTGATTTAAAATGAATCTTCATTGAAACCTCACTTTATGTGGCATTTGTATTTTAATTTCAGTTTTTTGGAATCATTTATTTTTTCGTTTTTTCTTGATGAATTGATAAAAATTAATTTTAGACTCAGCTTTATCTTCACTACACTACACTTCTACTAAGAGTTTTTAAAAAAAACTATTTTATTTATTTATAGACCCTTACGTCCTAGGTTTGAAAAAATTTGGATTTTCCCGCTTTTATCTCCGGTAATTTTGAACTATCGGACGTTTTTTTTCTTTCTATTTTTTAAAGTTTTAATCTTGAAAAAAATTGTTTTCCCGGCGGTTTTTGTGTTTAATGAGCTTCATCTTCTTGCTGCTGGAGAGTCAGTTTTTGTGTTTTCGTTGACAGCTTGGGCTTTTATCTGTAATGTGATAATCTTATGTAATGAATCACAATAGCATATCACTATGTTCATGGAGAATTTAAAATGGCTCGTGTTTCGATAGAAGATTGCCAAAAGAAAATGCCTAACCGTTTTGCGTTAGTTGTTGTTGCTGCTAACCGCGCTCGTCAGCTTATGAGTAGTAGTCACCCTCTTGTTGCGAGCAAAAATAAAATAGCTGTTGTCGCCCTTAGAGAAATTGCTGAAGGGAAGATTGAGTTTAAAGGTAAAATGGGTGAGAATGCAGAGACAGAAGGTTAATTTTCTTGATCCGTTGGAACAACTTCAGCCTTGATTTTCTATTTGACACCAATTTTTATTCGTAAATACTTTTTGAATGATCAACAGCCCTTTTTGTTGATTAAGTGTTACTTTAACAGTAGTTTTTGTATTTTGCTTATTTGCTTTCTAGCTTCTTTTTTACCTTGTTCATATAAAAATTGATTATAGTTTTCTTCGAAGGTTCCAACATTATTAAGTATAGGTTGTATGATTATATCTGCAGATTTTAAGCTGTTGCGACTTTGATTTAAGTATGAAATTTCTAGACTACGCTTTGCTACTCCAAAAAGGTGTTGTGGCATTTCTTTAGGTAAACTTGAGCTTACATCAATAGCAATGATCACTTTTCCCTTAAGGCTTCTTGCAAAATCTGTTGGGACCGGAGAGCTGACTCCACCGTCAACATAGAGTCTGTTATTGAAATTCACGGGTTGAAAAACTAGTGGATAAGCACTTGATGCACTGACAGCAGGTACAATTGCTCCTGTTGTGAAGTATTTTGCTTCGCCTTTTGTTAGGTCTGTTGCTACTACAGCAAGGGGTATTTTGAGTTGGGAAAATTTCTTTTTTCCTAGGTATTTTGTTAGAAATTTTCTCAGTTTGTTCCCAGGAGATAAGCCAAATCGTATGTTTTTCATATCGAAGTCAAGTATATCTTTAGCTTTTAGAGTAAGAAGAAGGGGTTTAATTTTTTTTGTGCTCGGGTAAAGGGCGTACAAAGAACCAACAATACTCCCAGCACTACAACCGACAATGTAATCAATTGGTATTTTGGCTTTTTCAAACTCTTCAAGAACACCAAGGTGAGCTAGCCCTCTCGATCCTCCTGCTCCTAGAACAACAATCGTTTCATAATTATACAACTTGTCTTGATACTCATCTGTAGGATTGGTGACTGTTTCCATGTCGTGAATTTTATTTCCTTTGTCAAAGGTGTGAACGCATGACGTGGAAAAGAAAATAAAAAAGAGTGAAAGTGGTAAGAATTTTTTGGGTTGTAATATAAACTTTAGATACATGAAAGAAGCCTTTTTAATAGTTTTTTGCTCATACTAATACTAAAAAATCAAAAATACATGTCAAGTCATATTGAACAATTTTTATAGTTGAAAGTAAATCCAAAAGGTCTTATGTGATTACAATACGACACAATTTTGGTTGAAAAAAGCTTCGAACACATGCTTGAGAAAGTGTGCTTCCAGCACCTACATGCTGTCTTTTTGTCAAAGGTAAATACGGGCTAATCCTGCTACAAGCATTGATATAAAATATTCCGCAGTCTAATTGATATAAGATTTTTTTTACTCTGATTCTATCTTGGCTGAGAACACAAGTGGTTGCGCCGTACTTGGTATCATTCATTAATTTAATTACGTCTTTATCGTTCTCTACTTATTTAACACTAATTTTTGATTTGAAAGCATTCGATAATTATTTTATTGCTATTGACATTAGTCGTTGTCATATGAAGAATTTCTAGTAATTACTTGATTCAAGTAAGAAGGAAAGATTAGAAAAGACTACTTTCGTACTTGGAAATTTCTATAACTATGAAGTAAACTTTTACTTTTTTTATCAGCGAAGCTAAAATTTAATATCTACTTTGCTTGAAGCGTGCCGTTGTTTCAGTGAACTATAAAAATCGTAATGAGTTCTTTTTGTCGCTCAGTTTCTTTTGGCTTTTATTAAAAGAAAAGCCCTACCTGGAGCTTCAAAGTAATTAAATGGAGACAGAACTTCTCTTGAAAAACGGCTGATTTTTTTTTATGATAACCTTGAAAAAGAAGGCCCATGTTGTCGATATTCTATTCTTCTATTTAAGGCTCTGTTTTTCTTACTCTAAAGCTATAACATAGATTATTTTTCTTTTATAGATTTAAAACTATTTACCTAGTTTTACCGTGACATCTTATTCTACTTTTTTCTTAGATAGCTAAACTTCACTTTTAAGTAAAGATAATATGAAATACTCAGATTTAGAGGCCGTTTATTTTTATAGCAAGCTAAAAATTTATTTTATCTTTTGCAATCTTTCTTTGATAAAGATATGAATATTTATAAACAACAAACAAAAGTCATGTGATGGACAAAAAATTGCACGTAAAATTTCTGGTGTTTGTGGTATTTCTATTCTTCTATAAGCCCTTATTTTCTGGCACTTTGAATTTACGGACATTTCCTTTTGAAAATTTTGATTTAGAAGAAGAGAGTTTTTCAAAAAAAATATCGCTTCCAGAGATGACTGCTTTTGCAATTTTAAATGGTTATGAAACAAGAGAGAAAGGCGAAGATTTATTACAAAAAAAATATATGATAGACCAATCTTTTGGTCGTATTTTGCCCCACATTGGTTTGTCGACCGTTGTTGCTTTTTCTTTAGGTAATTTTATTGAGGTTGCTTCTTCTTTTGTTGGATTTATGTTTCCAAGTCGTTGGTACTCTTGGAAAGAGAAATCAAGTTTAAGTCAAGCTGAAAAAGAAAGTTTTCGAACTTTTTTAGCAAATCGTATTAATGAAATCGAAACAATTTATTACAATATTCACTTGTTTACCCTTCAAGTAAAAATGATAAATTTTTACAAGAATCAAATTATCAATATTATTTCAACTATAGAGGGCCAGATCGAGAAAAAGGGTCGTAAAATTACTGACGAAGAAATTGGTCTATTGTACACAATTAAGGCTCAGCTGAGTTATAGGTCAAGGTATATTCAATCAGAGCTTCAAAAGGTTTATTCTAACTTATTTTTTTTGCTTGGTTTGAATGGTAACTTAAAGGGGTTTTGTATTGAAATGATCTCACTGAAAAAAATTGATGAAGAAGTAAAGGAAGCAAAAGATCCTGATTTTAATGAGGTTTATCGTAAATCAAGAGAAATAAAAAACCTTGATGCGCTCAAGCAAGCGTCAAAGTTTAGTTTAAAACAAGAAATTTACAGTTATTTTCAACCCCAGATGCAGAACCCTATTGGCTGGGGATATTTTCCAAGTATTAAAATATCTAGATCAAGAATCAAGCAAATAGAAGTTTATTATCAGAAGACTTTAGCTGATTTAAAGAGGTCTACGGAAATTGTTATAATTAAAAAGAACCAAGCAGTAGAACAGTATAAAATTGGTTTGAGACAAAAAACAGCAATGGATGGACCCACAAGAGCCTTAGAAAGAAATATTTTGAATATAAAAGAACAGTTTGATATAGAAAAAGCCATTCGTTTTTTTGACTTTGGATTGGAGGGCGATTCTATTATCACAGCTAATATTCATCTGTTTTGGCAAGCAAAGTCTCATATGAATCGTTTACTATGGCAAGGAAAAAATTATGATGGTATTGAAGAAGTTGTCGTAAAGTACTATGGAAAAAACAAAATTTAACTTTTGGGACATAGATGATTAAAAGGACTTGGCACTTTTTGTGTGAAACGCTACCACCTCAAAATTCTAGTGTTGGCTATTATACTTTAAGTCTAGCAAATGGTTTAGCCCAATTAGGTCACGAAGTTCATATTTGGTATCACTCAAAAAAAAGAGAGCGACCTAGAAAAAAATATAAGCAATTGGTCAATTTTCATCCTATCTTTACTTCTTGGAGTAAGGAAGAATTTTCCAAAATGACCATGTATATCGACAAAAGTTCTAAGTCATCATATATTTTTTTACAGTATCGTCCAGATTTTTTTGGTGGTTGCTATAATAAAAATCTAAACGTATTTCTTCAGCAGCAAACTAAAAAAAAACATGTTTTATGGACAATGTTTCATATTCCATATTCAGAGTATGTTTTTAATTTAAAGCCTAGAAATATACTTAGTCATTTCTATGAAAAACAAAAAGCGCTACAAATTAATAAATTATCACATAAAATTTTTATTCCAACAGGCGCGTGGGAAAAACCTTTAAGATCATTAGCCAAAGAAATCAATAAGGAAAAACTCCACTGGCTACCATTGCAAAGTACTGTGCCTTATATAAAAGATATTCGTCGGGCAAAAAATCTTCGAAAAGCATTTGCTCCTGATGCTCAATTTTTATTTGGTTCTTTTGGTAGCTACTACGACTTAAAGCATTTAGACTTACTCCAACAAACAATTAAATGTATTTTGACAAATCATCCCGAAAGGTCATTTCTTCTTCTCGGTCGAGGCAGTGATGCTTTTGTGGAAAGGCTAAAAGATGAAAACTCCAATATATCAAGTCAACTTGAGACTTCTGGGGAGCTTGATGTAAAGGCTTTGTCTGCTCATGTTCAGTCTTGTGATCTGATGGTTCAGCCCTATTTTCAAGGCGTAGCAACAAACCGGACAAGCATTATGGTTTCCTTGGCTCACGGTAAACCAATTGTAACAAATTTTGGAAAAAATACCGAGTTTGTCTGGGGGAAAAGTTCATGTGTTGTCCTTAGTCCAGATAGTGACGTAAAAAAAATGAAAACTTTATGTGATAAAGTTATATATGATACAGCTTATCGACTAAACTTAGGCAAAAAGGCTATTCAGGTCTATGATAAATTTTTCTCCTTGAATTCTATTTTAGACAAAATACTAACTCTAGCTAAATCAAAATTATAAAAAATAATTTTCTCTACAAGACAATATTTCTATATTCACAATTTATGAAAACAAGTTGACCGATATTATTTTTCCTTTTGAAATTTACAGGAAAGTATTCATTTAATATTATAATTTTGTGAAATAGCTAAACCAATTGAATTTAAGACTTTCTTTCACCATAATTTTAGTTGTTGAGGGACATATGATAATGAAAATTTCTATTTTTTTTATGTTGATTTTTTCTTTTGAGAATTTTGCATTTGCTTTTGTTAGCGAAAAAAAATCACCGTTGAAAGGTTTACTTTTAAACAAGGAAGAAAGTCTTGATAAAGAAGAAATGAAGGTTCTTAGGTATTTAAAAAGAAGAACAATAAAGTCACTAAATGCCATGAAGGCAAAAGAGTCTTTTCCCAAATTTGATCAGTTTTTAACTTTGTTTCCTGAGCTAAACACAGACAAAGATAAAGGAAAAATATATGAGAGGGAAAAAGTAAAGTTTTATAAGAAACAAGAAATTTATAAAAGTAAAATTAAAGAGAGTTCAAAGAGTCTTAAATATGTCGAGCCTATTTCTGATCTTTGTGAATGTTGTTCAAATTCATGCCCTTGGAATCGTAAGTACGGGCGAAGAAACAAAATTGATCAGGCTTGTGAAAAACAATTTTTTAAAGAAATTGAACAACGAATAGTGGATGAAAATGAGACTAAGGGTCCTTTGGTTATCACTTTTTTTGGCTCTGGTGGGCTTTTTCATGAGAGTTTAATACTTTTAAAATTAAAAAGCTTATTAAAGAAAAAAAAATTGACATCCATCCCCATTGAAATAAATATAATTGATACAAGTTATAGTCGAGTTGTTATTGTCGAGAATCAGGAAATATATCCTGCCTCTGTCGGTCTTTCTATTATTCAGTTTAATAAAATTGTTAATAGTATATTTGCTGATGCCAAGGTTTATGTTTACACAAAATCAAGTCATCTTATAGAAGATGTCTTGGTAGAGAATAGATATAAAACACAAATTTTAGTTGCAATTAATTTTGGTGATGAGAGCTTCGAATATGATGTTTGCTCTTTAGAACTTGAATTAATAACCCTTCTTGCCCTTGAGGATAAAAGTTCATCTGTTTTAAAATTTCCATACGAATACAAAAGATCTAGCACACAAATTTTTTCTAACAAACTTGGTTTTGAATCACACGAAAAAGTTAAAAAAATATTTTATCAATATGAGAAGGGAAAAAATTCCTTGTTCTATAAAAATTTTCTTTTGCAGTTAAGTCATTTCAAGCATGAACTTAATCCTGAATTTATCTATCACTTCAAGTCACCAATTACTGAGAAGAATCATGCGATAAAATGGCAACAAGGTCGTATGATCTATAAGTTTAAGCCAGAAGGGTAGTTGTGCGTATTAAGTTTATTTTCTTTTAAAATTCATATTGACTAAGTATATTTCAGATTTCATTATCATGATCTTTCAAACAAGCACTCGACAAGGTATTGAAATCAAATAAGGCAATATATATGAGTACTAAGAGTAATTTTAAAAGTTTAACTCAAGATAAATTTATTCAGAACCCATATTCAACTGATGATAATAGCGCTTTTTTTTCTCAGTGGCGTCAAGATCAAAAAGAATGGCATGATTCAAATGAAAAATTTGAGTCTTTTTGGCGTGTGCAAGCTGAGCGTTTATTACACTGGAAAAGTAAGTGGCACACTGTCTTTGCTGAAAAGGAA
This sequence comes from Pseudobdellovibrionaceae bacterium, assembly GCA_002711925.1. Taxonomy (GTDB): domain Bacteria; phylum Bdellovibrionota_B; class Oligoflexia; order Oligoflexales; family Bog-1112. Next base: position 54,281 of record PASJ01000027.1, on the reverse strand, counting down.
AATCATAAATTCAACTGGTTTTCAGGTGGTAAATTAAACGTATCTTATAATTGTCTTGACCGTCACCTGCACGATAAATCAGATAAGCTTGCCGTAATTTGCGAGAGTGAAGACGGTACGGTGGAAAAAGTGACTTACCGTCAATTACATCAACAAGTTGTTAGATTTTCTAATGTTCTTAAAAATCTTGGTATCACTAGTGAAGATGTTGTGTCTGTCTATATGCCAATGTCTCTAGAGCTTGTTATCGTTATGCTTGCTTGTGCTCGTCTTGGTGCTATGCATAATGTTATTTTTCCAGGCTTTAGTGCAGAAAGTATCCGTGACAGATTAAACGATTGCTCAAGTAAAATTATCGTAACAGCAGATGGCACATGGCGTAAAGGAAAAGTTTTACCTTTAAAAAATATTGTTGATAAAAGCTTGGTAGGTAATAAGTCTGTAGAGAATGTTATTATTTGGGATAGAGGCCTTGTTTCTTATAGAAAAAATTTAAATGACTTAGATTGGCATCAACTGATGCAAAAAGTGTGTTTGGAGGAAAATATACGATTCTGGGATTCAGAGCATCCGCTTTTTTTGCTTTATACCTCAGGAAGCACTGGTAAACCTAAAGGCTTGGTTCATACGAGTGCAGGATATCTTTTAGGTGCGACGCTATCGAGTCGTTATATTTTTGATCTTCACCCCGATGATATTTATTGGTGTACAGCAGACATTGGGTGGATTACAGGGCATTCATATGTTGTTTATGGTCCCTTGTCCAACGGTTCTACTATTTTTCTTTATGAAGGAGCTCCTAGTTTTCCCAAGCCTGGGCGGTTCTGGAACATGATTGAAAAACACAAAATAAGTAAATTTTATACTGCCCCCACTGCAATTCGAATGTTTATGAGCGAAGGCGTCAAAATCCCTCATTCTTATGACCTTTCTTCATTGAAGATTCTTGGGTCTGTTGGTGAACCAATTAACCCAGATGTTTGGCTCTGGTTTTTTCACCACATCGGACAAAAACGTTGTCCCGTCGTTGATACGTGGTGGCAAACAGAAACGGGCTCTATTATGATAAGTCCTTTGCCTTTCGAAAAAACGTTAAAGCCAGGCTCTGCTTCTAAGCCTTTACCCGGTCTTATTTGTGATATCGTCGACGAAAAGGGCAACACAAAAGGTACGAATACAGAAGGATTTCTTGTTGTAAGAAAGCCTTGGCCAAGTATGGCACGAACTATATACAATAATCATGACCGCTTTGTTGAGCAGTATTGGCAAAAAATACCTGGTGTATACTTTACGGGGGATGGAGCAAAAAGAGACGAAGATGGTTTTTATTGGTTACTGGGTCGTGTCGACGATGTTCTCAATGTTTCTGGTCACCGTTTAAGTACCATGGAGATGGAAAGTGCTTTAGTAAGTTATCCTAGTGTAGTAGAAGCTGCAGTAGTCGGCCGTCCAGATGATATAACAGGAGAAGCAATCTTTTGTTTTGTTGTTATAGACAAGATTGGATGCACTGCAGATGATTTAGTTTCCTCTTTAAAACAACATGTTAGAAAGAAAATTGGTGCAATTGCAGTACCAAAAGATATCTGTATCGTTGAGCAGCTCCCTAAAACTCGTTCTGGAAAAATTATGCGGCGTCTGTTAAGAGATCATGCTTGCGGTAGAAGTTTTTCAGGAGACCTAAGTACAATTGAAGATCGGGCAGTTTTAAAGTCGCTGCAAAAAAGTAAAACTCTAGATTTACGAGTTTAGAGAAATTTGACCCGCTATAATCTGCTACACTTGACGGAAGGTTTGGTGCTCGTTTGGACGATGAATTGAATGAAGAAAAAAAGTGGCTGAGTAAGGCATCAAACCGTATACTTGAGCATTCGACAGTGGTGTATCTTTTCATTTTAACTGTTAGTGTTTATGTGTGTAAGTTTCATCATAGTAATTTTGTAGAAATATTGTCTCCAGACAGTTTTAAGATGCCAAGTGTACAGGTTTTTATTTTGTCTTTGATTTCTTGTGTAATTCTTTTGTGTTTCAATTTATTATTTGAGACTTCATCAGTCTATTTTAGAAGACAGCAAATTTTAACGGCTATTTACACGCGTCCTCTTAAATTTTTTGGTTTGGCTTATATAGCTCTTTTAAGCTCTGTCGGTGAGGAGTTTTTCTTTCGAGCTTGTCTTCAGCCTTATCTTGGTATCGTTCTAACCAGCTTTCTGGTAAGTCTTCTACACTTAGGCTCTACGTTTAGAGTCTCCGGTTGGACGCTTTACGTGGGTATGCGTAGTTTGCTATTTGGTGTTTTATTCTTTTTTACAGGGTCTCTTATTCCTTGTCTTGTTGTCCATTTTATTTTAAATCTTTGCTTTCTTTTTCGAGGAGGCTTTCTTCTCAACTTAGAGAAAATTTCTGTTGAGAAAAATTGACGAAGTTTATTATGATTAAAAACCATTTACATCTTGTTTTGTACCAACCTGAAATCCCTCAGAATACAGGTAATATTGGGCGTCTTGCTGCTGCTACTCAATGCCGTTTACATCTTATTAAACCTTTTGGTTTTTCCGATTCGGATAAAAACTTGAGAAGAAGTGGTCTTGACTATTGGCCTTACTTAGATGTTGAAATTCATCAGCATATGGATCATTTTTTGAAACTTTTCTCAAGCCGCAGGTTAGCTTTTTTTTCTAAGAAGGCAGAAAAAAATTACTTTGATATGCCTGATCACATTGATACACTAATTTTTGGACAAGAAACATCAGGTTTGCCAAATGATTTGTGGCAAAAATTTTCAGATAATTTTTATAAAATTCCTATTTATCACGAAAAAGTTCGTAGTTTAAACTTAGCAAACAGTGTTTCAATAGTTACTTATCATCAATTATTAAGTCGAAAAAAGAGATTACAATTGTAAATTTTAGGAGATTTAATGTCTTTTATAAGTGCTAAAGAAATGAGCGAGTACCATAGAAGTCTCTTTTTAAAACCTAAGTTACAGAGTGCCAATGCTTACCACATAGAACCCTCGCAAAATTATATTAAACTAGATCAAAACGAGTTGCCTTTTGATTGGCCTGATGATTTGAAAAATAAAGTACTAAAGTCTTTGAAAGAAAAGCAATGGAATCGTTATCCAGAACCCTACAGCCTTGAGTTAGAAAAATTAGTCGCAAACTATGCTGGTATTAACGAAAAAAATATTTTACTTTCTCCGGGTTCTAATTATCATATTACCGTAGTTATTAATATGTTAATGCGTGTTAATAAAAATGCAAAACTTGTTATTGCTAATCCTTCCTTTCCTCTTTATGAGGGACATTGTTTGTATGAAGGGATTGAATTTGAGAGATGGGAGTTAGACAAAAATTTTCAATATGATCTAAAAAAATTACCTGAACTACCACGAGGCTCCGTATTAATTTTTGCTTCACCAAATAACCCAACTGGTAGTTTTTTACCAAAGAATGACTTGAAAAGTCTTTTAAACCAATACCCAGACGTTTTTTTTGTGGCAGATGAAGCATATTACGAATTTTCTTCAGAGCCTTACACAGATTTGTTGAAGGACCACTCGAATCTTCTGATTTTACGTACCTTCTCAAAAGCTTTTTGTGCGGCAGGAGTAAGGCTTGCTTACACTGCAGGTAGTCAGGTTTTTATTGATAACTTACGCAAGTTAACCTTACCCTTTTTATTAAATTATTTTTCTCTTGTTGCTATGAAGCATGCTTTGAAACATAAGAAATTTCTTTACTCTCTTAGAAGTTATGTTTATTTTATTATCGAAGAAAGAAAAAAACTTTATAAAGCTCTCGGTGAAAATAGTTTGAAGTTTGCTTATAAAGTCTACCCCTCTTCAGCAAATTTCTTGTTACTAACTTGGCAAGATGAGACAAAGTATAACAATTTTTTTCAAGACTTAAAAAGAAGCGGTGTTTTAGTTCGCCCTGTTTTTTGTTCTTCAGCATGTTTTGCTTTGCGTATTTCTATCGGTCGAGAAGAAGAGAATAAGGTGGTTCATGATTATTTAAGCCGTTAGTTTTTTGTTTTTTTTATCTTAAAGAGACGTTAAAAATAGTTTTAGGAGATAATTCAATTTAGGAAATAAGTAAATTATCAAAGTTTACATGTTTCCCCCCTAGTTTCCTCGTTGAGAAACCTTGGGTTTTGTCGTACTAAAATCACTCTTGCTATTCTTGTTCTAGGGTGAGATGATCACAAGCGCGGTACAAAAGTTCTGAAAAAATTTGTCTGGGAGGTCCTTTGAAAGCAATTAAGTATTTATTATCTATAGTTTTTACTATCTTTTCATCGTCATCTATCTTTTCTTTCGAAGCAGGAGGGCATGTTGACCCTGTTCCTCCTATTCTACTTGGCCTAGTTGTCTTGTTTAGTGGGGCAAGTTTCGGAGGGTTTCTAGCTAATAAGTTAAAACAACCTGTTGTTCTCGGAGAACTGGTTGTGGGAGTTTTTCTTGGTAATCTCGTTTTTCTCGGTTATGATGGGTTTGATTTTATAAAAACCGGCGAAGTCTTCCAAATTCTAGCAGGTATTGGTGTTATCCTTCTTTTGTTCGAAGTTGGTTTAGAGTCAAGTTTAAGCGAAATGATTAAGGTTGGTTTTGTGGCATCAGTTGTGGCTATTATTGGTGTTGTTTTTCCATTCTTTCTTGGCCTTGGTGTTAGTTATTTTTTCATGCCAGAAAAATCAATTTATATTCATGCTTTTGTAGGTGCAACACTATGTGCAACAAGTGTTGGTATCACAGCAAGAGTTCTTAAAGATTTAGGTAAAATCAATATTAAAGAGGCTAAGATTATTCTTGGAGCTGCTGTCATTGATGATGTTCTTGGACTCATTATTTTAGCTGTTGTTTCTGGAATCATTTCTAGTATTTCAACAGGGGGCGCTGAACTAACATTAACTGATATCTTTTTAGTTTTTCTCAAAGCCGTCGGTTTTTTAGTTGGTGCTCTCATTATTGGAACAAAAATTTCACCATCATTTTTTCGTTTCGGAGCAAAACTTCAGTTAGAAGGAGTTCTTCTCAGTCTTTCTTTAATTTTTTGTTTTGTTTTATCATACTTAGCTCATTTGGTTGGTTTAGCTCCAATTGTTGGAGCTTTTGCTGCAGGACTTATGTTGGACGGAGTTAGGTTTCCAAAAATGTACGGTGATGATCGGCACCTAGGAGCACTTATTTTTCCCGTATCAAAGTTTTTTGTTCCCGTTTTCTTTGTTCATATGGGAATGCAAGTTGAGGTCCACTCTTTGCTTAATTTAGACGTTTTAGCTTTTGGACTATGTTTATCTTTTGTTGCGATTTTAGGAAAACAAGCATGTGGTCTTGGTATCTTAGGAAAAAATACCCGAGGTGTATCTCGAGCTCTCGTAGGAATAGGTATGATTCCAAGGGGAGAAGTAGGACTAATTTTTGCAATGATTGGCGCTGGTTTAAGTCTTCATGGGCAAAGCGTAGTTGATGAAAAGCTTTATTCAGCTATCGTCATGATGGTCATGATTACTACGATGATTACCCCTCCTTTTCTTATTTGGGCTTTGGAGAGAAAAAAAGTGTAGCGCAATGTATAAATTTTATTGTGCGAAAGAATTTAAAATCTAAAAATTTTCTCTTTATCACTTTAAGTGATGTTATCTAGTTTGAGATTTTTTGCGAAATCATCTGTATATTTTTGTCTTGATAGATTTAATTTATACGTAGTGGTGATTTTTCAAAAGCTTAAAATTCTGCCTGGTTCAAACATTTTATTGAAAGACCTCACTAGGGTTTTTGTGTGATATAGGGTATTGTCATTACGGATAGAATTGATTAAATTTATGGTTATGAAAACATCAGTTTTTCTATTATTTGGTTTCATATCTCACTATTTTAGTCAAATAAAGGTAGAATAGGCTTATGCAAATTAAAGTGGGGACTTTTTCAATGTGTAAGACTCAAGAGTATTTAGGTTTTATCAAAATATATGCTTTTTTTATGATTTTAACTCTAATACCTCAGTTGAGCTATAGTCAAGAAAACGAAAACTCAGACGATGAAAACAAAAAAGATCGAATAATACCTAAGTATATTAACCCTCCAGTAAAAGATCTTTCACAAAAAGCAAAGAAGTCTGTTTGTGAAAAGCATAAAGACTCGTATGTAGGTTATTCTGGCTTTGTGTTTTATGTCACAAAATCTTGTAAATTAAATGATGTTACCCATAATGCTGGTAAACTAACAAGACAAAAAGTTATAATCAAAGAAGTGTCAGCTGATATTTTAAAAGCACTCAAACTTCTTAAAGATGATAGCTTAACACTATCGAAAGGGGCAACAGCTTCACTATTAAAAAGAGTAGATGGCCATTGTGTCGGTTCTATGAATCATCTTTTCTTAGTTGAAAAGAATAAAAAGAGAAAATTTCCTGATTGGGAATCATTTGTAGACTTTTCCAATAAAAAGAAATGTAAACTAATTGCTCTAACAAGTAAGGAAATTGAGTCGATTCCTCGCGGAGAAGATATGAAGTCTATTCTTGATGAAGCGTTTAAAAAAAATCATCTTGAAACTGATACCGTTGAGTTAATTTCATTAAAATCTGCATGCTCTCGCCTTCAAAAGGCGAAATATTATTCTCACCATGAGCAAGTATTTGTCCTAGAAAAACCGTTTGGAAAGTTGCCTTGTGGCCTTAAGCAAGTTGATGCTCAAGCTTTAACAAAAAAACTGGCTGCTTCCTCTGGAGTTCAAGAAATGTCGTTAACAACGTACTTTTCCATCCCTAAGAAAATACTTCCTTTAAAGGATTGAAGAGTTTATTTTTTGTCCTACGAATGGGAAGGACTATGAAAAGTCAGCTCTATTCCTAGTTTAATATCAACACCAAAAGTAAAGTCTGGCCCAAGCAAAACTGTTAATTGAGGGTTTTTAAACTGATCCATACTTGTAATAATTTGGCAACCGGGAAAAATTGAGTTAATCTTACTGATTGTAAACTTAGGGTTTAAGCCAGATTCAGTGTTACCATAAATTTTCAAATTACTGTACATAGCTTCATAAGATAAAAGTATTGAATTGTCTAACTCTCTTTTTTCAAGATTACAGCCGTATCGTATTTTACCACCAATTGTGTATTCACCCATATCTTTGAGAAAAAATGAGACAAACCTGATGCTTTGAATTTGCAAATTTCCTGCCGAATTTAATTGCTCAATGATAAATTTTTTTATATTTTCATGGGGTTTTGCTGGGCAAGTGTTTGTCTCAAAATCAGTAAACCCAGATGATTCGTGAAATGGATCTTGATAATCTTCAACAAGCTCACTTTGAGCATCAAAAAATATTTCAGAGCTATCTTCCTCCTCTGAGGCTACTACAGAACGAAAGTTTACTACCAGAAAAATAAAATAGAGGAAAACATATAGGTGTTTACGCATAAGTAGATGCACCTCAAGAAAAGTTGAGAATAGTGAATTATCTTTTTAGATGTACATGAATTATTGGGGGGAGAGTAGCGTATTTTTTTTTTTCATGAAATGACAATATGTTTAAAGCTTGTTGTGAAAGTGTTCGAAATTAAAATGGAATAAGTCTGTATAACCTTCTTTGATGTTGTATCCGTTAATTCTTCTCAAGATGTCAGAAATATTTCCACCTTCCCTTTCTTTTATCCGAAAAGATAAAGAGATTTCAATACTGTAAAAAATGAAAATAGCTGATCTTATTAATGATTGGATTTCAAAAGGACCAATAGAATAGTAAGGAAGATAATTATTTAACGCGTTAAAAAATAAGTTTTTTTGTGAGCATAGTTTTTGAAGTTGACTTTCTGTTAAGTGTTTTAAGTTCTGATTATAGTTTTGTTTAAAATAATTGAAGTAAACACTTTCATTTATAGCAAAATCTTTAATTTTTTCCGGAGATAAAAAGATATTTAACTCTTTATACATGTTTCTCAAATATTCACGACTAGGTGTACTGTTGAATTCATTATTATTTTTTCTTGTCTTGCTTGAAACTCTTTGAGAACTATCATTATATAAATTTTTTTCAGATTCGCCTTTTCTCCTTTGACTTGATCCAAAAAGAGTAAAATTAAAAAAGAATAAAGCAATAATTAAAATTTTAGTCATAAGGTTTATCTTTCTTTGATGTTTGACTTACAAAAAGTGCAAACTATAAGCTAATATTAAAAATGAAAGGTGACAAGAAAAATTAAGATAAGATATAAGATCTAGAATACTTTGAAATTTTGTGGAGATAAAAATTTAACAGATCATTTTTTTTTCTGACATTTGTTTCTTTCTTTGCAAATAGTACAGTCTTTACCAATGATTTTACCTAACCCTCCGCATGATCCTCTTAGGGGCCTTTGACCGAAAATTATACCTATGGCCATAGCAAAAATAAATATTACGAAGATAATAAAACCAATCATAAAAAGCTTTAACATTTTATTATCCTCTAAAAATTGCTTGTTTAAACTTTTCTGTCATAAAAGTCTTTTTGTTTGTTCCATTTTCGATAATTAGCATTGCTGCAATCTGATTATCTTTCGTATATTGAATAGCTTTATTTTCTCCCATAACAAGTAATGCTGTTGCCAGAGCGTCTGCTTTCATGCATTTTTTATCAATAATACTGACAGAAAGAATATTATTAATTAAAGCTTTTCCTGTTTTAGGGTCAATTGTATGTGTTATTTTGCCATTTTCTGTCTCGAAATAATTTCTATATGGACCGCTAGTGGCAATAGAACTATTTTTTAGAAATACCAACTGTTGCAAATTTTCTGTTAAATTGGGATCTTCTATACCTATTAACCAAGGACTTCCATTTTTGTCACCGGACGCTCTTATTTCTCCACCAATCTCAACAAGGTGATTTGAAATACCTAGGGAATTTAATTTTTCTGATATAATATCTACAGCAAAACCTTTTGCGACAGAGGAAAGGTCTAAGTAAACTTTGCTATGACTTTTTTTTATAGTTTTCTCTGTTAGTTTAATTTTTTCATAACCGACTTGGGAAAGAGTTTTTTGAATCTCTTGTGCTGTGGGGGGGAGCTGGTTTTTTTTTGGCCCAAAACCCCATTTGTTGACAAGAGGACCAACAGTAGGATCAAATGATCCAGAAGTTTTATTTGATAGTTCTAGAGAGAATTTTGTAACTTCGTAAAACCATGGGCTTATACGAAAATCTTTATTCTTTTCGATTCTATTGAATTGACTTATTTCAGAATCATCTATGTATGTTGACATTTGTTGGTTAACTTTTTCTAAGTCTTTCGTAATCATCTCGTTTAAATTTTCAATCTTTATCTTCTTACCTTGATTTGGAAAGTAGGTAACAATAAAGTATGTTCCCATAGTTGACCCTCTAATAATAAGAGGAGAAAGTTTCTTTCCACTTTCTTGAGTGTTTGACAAAAGCCATAAAAAGGAACCTATGCTAAAAAGGATCAAAAATAATTTCTTGCCGGGGTGTCTTTTTTTCGTAAATTTTTCCATCATGATCTTCAAAAAAGGAGTAAGAGAGAAAGATAATTTTTGTGTGGTCATAAAAAGAAGTTTGAAAGTAGGTTAACCACCAAAGTCATCAAGCATAATATCTTCACGTTCCACACCGATATCAATAAGCATATTTACAACGCATTCATTCATAATAGGAGGTCCGCAAACATAAAACTCGCAGTCTTCGGGGTTTGGGTGATCTTTTAAATACTCGTCAAACAAGACTTGGTGAATAAATCCCTTATGACCAGACCAGTCGTCTTCAGGCAGTGGGTCAGAAAGAGCACAGTGCCAGTCGAAGTTTTTGTTTTCTTTTTCTATAGAGTTAAAATCTTCAACATAAAACATTTCTCTTTTACTTCGAGCCCCATACCAAAAAGTAACTTTACGTTTTGTTTTTAATCTACGGAAAAGATCAAATATGTGAGAACGCATTGGTGCCATACCTGCTCCACCACCAATAAAAATCATCTCTTTTTCTGTTTCTCTTGCAAAAAACTCCCCGAAAGGTCCCGATATGATAACTTCATCCCCTGGTTTTAGATCAAAGATGTAAGAAGACATTAAACCGGGTGGTGCATCTGGAGTTTGTGGTGGAGGAGTCGCTATTCTAACATTGAGCATGATAATGTCTTTTTCTTCTGGATAGCTAGCCATTGAATATGCTCTAATTGTTTCTTCATCAGAGGAAGACTTATATTTCCATAAGTCGTATCTATCCCAATCTTCATGATATTCTTTTTCTATGTCGAAATTTTTGAAATCTATATTGAGATCTTTTGGTCTTTCAATTTGAATGAAACCACCTGCTCGGAAAGGGACTTCTTCACCTTTTGGGAGTTCAAGTATTAATTCTTTAATAAATGTTGCGACATTGTGGTTTGATCTAACCTTACAGTTCCACTTTCTTACTCCAAAAACTTCTTCAGGAACTTCAATCTTCATGTTTTGTTTAACAGCGACTTGGCAAGAAAGTCTTTCACCTTCTCGAGCTTCTTTTTTTGTTATATGTGAGGTTTCTGTTTCGAGAATTTCTCCTCCACCCTCGAAGATCTTTACTTTACATTGGGCACAAGTTCCCCCACCTCCACAAGCACTGGAAACAAAGAGCTTATTATCTGCTAGAACATTCAATAATTTATTACCTGCAGCTACCTTAATGTCTTTTTCACCGTTAACATTAATGGTTATGTCACCAGAAGGAACTAATATAGACTTAGCAAAAAGTATGAGGCAAACAAGGGCAACAACCACACTTGTAAACATAGTTACGCCGACGATAATCTCAAACATAGGTTTACTATCCTTTACTGGTATCTTTTTATCTTTTTTAATTATACCTTAGTGGGTACATAAAAATCTACAGATTAGTAAAGATAAAAGCTTATAACTGGATTCCAGAAAAAGCTAAAAATCCAAGGGACATCAGTCCAACAACCATGAATGTAATGCCAAGGCCTTTTAGACCATCTGGAACATCAGAATATTTCATCTTTTCTCTTATGCCAGCAAGTGCCATAATGGCCAGAGCCCAACCGACACCAGAGCCGAGTCCGAAAGTAACAGACTCGATAAAACTGTAATCTCTTTCGACCATAAACAATGAAGCGCCTAAGATTGCACAATTAACAGTAATTAGGGGAAGAAATATTCCTAAAGCGTTATATAAAGCAGGAACGTAACGGTCGAGAGACATTTCAAGTATTTGAACCATGGCTCCAATCACCCCGATGTAGCAGATTAGCCCTAAAAAACTAAGATCGATTCCTTGAACACCCAGCCACATAAGAGCATCTTCTTTAAGAAGAAAATTATATAAAAGATTATTCAATGGTACAGTGACGAGTTGGACAACTATAACAGCAATTCCAAGACCAATTGCAGTAGACACTTTTTTAGAAACAGCTAAAAATGTGCACATTCCGAGAAAAAAAGAAAGTGCAAGATTTTCGATAAAAGCTGCTTTTATAAAAATACTTAAATGATGAGCAAGCACTATAAAACTCCTATTCTTCTTCAACTTGATCAGGTTTCCAGATACGAATTATCCAAATAAAAAAACCTATAAGAAAAAAAGCACTAGGTGCTAAAAGCATCATACCATTCGTTGGATACCAACCTCCTTCATTGACGGGTTGAAGGATTGTTGTGTTCATGATTTTACCAGATCCAAATAGTTCTCTAAAAAGAGCAACAAAAATTAGAACAAGACTGTAGCCAACGCCATTTCCAATACCGTCAAAAAAGCTCATTACTGGAGAGTTTTTCATGGCATAACCTTCAGTTCGACCCATCACAATACAGTTTGTTATTATCAGACCAATGAAGACAGACATCTCTTTTGCAACATCGTACACAAAGGCCTTTAGAATTTGATCTGTGACAATAACAAGAGAAGCTATAATTGTCATCTGTACTATTATACGAATACTAGAAGGAATGTAAGTTCTTATGAGACTGACAAAAAAATTTGATAAGCCAGTAACAGCAATAACTGCGAGGCACATTACGATAGCTTTATCCATCTTTGTGGTTACCGCTAATGCGGAACATATACCAAGTATTTGTAAAGCAATAGGGTTATTATTAAAGAGTGGCTCAAAAATAACTTCTTTTATTTTTTTCATGTTTTAACTCTTTTCCCCTTTAATGATTGTCTCAGCTTTTCTAAGTATGGTCCATACGCATCTTCACCCAACCAGTATCTAACGAGCCCAGTCACACCATTTGAAGTTATGGTTGCGCCTGAAAGACCGTCCACTTTACTTTCATGATTTACGGTTGAAGGTGTAACAACACCTTTATTTACCTGAAAAATAGGTTGGTAATTTTCATCTAGAGCTAATTTTCCAGCCCATTGGTTCTTCCATAAAACATTGTCAACCTCTCCACCCAAACCTGGAGTCTCTGCATGTTCATAAAAACCAATACCTTTTATGATTCTGGTGTCTGGGGCAAGAGCAATAAAGCCGTAGAGGGTAGACCAGAGACCTTTACCGTTTACTGGTAAGACTATCATAGAAAGTTCATCATTTTCGAAGATTTTATAAGCAAGGTTATACTTTGCTCTGACTTTGATACCTGCAGTATCTTTATCAACAGGGATTTTATAGCTATGCTTCGGATCTTTACTCATTTTTCTTTCATCGAAACTTTCGATCTCAAATGTAGAAACAGTTTCCCCGCTAGATAAATCTACGATTTCTGCTCTAACAGTTTCGTAAGCTTCTAGTATCTCTTGTTCGGTAGGTTTTGGATTTTGAATGATACCAGATGCCAAGAGTAAATTCTTTTTGACATCGAGAATCTTATTTTTTTCTTGCTTCGACCTAAGTAGAACAGCAGCTGACGTCACAAGAATTGAACAGACAAAGCATAGTAAAATGGCTACGAGGATGGTTCTTACTGGACTATCCTTTTGCATACCTTAGTTTCCTTCTCTTTATATTAGCACTTACTACGAAGTAATCAATAAGTGGTGCAAAAACATTACCAAATAAAATAGCTAACATAACTCCTTCTGGGTAGGCTGGGTTGATTGATCTCACGAGGATCACCATAAAGCCTATCAAGGCGCCATAAAAATAACGTCCTGTATCAGTCATTGCTGAACTTACTGGGTCAGTTGCCATAAAAACACAACCAAATGCGAAGCTACCCATGACAAGATGCCAGTGAGCAGGAATTTCAAACATTGGGTTAGAACTTGAACCGATAAAATTTAATAAACCTGCAAAAAAAACTGTTGATAGAGTCATACTGAGCATGGTTCTCCAAGATCCAATTCCAGTTAAAATCAAGAAGAACGCACCAAAAATACAGGCAATCGTCGACGTTTCTCCCATAGAACCTGGAATAAAACCTAAGAAGGCATCTGTCCAAGTGTAGCTTAAAGTAGCCATGCCAAATTCAGCAGCTTGTCCAAGTAATGTCGCTCCCGTGTAACCGTCAGCAGCTGTCCATACAGCGTTACCAGAGATTTCAGCAGGGTATGCAAAAAATAGAAATGCTCGTGCGGTTAATGCAGGATTTAAAAAGTTTTTTCCTGTTCCTCCAAAAATTTCTTTACCTACAACTACGCCAAAAATTATACCAATAGCTACTTGCCACAAGGGAATTGCTGGAGGTAGGGTAAGAGGATACAATAAGCCTGTAACTAAAAACCCTTCATTAATTTCATGCTTTCTGACAACAGAGAATATCAACTCACACAATCCACCTACAACATTTGTAACAATGAAAACTGGGACAAAATAAAGGGCCCCTAGGAAAAATGCTGCTACGATATTAGTTTGGTCTATACCAAAACCAAGACTATGGTACACAAGTCCTCGCCAGCCAGAAATTTGTGATACGCCCATACCCTGCAAGGCTGTTAGAGACTGAAGACCTGTATTATACATCGCCATAAGGATACAGGGTAAAAGTGCCATAGCAACAGTTATCATCGTTCTTTTTAGATCGATTCCATCTCTTACATGTACTGAACCTTTACTAACTTCTCCTGGGGTATATAAAAAGGTATCAATGGCTTCATAGAGTGGGTAAAGTTTTTCTAGTTTACCACCTTTGACAAAAACTTGGTGTTGTTTGTCTAAGAATTTTCTTAGAGGATCCATTAGCCTTCCTTTTCTATTTTTGTCAAATTTTCACGAAAAACTGGACCAAAATCAGTTTTACCATTTGAGACAAAAGTATAAAGGGCAAGATCTTCCTCAGCTAAGTCCAGACACCCTAGATCTTGAGCTTGATCTGTATCTTTGGACAGCAGTGCCCTTAAAAGTTGAGTAGGTAGTATATCAAGAGGTGTTACCTCTTCGTAAGAACCTATTGGGACAAGAGCTCTTGGTGATCCGTGAGTAGATGTTCCAAGAGAAAACTTTCGCTTTGGCATTAATTTTGATAGGTAAATTCTTTTTTGGGAGAACAGGTTGAATCCAGGAGAGTGCCACCCTAAAAATTTTCTTGAACTGTCTTCAGCAATACAAGAAACTTGGTTGTCAAACCTTCCTAAAAAGCGAAAAGTTTCATCTTTTTTTCTTCCGTGAAGTATAGATCCGCTGATAACTCTTGTTTCTTCAGGTGAGTCGAGCTCGCCTTCTAACAAGTGATCAAGGCTTGCTCCCATTCGTGTTTTTAATATTCGAGGGTTTTTGACTTTTGGTCCACCTAACGCAACAAAACGTTGTGTGTCAATACGGCCTGTTTTAAATAAGTTACCGATAGCTATAACGTCTTGGTAACCAACGTGCCAAACACTTTTTTGTAGAGAAACGGGTTCAAAAAAATGGATATGTGTTCCAACGTTTCCAGCAGGATGAAGACCTTTTATATCTATCTTTTTAAGATTTTTTAGCTCTGATAATTCAAGCTCTGAATTTGATTTTGCCACATAGAGGTGGTGTTCCGGCATAAGCGCAAGTACTTTAAGTCCAGCTATAAAATCATCTTTCCGTTGTGAAAGTATGATATTTGGGTCCATAGCTAAAGGTTGCGTATCAAGTGTTGAAACAAAAAGAGAGTGGGGAATTTTATTTAAAGCTGGAGTTTTATTAAATGGTCTTTCTCTTATAGATGTCCACAAGCCTGACTCAACTAAAAGTTCTTTAGCTTCCTCTCTTGTGTAAGATTCCGGCGATTGTTTCTTAAAATGAGTAAAGTCTACATGATTTTCTGAATCCAGGAGGATCTCTAAAGTTTCAAAAACCCTTTTTTGACCCCTTTTAATTGAGGTGACTTTTCCACTTCCAGGCGAGGTAAATATTACTCCAGGATTTTTTTTACATTCAAAGAGTTTTTGCCCAATTTTAACTTGATCCCCCTCTTTGATATGCATGGTTGGTTTCATACCAATAAAATCGAGTCCTGTGACAGCAACGCTTCTGACTTGGTGGCCATCAAAAATTTCTTCAGATGGCTTGCCGTTGATGGGTATTTCTAGTCCTTTTTTAATCTTTAGCACCGATCACCCCTAAAACTAAATATATTTAACTAAGGCGCGAATAAACATGACTTTTTATCTTGAAGGATGCAAGTTATTTCCTAGTCTTTCTTTATAAGATTCATGTTTGTTATAGGCTGTTTTATAAGAGGCTGTGTTCATATTGTAAATAGCTAAAGTTACTTCTTAAAAATTTATTTAAGAAAAAATCCAAATGTATGGTTGTCACGGCTTTTGATTTTTTCTCTCAAAAAGCAAATGGTACAAACAAAGTTTAATTTTTTGCAGTGTTTATAAATAGAAAGTAATTTGTTTTCTGATTTTGTTCTTTTATAGCAATAATTTTTATTCAGAGTTTATTTTCGTTGAAACTTTGACTGAGAGAAAGAACAGGTATAAAATAGTATACAATCCAACTAAGATTATTTATAAAGATTACAAATTAACCTGTACGATACTTAGGGCAAGAAATTTTATGGAGAATCAATCGAATCAGAAATGGCACAATAGAAGTCATACATGCGGTGAGCTTACTGAAGGTCATGGCGGTAGTGTTGTTAACCTCTTAGGCTGGGTCTTAAAAAGAAGGGATCATGGGCAACTGATTTTTATTGACTTAAGAGATCAATTTGGGGTTACACAAATTGTTATTGATCCTGCTGTTTCTAGTCAAGTTCATGACTTAGGTCACAGTTTGCGGCATGAATATGTGCTTGCTGTTCAAGGTAAGGTTGTTTTACGTCCTCAAGAAATGGTCAACAAGGATATGAAAACAGGGGCTATAGAGGTTCTTGTGGATAATCTAGTGGTATTAAATAAGTCAGAACCGCTCCCTTTTTCTGTCTCTGATATGTCTGATGCTTCCGAAAGTCTGAGATTGAAATATCGGTATCTTGATTTAAGACGCACCACCATGAAACAAAAGATTCTCGATAGAAGTAAGATCACATCTCTTGCTAGACGGGCATTAGAGGAGTTTGGCTTTTCAGATTTAGAAACTCCCTTTTTATATAAGTCGACCCCAGAAGGAGCAAGAGAGTTTCTTGTCCCATCAAGGGTTAATCCTGGCCAATTTTATGCATTACCCCAAAGCCCTCAGCTTTTCAAACAGCTTTTCATGGTAAGTGGTTTTGATCGTTACTATCAGATTGTAAAATGCTTTCGTGACGAAGACTTAAGGGCAGATCGTCAGCCAGAATTTACACAAATTGATTGCGAGATGTCTTTTGTCAACGAAGAGATGATTTTAAAAACGTTTGAGTCTGTTATACAAAAAGTTTTCAACGGTTTCTTCAGTGGACAGTCTCTAGGGTCTTTCCAACGTATTACCTATCATGATGCTATGGAAAACTATGGCTGTGATAAGCCTGACTTACGTTTTGATCTTAAGCTACAAGACGTGGGCTCCCTTGTAAAAGACTGTCAGTTTCAGGTCTTTTCTCAAGCTCAATCTCTGGGTGGAATTGTCAATTGCTTAGTTGTGAAAAACTGTGCTAGCAAATATTCGAGAAAGAAGATAGATCAGTTAACTGATTTAGCAAAAAACTACGGTGTTAAAGGCTTAGCTTGGGCCAAAAAGCAATCAGAAACTGCGGCATCGTCTTGGCAGTCTCCCATAGCAAAGTTTTTTACTGATGCCGAGATTAATCAAATTAATGACAAATGTGACGTACAAGATAATGATTTGATCCTGTTTTCGGCAGGACCCTATGAGGCTGTGAAAAGTTCACTCTCTGCAGTTAGAAATTTTCTTGGTAAAGAGCTGAACTTATACAATTCGCTAGATTTTAAATTTGCTTGGGTTGTTGAGTTTCCACTTTTTGAAAAAGACCTTCAATCTGGACGCTTGATGGCTAGACATCATCCTTTTTGCATGCCAAGAGAAGAAGATCTCGACTTACTAGAAAGTAACCCAGAACAAGCAAGGGCAGCTGCCTATGATCTTGTTTGTAATGGTTACGAAATTGGTGGAGGCTCCGTAAGAGTCCATAATCCAAATATTCAACAAAAGATATTTGAGTTGATAGGACTTTCTGAAGAAGAAGCGCAAAAAAAATTCGGTTTTCTTCTTCAAGCTTTAAAGTACGGCGCTCCCCCTCATGGCGGAATCGCCTTTGGCTTAGACCGTTTGGTTATGATTTTGACTCACTCGGAAGCTATCCGCGATGTTATTCCTTTCCCTAAAACGCAAAAGGCGACATGTTTAATGACCGATGCTCCGAGCCAGGTTGGTGACGATCAGTTAAGGGACCTTCATATCAAAAAGTATATTATTGACTTTGATGGACAAGACTTATAGCTACTGCAAAAATATGTTTTTGGCTTAATTCTAAGAAGCAGTCTTTTTTTAAGAGAATCGTTTTTTGTATATAAGTAAAACTTAAGGAGGGTCAAAAATTTTTACAGCTATTGAAACCCAAAAAGCCCCAAAAGCTATAGGTCCATACTCTCAGGCAGTTCTTGCTAATGGTTTTTTGATGACTTCTGGGCAAATAGCTATTGACCCAAATACAGGTAAGCTCATTCATGGAACAATTGAGGACCAAGCTAGCCTAATCTTAGATAATATTAAGTCCATACTTTCAGCTCATAATTTAACCTTAAGTTACGTTGTAAAAACAAACATCTTTTTAACAGACTTGAGTCTTTTTGAGAGAGTCAATCGCGTTTACATGGAATATTTTCAAAAGCCTTATCCAGTTCGATCCACAGTAGGCGTTGCAGCTTTACCACTAGGTGCAATCATAGAAATTGATGCCATAGCGATTTTATAATAATAGCTAGTTTTTTTTATGAAAAATTACTTATAACAATAAACATTAGCTTTGGTTTATTGGCTAATTATTTTGTCTATGCTATGATATTTTTAGATGGTTATTTTATATGTAGGTGAATAAATTTGCTGTTTATAACTAGTACAGAAATTAAAACTTTTGTTTTAAGAGTGCTTCCCACTCTTTTTCTTCTTGTTCTTAGTTTTTTAAATTATGGCAGAATAAGAGCTTCTTTTGAGCCGACAGAACTCTACCCACACGTGGAAATTAACGGTGTGGATTTCGGGCGATTTAATTTTGTTGAAGGTGTTGCGGATCATAGCTATTCAAACTTAACTTCTGGACACTTGAAGCGAGTTTCGCTGAAAAGACACTTTGTGACAGACCTTCCTTTATCAAGTTGGGCAAGGCAAAACTTTGAAAATAACACTCTTCCCCAGAGCATATCCGTTGTTTATAAAAACAAAGATGGGTTAATTCTTGCATCATATACTTTGACAAAGTGTAAACCTCAATCGTGGACTTTGGAAGCTGCAGATGAAGCCTCAGGTGGATACAAAGAAAGTATCGAACTTGCTGTTAGAGAGGTAAAGTTAAAGCGTTTCCTTTGATTTTCAATATGAAAATCTCTTCTTAAGTGACCTGTTGGGTTGACTAAAAAGATATAAATCTTGTATTAATTACCAGTTGTATGAGATTGGAAAAATACTTCTTTTTTCAGGTTTCACAATGTGCATTCTTGTATTCTTGTTTTTTATTCCATTCATCATGTGTAAAGGGCAGGTAAATATCTATTTGAGTTTGCCAAAAGAACAAAATAAGAAACCGATTTTATAGAATTTTTTGTTGTGTAGCTTTCTATGAGTTTTTCTAGTGAGATTATACAGCGTTATTTCTTTTAGGAACAGGTCATGCTCAGTGTTTTAAGTGACGGCTTCAATAAAGCAAGGTTACATTTTAAGGGTAAAACAACTTTAACAGAGTCAAATATTTCCAGTGCGTTAGAAGACATCCGGAGCAGCTTACTTGAAGCAGATGTCGAGTATAACGTTGCTAAAGTTTTTTTGTCTCGCGTTAAAGAAAAATCTCTTGGCGAGCAAGTTAAACTTGTTGCTGGAAAGAAATCTTCAGCAATGAAGGTAACAGCTGGAGATCATTTTGTTAAAATTTGTAAGGATGAGCTTGAAAATTTAATGGGGCCTGTAAATGTTGAGTTAAATTTTCCAACAAATCGTCCCGCAAGTATAATGATGGTTGGTCTTCAAGGAACGGGGAAAACAACAACTGCGGCAAAACTTGGGAATTTTTTAAAGAGCAGTAAAAAAAAGAAGCCGTTGCTTGTTGCTGCTGATATCTACCGCCCTGCAGCTGTGGATCAGCTTAGGGTCTTGGGGAAAAGGCTAGATATTCCTGTCTTTCATATGGAAGGAAAATCACCCGTTGAAATTTGTCAACAAGCTGAAAAGTTTGCCATTGAAAATCATTGTGACTCTATGATTTTTGACACGGCAGGTCGGTTGACAGTTGACCAAGAACTTATGGAAGAGCTGCTGCAAATAAAAGCATCGACGAAACCCGATAATATTCTTTTAGTTTGCGATGCCATGATGGGGCAAGACGCTGTCCATACTGCGACTTCATTTAACAAAAGTTTAGATCTAACAGGCTTTGTTATGACAAAGCTTGATGGTGATGCTCGTGGTGGTGCTGCTTTAAGTATCAAAGAGGTGACAGGAAAATCCATAAAATTTTTAGGAATGGGTGAAGACCTTCATCGACTTGAAGAGTTTCGCCCAGAGGGGCTTGCTAGTCGTATCCTTGGCATGGGCGACGTGGTTGGGTTGATGGATGACTTCGAAAAAGTTGCAGACAAAGATACCGAAAAGGATGCAGAGCGAATTTTACAGGGTAATTTTACTTTCAAAGATTTCTATAAACAAATTTCAATGATTCAAAAAATGGGTTCTTTGAAAGATTTGATGGCCAAGCTTCCGATGCAAGGAGCTATGCCAGAAAATATGAATATAGATGACAAGCAGCTTCATAAAATTCGTTACATGATTGACTCAATGACTGAAAAAGAACGAGTTAACCCAGATTTGATTGATAAAAGCCGGGTGGAAAGAATTGCAAAAGGATCTGGGCGCCAGGTAAAAGACGTTGCTGATCTCTTAAAAAGATTTAAGCAAATGCGTGCTGTCATGGGAAATATGGGGAAAAACTTTGGTGGTCTTATGAGCAAGATACCTGGCTTAAATAAACTGACAGGAAATGCTCCCTCATTAGGAGATCTGAGGCAGATGATGGCTGATAGCTCAAGGAAAACCAAAGCTTTTGCTCCTCCAAGAAAAGTAGATCGTGAGAAATTGAAGAAACTAAGAAAACAAGCGAAAAGAAATCGGCAAAAAAGTAGAAAATAAACCTTACGAACATTTAGCTAACTGATATATGTGTGTGTAAAGATGAATATGAAAAAAAAATTAAGTATTGAAACTTGGGGTTGTCAAATGAATGTTGCTGATAGCGAGTCTATGGCAACAGGTCTTGAAAAAGAATATCATTTGATTTCAAATGCTAACGAAGCTGATCTCATTGTTCTTAATACCTGTCATATCAGAGAAAAAGCTCGTCACAAAGTCGTTTCGCGTTTAGGTGTTCTGGCTGAACAAAAAATGAAAAACAAAAACCTTATTGTTGTTGTCGCAGGTTGTGTTGCTCAAGCTGAAGGAAAAAAACTGCTAGCACAAAACCAGACTATAGATATCCTTTTGGGGCCGGGGCGACTGGAAGAGTTGCCGCGTCTTTTAAGTGATTTTAAAGAGACTCGAAAACAATCTTTAGCAGTAGGGTTTCCAAAACTAAATCAGAAAAAAGAAGTTCAAAGCTTAGAATCAAATAACCAAACAACTGTCCGTTCAAATGCTCCCTTAAACGGTAAAAATGAAGTTAGTAGGTTTGTTACCATTCAACAAGGTTGTAATAATTACTGCACGTTTTGTGTGGTCCCTTTTACCAGAGGACGAGAAATTTCTCTTTCGCCCCATTCAATTATTGAGCAAAGTAAGGCATTTATTCGTAGAGGAGCGAAAGAAATTACCTTGTTAGGTCAAAATGTCAATAGTTACGGACTTGATTTGACTCCCGATGGCTCTTTAGAAGAGTCTGAAGAAACACCTTTTGTTCGATTGCTTCGTCAAGTAAGCGAAATTGATGGACTTCAAAGCTTACGTTTTACAACCTCAAACCCGCATGATTTTACCTTTCCACTTGCAAAGCTTTTTGGTGAAAAAAAGGTTTTGGGAAAGTATCTTCACTTACCTGTACAAAGTGGCAGTGATCAAGTTTTACTAGCAATGAAACGAAAAGTTACGGTCGCACAATTTAAGCAAAGAATAACATGGTTAAAAGAATTTGTGCCTGATATAGCTGTCTCAACTGATATCATTGTTGGCTTTCCTGGAGAGACGGAAGAAGACTTTGAAGCTACTATGGAGCTTGTGCGGTGGACGAGGTTTTCATTTGCGTTTGCCTTTAAATACTCTCAAAGGAAGAATACACCTGCGACAAGATTTAAAGATCAAATACCTGAGGAAGTTAAAAGTGCTAGACTTAATCGTTTAAACGCACTACTTAACGAGATCACTATAGAAGAAAATAAAAAATCTCTTGGTCTAACAATGACCGTTCTTTTTCTTTATAAAAGTAAGAAAGAAGAAAATATTTACTATGGAAGAAATGAGCATTTTCGATTGATTCGAGTTTTTTCTTCTTTTTGTTTAGTGGGGCAAAAAGTTAGTGTGAAAGTTGAAAGCTGCAGTAAAATAGCTTTAAATGCTAAGCTTCTTTTCTAAATTTTACGTTCAAATTATTCTCAATTTTTACTGATAGTAAATCCATATTCAAATAAGATTCAAGTATGTGGGTTTATCATTCTAAAAAACTAATTTTTATGAATTATCAGTTTTTCTTTTTTGAAAAGATTTACTAAATTTCCAATATCCTATACAACCTGAAAAAAATAAGAAGCAGCCAATCACTAGTGTTAGTATCTCATAATTATTCAAATCTATCTCCTGATCAATAAGAGTTGAAACATGCCTTTTCAGTTTGTAATATTTGAATTTTTCATAACCAGTAACTATCTCCATAGTCAATGATTAGCTCTGCTCCTGCTTTGATTTCCTTTGTTGTTCTGTAGAATATTTTTTCGTTATACTGATAGGCTTCGATGTTAATCATTTTTTTTTGATGCTTGGTTTTAGCTCCATTAATATATCGTAGCCAATTACTTTCTTTTTTATTCTGAGCATCAATATAAAAAAGTTTATAACTTTTACCAATTTTTTTAGATAGTTCAAACGTATAACGAGTGTCGCTTAGGGTATTGTAAATTTTCTTTGAAATCAATCTTCCTTTATATTGGCCAATTTTAAGCTTAGCTTTTAGTTTCTCTTTTGTAAAGATTCCTTTACCTGCATTTTTAATCGAAGATTTTTTTATCACAATTTTGTTTGTGATATTTTCCATTTTTCCCTCTTTGAATAAAGATAAATTTTATAGTTTGTAATTTAACTTAAACCTTAATTTTTTCATAGTCATTATTTCGTTAGAAAATATTTTTTAAAATTAAATTAGGGCTCTTGTTTGTATATAAGGGTATTTTGGTCTTCAGTTTCTTCGTATGAAACTTAACTCAGCGATTATTACTTTTATAAGTTATTTTAATAAATAATTCTTTGCTGACATTTAGCGGAAGATGATATATACCTAAAATCTTATTATTTTGTAACATCATAAAAGCCAAAATCAGTAGGAATGGTATTGAAAAAAGAAGAACTAGGTACGTCGTTTTGCAATCATTTATTAAGCTTAGATACGTTGAACGACTATCTTTTTTATTACCGTAAAGCTGTTAATTACGATCGAATAAACTTTGAGAGGTTAGCAGTTAAAAGAAACCTAGGTTTACAACCTTTTTTTAATTCCTTAAATATTTTCCACAAGATTAAGCCTTTTAAATCAAATCATATATTGATTGATTCTTCAGTCGTAGAAATTGGTAAGAAAGATGAATTAAACGATAGTGAGCTTATTGACTTACAGTACATTTTAAGATTTATAAAGCCATGGAAAAAAGGACCTTTTACTCTTTTTGATACCCCTTTAGATAGTGAGTGGCGCTCAGACTTAAAGTGGCAGAGGATCGAAAAATCAATAGGCTCTTTATCGGGTAAAAGAATAGCGGATATCGGAAGCAATAATGGGTATTTTCTTTTCCGTATGGCAGCAAGCTGTCCTGAGTTAGTCATCGGATTTGAACCAGTGATTAAGCATTGGTGTACTTTCTCTTTTTTACAAAGTTTTGCCCAAGTACCCTCTATACACTTTGAACCTTTAGGCGTGGAAAGCCTTGTTGCATTTGATAATTTTTTTCATACAGTTTTCTGTCTCGGTATTTTATATCATCACCCAGATCCTCATAAAATACTAACAATAATATATAAATCTCTTCAAAAACGGGGAAAGGTTATTATTGATTGTCAGGGCATAGAAGGTGAAGAATCTAGCTGTTTTTTTCCTGGCAAAAGGTATGCTGGAGCGAAAGGAGTTTGGTATTTACCGACACTTCCAGCTTTATTTCATTGGCTGTCAAGAGCAGGGTTTAAGAAAATTGAGTGTTTTTACAATGAGAAGTTGTCCTCTGATGAGCAAAGACCTTCTGTTTGGGCACCTATAAAAAGTCTAAATGATTTTTTGTTAAGTGGTAACGACTCATTAACTGTTGAAGGTTATTTAGCTCCAAGAAGATTTTATGTTCTTGCTGAAAAAGTATAATAATATTATTTGTTGATCATCTTTTCTTACAAGGATCTCTTTTATGTATAATGAAAAAAGTAGTGAAATTTTTGAATTTGATCAAAAAGTGAATTCTTTTTCTTTTCCTGAAAAAATAGACTCTACTATATTTTCTCAAAGTAGAAATAGTTTGACTGAACAAATCATTTGCAATAAAAATTCACTTCTCCCTTCTATGAGAATAGGAGATAAGAAAAGGTTAACATACTTACCAATAGAGTTTTTTCGTGAGCCTCAAAAAATCGATTCACTTTCAAACTTTAACAAAGAAAATGTTTTTCGATCAAGTGGTACGAGTTCTGATATTTGTTCAAAGTCATACTTTTCTAAGCAAGGTCTCTTAAGTTATCGGCATCAAGCATTAATATCTTTTTCTTCGATGCTCAGTGAGTTTTTTTCTTTCCAACATTTAAGCGATATTTCTGGCTTTAGTCTTATTCCTACCGTTGATAATTGGAAGTTTAGTAGTTTAGCAAAGATGATCGACTGGATTTCTCAGATTTATTCAGTAAAGTTTATTGATGAAAAAAATATAAGTTCTAATTTGTCAAAAGTTTCTGAGCCTATATGGATCTTCGGTACAGCTTTTCATTATGTAAATCTTCATGAAATGGGACTTAGGTTTAGTCTTCCAAAGGGTAGTGTTATCATTGAAACAGGTGGAACGAAAGGTTTACAAAAGTGTCTGGAAAGAGCAGATCTTTATCAAAGGATAGGGGAAACTTTCGGGCTTGATGAAAATCATATTGTTAGCGAATATGGCATGTGTGAACTGGCGTGCCAAGCATATGATTTTTCTTCTACAGAAACATTAGATAAAAGATTTTTTCGTTTCCCGTATTGGGTGACTCCGTTTATCTCTCGTGATAGTCGTGTTTTAAAAAGTAAGGGGACAGGATCTTTAATCGTTTATGACCCTCATCGAATTGACTACAAATGGCCAATTAAAACAGAAGATGTTGTCTGTTTGCAGGAGAACGGATCCTTTCAAATTAGAGGCAGGCTAATCAAAGCTCCAGCGAAAGGTTGCTCGTTGTTAGCTGAAAAAGATAAAAGCTACAGAAATAAAAAACAGCTTAAGCAAAATATTTCTAGATCAACAACAGTAAATAACTTGAATCAATCGATTTTATTTTCAATAAAGAAAGTTGATTATTTCATAAAAACAAAATTCTTTGATGATACTGTACGAAATATTATAGCAAAAGAGCTTGGTTCAAAGCAATTAATGAGATTAGCCATAGAAGATCTTCTATTTAGTCTTCCACAAAAAGAAGATGATTGGATCAAAGCCATTGAAAATTCAAAAGTAACAGCTGGAGATCGTTGGTTACTTATTCTTCCTGACTCTCACCCTTTTGTTATTTATTACCCACTTATTCTTGGTTTTTTAGGTGGTGCCAACATATCAGTTCGTCTACCGCAACAATTTAATCAAGGATCGTCGGTAGATATTTTTATTGATCGGCTTTCTACTTTGCTTTCTTGCAAAATAAATAAGATTGATACTTCTTATCGAATAAAAGATAAGAGTGACCTATCACCTTTTGATTATCTTTTGTGTTATGGGTCGAATGACACAATAAATAGATTTGATATGGACTTTAGTGATAAGTTAAAAGGCTTTGGCCAAGTTTTTTCAACCTCGATTATTGATGCGACGGACACAAAGACTCTCGAGCTAGCTGTAAAAGATGCTTTTTCCCTTGGACAAGCGGGTTGCTTTTCTTCCCAAGCAATTTTTTTCTTATCACCTGACCAACAAGATATTTGCGAAATATATAAAATATTACGTAATACTTATTTTTCTGTATTTTCCGATGAACAAAAAAATCTTTTTTCTCTAGATAGTTTAAATCAGGAAATATCTCGTTACAAAAAATTGGGAGCTCGTGTGTTTTCAGAAAGTAACCTATCGTTGCCCTTATTTCCGTTTGTTGATTTTCAGAATATTACAGGGTCATTTGCTTCTTTTTTATCTAAGCATACTTTTGTGCTTCCTTTTTTCTACAATGTAGATTACTTGCAACTAGTAAATCTTTTTGAGCGAGTTGAAGCATTCAAACTTATTACAGCTACCTCTAGTTTGTTAAACCACTGTCAAATTTTAAACTCTAATAACTTTGAGTATCGGATTCTTGGTTGCGCAAATAGGCCTGTGTGGGACGGTTTTCATCAAAAAACTAATTTATTTTGCAAGTGAATGATATTTGGACGTATGTTCAAACAAAACTTTTATTGTGAATTTGATGCGTCTGAAGGTACTTTTTTAAGCTGACCTTGTCACTGTTTTCGTTGATAGAAATATTTTTTTTGAGGAGAAATTATAATAAACTATTTAGTAACTCACTCATTCTCACCTTTTTAATCTCTCGTGTGGTTTTACTCAATTTGAAAAATGAGGCAATTTATGCGTTATAAAGTTTGTATTCCAATTTAACCTTTTTCGATATTTTTGTCAGTAAGCTTAGTAGATTAGGTTTTTGAGTCGTTGATTGGGCCCAGGTCTCTTTTTTTTTTTCTTGAATTTGTATAAATTTAAAAAAGTTAAATCATAATATAATGTTATAAAAAAAATATAGAACTTATCGCTTGGCAAGCTTTTGTGTTCTAAGGAAATGCTATATACTGATCTTTAGGAGTTGTTTTAAAAATAGCTTCATGTTTTTCATAAGTTCCTCTATTTTTTTTTGGGGTTTGAGTCAGTAATGTCAAAGGTTCAAAATAATAAAGAGACTCTCAGCACTATAGATCAGAACCTATTGCCTAATATTGTCATTATTGGATTAACTGGATGCGGTAAAACCACAGTGGGCCGCGAGGTCGCGCAGCTGATGCGAATGGGGTTTCTTGATTTAGATCAATTGATTGAAAAAGAAGTTAAATTATCAATTTCTGACTTTGTTAAAAAATATGGTATAGACAGTTTTCGAAGAGTTGAATCAGATAAGCTGGAGCAGCTGTTGTCAGTTAAAAATCATGTTATTTCTCTCGGTGGAGGGGCCTTGCTAGATAAAAAGAATAGGTCTCGAATTCATAAACTTGGAGTTCTTGTTTGGTTAGATATTTCTATTGAGCATATAGTGAAGCGTCTTTTGAAGAATGAGATGAGCATAGTAAGTAGACCTTTGTTGTCTGATTTAAGCAAAAAACTAAGATTGTCAACAATGACACAAGATTTAGAAAAAAAATTAAACGATCTTATGCTTGAAAGACGTGAGTTTTATGAAAAGGCAGAAGTCTTTGTTAATGGAGACTATTTGACACCTAATGATTGTGCAAGACGGATACAGTCTTTATTAAAAGTTTGATAAGCTTGAATGTATCGTTTCTTGGGTAGAATTACTTTTACTGGGATCTGATCTATGAATTTTGCTGAATTTAACTTTAAGGCTTTACAAGTCTTAAAAAATTTTCCTTACAAAAATATTTCATATATAGCTATTTTTTCTTTTATTCTATCTTTTTCTGTTTCCTTGTATTTTTCCAAAATTTTATTACCTGATTTTGGTAAAAAAAACAAAAGAAAAGAGGTTGAATCATCTTTGATCTTGGAAAGAGGTGGTGCTACTTTATCCGATGGAGATATCGGAAAAATCATTGAAAGAAATATTTTTAATATAGAAGGAAAGACAGGGGATACTGAAACTATAGTAAAAAGAGATAAAGAAACTATAGATGAAGTTTTGCTGTCGCAACTCCCCATGAAACTTGTTGGAGTTATTTACGGTGGAGACAAATTATCAGGCCTTGCTCTTATTGAAAGAAGTAAAGATAAGTCGATAAATAGCTTTTTTGTGGGAGACGAAATAAGTGCTGACGTTTTTTTGATAGAGGTTCATCAGCAAAAAATTATTATTCAAAATGGTAAGTTCAAAGAATTTATGGAGTTGGATCCTTTTTTGTTGCCCCAAAAACGACAGAAGGGTAAAGCAAAAAAGAAGACGGTTGATCTTCCCACTTTTGCCTTAGATGCTCCCCCTGACTCATATAAAGAAGAAGGTTTTGAACGTGTTGGTAGTGAAATAGTCATGTCTCAAGAATTTCGTCAAAAGCTTTTGACAACAGATTTTACTAAAGTTTTACAAGACGCCAAGGCTGAGCCTTACTTTGAAGGTAATGAGCTAAAGGGTTTTAGGCTTGTTCGAGTCCGTCAAGATTCTATTTATCAAAAGTCTGGATTACAAAATGATGATATCATTAGAGAGATAAATGGGGTTCAACTTGTCGATACCGCTCAAGCAATAAGATTGCTAAACTCGTTAAGAAATGAGTCAAGCATTGAAATGCAAATAAAACGTGGCAGCAAAATGCAAACTATTAATGTTCAGGTTCGCTAGCATGCAAGAAAAAATTATAATGATATTTAGGAAGTTTTTAAAATCAGTTTATTCAGGTGAAAAAAATTCTCTGAGTTTATTAGTTAAAAAAATTTCATTGATTATAGGTTTGCTAAGTTTCTCTTATATTCTTTCTGGTGTTGCTATTTCCTTTATATTACCTACCCTGATCGACGCAATATCAAATTCTAATCCTATTGTTACAAAAGCTGAAAGGTTCAAAGTTGATTCGAGCAATATAAATTTTAGAGATATTAAAAAAGGAATATTAGATCGCAATATATTTAACCTTGAGGGCAACTTTCCAGATGAAACAATTGAAGAGGAAGATTTAGTTTTTGATGATGTTTTCGATATAAATGCATCTTGCCAAGATAGTAAACTACCTTTGAAACTAGTCGGTACAATTTTCTTTAGCGAAGGCAAAGAGACAGTGGCTGTTGTGCGGGAGAAGGGGGTTGAAGATGTGGATGTTTACTTAAAAGGCGAGTTTTTAGTGGGTCAAGAAGGTGTTCAAGTTGCATTGATTCAGCCAAAAGTTTTGATTTTAAATAATAATGGTAAAAAAGAGTGTATTTATACATCTAAAGAAGATCAGATTTCGTCAAAAAAAGCTTTTCAAAGCAAAACTATAAATCAAAATAAAGATACAAGTCCCAAGTCATTTTTACTTCAGTCTTCTTGGGTTGAGTCAGAATTGGGAGATGGGTTTGGTAACGTCCTACAGTCTGCGAGAATGGTACCAGTTCAAGAAGGTGATGTTTTTAAGGGATTTAAGTTTTTTTCCATTAAAAAAGGGTCTTTATTAGACAAGTCTGGTATAAAAAATAACGATATTGTGACTAAGATTAATGATACTCCTTTAACAGCAGATAATGGATTTTCTTTGTACGAAGCTTTTCAAAATGAAGATCTTATACGAATTTATATATTAAGAGATAGTAAGCCAAGTAGTCTTGAAGTAGAAATCAAATAAAAGGGATCTTATTTAAGTGATCATTATACTACAAAAGAGGGTGACTTGTTGTTTTTCTTTAAAATTGCTGTATATTTTTTTATTTTTTTTTTCATGTATTAATTTAGATATCCATGGACAGCCTCAAGATTCGAGTCAGTCATTAATTGATTTTAATTATAAAGCAGGTTCAGATATAAAAGATATTTCAAAGCGAATTTTTACTGAACTAAATAAAAATTTAATTTATGATCAAAAGTTTTCAGGAAAAGTTGAAATTATTGTACCTCAAAAAATACCTTTAAATTTAGCTTATCAAATTTATACCTCTGCTTTAAATACTTTAGGTTTTACTACCATAGAAACCAGTAGGTTAACTAAAATTGTTTCCTTGAAAAGTAAAAATATTGGTAGTTTAAAAGTAAAAGAGTCAGAGTTTTTAGATTCTGTTATAGCAAAAATCATATATCTAAAATATATCCAATCATCAGATTTACTAAAAATTTTGACTCATTATCTTGATCCGGGAACATATATTGATTTACAGCAATACAACGCTATTCTTATAACAAATACAAATTATAATTTAAGAAAGATAGAAAGAATACTCACTGAAATTGATGTTCCTAATCAACATTTTGATGTTGAAATTTACTTTGCGAAACATATTCTAGCCAAAGAGCTTTATAAAATAATAAACGGCCTAGAACTCGAAAAATATTTGGGAAAAAATGTTAGTAGTAGTGGGGAGAATAAGATAATACTAGACAGTGAGCTTAATGCTTTAATTTTGGCAGGAAAAAAATCTTATATTGATTATCTAAAGGAAAAGATCCTTTTTTTTGATACTAGAAGTGATGCTGACAATTCATCATCATTTAGAGTTTATAAGTTGAACTATCTCCAGGCCAAAGATGTTTTGAATACACTTCAAAAGCTAAGAGATAAGTCAAAAGATAAATCAAGTATAGAATTTAGTGATTCATCTGAAGTTTTCACGCTTGGCTCTGAGTTAAAAATGTCTGCTGATGAAGCTTCAAATGCTATTGTTGTTGAAGGGTACGAAAAAAATTTAAAATTATTTGATAAACTTTTAAATCGAATTGATAAAAAAAGAGCTCAAGTTCATTTTAAAGTTTCCGTACTTGAAATAGTCTCAGGTTCTTCTTTTCAATTTTCAGCATCTCAAATTGGGCTGGGTAAAGAAATAAATGACGATGCTAAAATAATTTCAGGTTGGCAAGGTGGCAGTGTAGCTCCTATTATTGTTCAACAAGCTCAAAGTAATACTAATACAGTTGTCCCACAACTTCCTTCTTCCTTAACAGAAGATTTTGTTTTTGGGGTTTTTTCCGGCAATGCTGAAATTAGTGGCTTAGGAAAATTTCGTCCGACACAGCTATTAAAACTTATAAAGAATGACTCTAATTCTCGTATTGTGTCAGAGCCATATATAATATCTTCTGATAGGGTTGAAACTTCATTCAGTTCAGGTGATACCTATGCCTTCCTTACAGAAAGTATCAGTTCTACAGGGGCAGTTAGTAAAAAAGTTGAAAAAGAATCTTCTGAGATATCAGTATTACTAACGCCACACATAACAAAAGATAATGAGCTTGATATTGATCTTGAATTAAACCTAACATCAATCGTCGGTTTAAGTGAGGATGGATACCCACGTGTGGCTAAAAGAAAAATAAAACAAAAGATTAATACCTACTCTGGACAAACAGTTTTTGTGTCAGGATATTCTAACTTTAGTGATTTTAGACATCAAAATAAAGTGCCGATTTTGGGTGACTTGCCTATTCTTGGTTATTTCTTTAAGACATTAAAAAAAGATCTTGATAACACTCGCTTACTCTTCTTTATTACGCCTCATATTATTTACGGACAAAATGATCTATCAGAAATTACAAATAAAAGTTTCTTAGAGCTACAAAGAAGTGGAGCCTCTAAAGATGAATTTTTTTCCCACTTTTTGAAAAGTCATTAGCACTAACACTTTATTTATTGCATTAATAATAGTATCTTACATATAATGCCTCTTGTCTTGTAGATGATAAAGATGGTAGATGCTACGGTGAAGGAAAGGGCTAGTTCTTATAGTCTGTTTTCAGGTGGTGGAGTGAAAGTGTGTTTTGCAAACTTAAATCGCATAAAATTTTTATTTTTTGCACATTTACCAAAAGCTAAATTGTGAATTTTTTCCTCGAAAAGGTTGGTGGGTTTATGAAAATTAATTTAATATTTTTTCTTGCTATATTTTTTTCTGTGACAACATCAGGTTTTTCTCAAAGTAACTCTTCGAATCCTATTTTAGAGAATACTATGGAAAAAAAAGATCCTGAAGGTGGAAAAAATCAACTTGACCCTGACGTATTAAAAAAAGCTTTAAATAAGATTAAATTAAATGACGAGAAAAAGCTTCAAGATATAGATAATAATAAAATAACTCAACAAGAAAACCAGTTACAACTAAAAGATACTTTAATTGCTCAAGCAAAAGTGAAAAAAATCTTAGAAAAAAGTAACGAGGAATCAGAAATTTCTTATCTTAGCGATAGTGATGAAGGAGAAAAACCGAGGAAATCAGGGAAAGGAGCTGATCTCATAGACCCTGGAGTTGAACTGGTCAATATGGATTTTCCTGAGTTAACTGACATCAAAGACATAATAAAAGCAGTTTCTTTATGGACTGGTAGAAATGTTATCCTCGACAGAAACGTTACTGGAAAAATTCAAATAATATCTCCTAAAAAAGTAACAAAAGAAGAAGCATACCAAGCATTCTTGTCTGCATTAAACATGCTTGGTTTAACAACAGTGGAAACTGGAAAAGTTATAAAGATAATGAAATTAAGAAGCGCAACAAAGGCAAACTTACGAACTTTCTACGGATCAAATTGGACTTTACGAACCGATGAAATTATTTCCCAAATTATACCATTAAAGTATGTTGATGCCAAAGAGGTGACAACAACATTATCGAAAATTGTTTCACCAGGATCAATAATTGCCTACGAACCAACAAATACACTTATTATCTCTGATACAGGTTATCAAATTAAAAGAGTTCTCGATGTACTTGACATGATCGATGTTCAAACTCAACAGCCTAAAGTTATGATAGTACCAATAAAGCACTCTGATCCTAAAGATGTTGCCACCAAAGTAAAAGAAATTTTGAAAGGCTCTGGATCTAAGAAAAGTACTTCATATCACACATTTAAAGTTCTAACAGATGAAAGAACAAATTCAATCATAATTTTCGGTCCTCCGCGAACAATAAAAGATGTTAAAGAGCTTGTTAATATGTTCGATATGCCTATTGATGACCCTAGAAGTCAGGCTTCAATACACGTCAGACCGTTAGACTACGCTGATGCTAAAAAAATAGCAACCACTCTTTCGTCATTAACAAGTGGTAAAAATAAGAATTCTTCTCGAGGGTCAAAAGCATCTTCAACAAATACAGGTGGAGCTCCTTCGATTTCAGATCTTGGTGATGGAGTAAAAATAACTTCGGATGAAGCTACCAACTCACTAATTATCACTGGTAGTCGAGCTGCTTATGAAGCTTTAAATATTATTGTTAGAAAACTTGATATAAGAAGAAGTCAAGTATATGTGGAAGCAGATATTATTGATATAAGTGAACAAAACGATTTTAATTCGGGTATTTCTATTTTTGCAGGAGCACTTACTTCAGATAGAGGAAGTAGTGCAAATAAAGCTTTACTTGGCTGGGAAGGTGCAAAAATGAAAGATCTTATTCTTGCTCAAGCCCAACAGGGTCAAACAGCAGCAACATCTATAACAACTCTTCAAGGTGTTGCTAATTCATTTTCTCAAGATTTTGTTCTTGGAATCTTAGCGGGACAATCAGTTGAATTAGAAGGATTTGGTACTTTTAGTCCAGGGATGCTTATTAATTTAATTAAAAATGATGGAAATTCTAAAATTTTATCTTCTCCGCAAATTTTAACTTCTAACAATGAAGAAGCTACTATTTCTGTCGGTGAAAAAGTTTTTTACACAACTGAAACTACCTCAACGACAGGAAGTGTTGCTAAATCAGTCCAGAAAGAAGATGTTGATTTAACCTTAACAATTAAACCGAACATTAGTTATTCTAATTATATTACATTAAATGTTCAGCTCGAGTCTAACTTTGTAAAAGGAATTTCTCAAAATCTTCCTCAAGTTGCCAAAAGAAAAAGCAAGCAACTTGTTACAGTAAAGAATAGTCAAACAGTTGTTATTTCAGGACTCATGAAGTCAAATAATATAGAAAGCATCAAAAAGATCCCTCTTCTTGGTGATATTCCAATTCTAGGTTGGCTTTTCAGTAATCGAATGCTTTCCGGGTCTAAAAGTAATCTTGTCATATTTATAACTCCTCATGTTATTCACGGGGCTGGTGATTTAGCTGCTATTTATGCTGCTAAGATCAAAGAGCGTGATGAGTTTATGAACAAAGTGTTTGGAAGCGGGTACCGTGACGATAATTATTTTAAGAGTATTCCTCAGTTAGAAGATGGTAAATACAAGCCAGATGAAATTGATAAGAAAGAGAATAGTCACCTAGAGCAGATCAGAAGAGACGCATATATTGAAATGGGTTATACATCGGCAATGGTTGATTCCTATGAAAAATCAAGTGAGACAAAAGAAAAAGAAATCACGGTACCTTTTGTCTCTGATGAAAGTAGATTAAGCCTTGATACTGAAAATCTTTTAAAAAGCTTTGATAATATATCAGACAGTGAATCTAGCAGATAGGTTTTTTTATGAGTGAAGAAGACAAAAGTATATCAAATTTAAAAAATGTGACTCCAGGGCAACGTCCATTTCGTGATTTGCAAAAAAAGCCTCTTGGTGAAGTCTTAATCAAAACAGGTACGATTACGCAAGACCAATTAGATGACGCATTGCAAGCTCAAAAAACTAGCTATGGTAAAAGATTAGGTGATATTTTAGTTGAAAAAGAGTATGTTACCGAAGATGAAATGTTAAAATCTTTGGCTATTCAGCTTGATTTACCATATTATGATCGTTTACCTGTTGCTGAAATTGACCCAGAATTGGTTGAAAATATTCCTATTCAATTTTGTAGAGATCATTTAATTCTACCTATTGCAAGAGATTCCTTCAATATTACAGTAGCTGTTGCTGATCCTTTAAATATCTTTCCTATGGATGATTTGCGGTTAATTTTATCTGCAAATATAAATATGGTTGTAAGTACACCAAACGTAATTAATAACACAATTAATCGTGTGTATGAAAGAGCTCAAGATGCATCTCAAAAAGCAATAGATGCTTTAAATGTATCAGATATAGATTCTTCTGAAGACCTAGAAGAAGCTAAGGATTTACTTGAAGCATCAAATGACGATAAACCTATTATCAGACTTGTAAATAGCCTCTTAGCTCGAGCGGTAAAAGAAAGAGTTTCAGATGTCCACATTGAACCTTTTGAAACCGAAGTTATTGTAAGATTTCGTATCGATGGGACATTACATGAAGCTATGCAAGTACCTAAACGACATGTGGGTGCTGTTGTTTCTCGTATAAAAATTATTGGTAAGCTTAATATTGCAGAAAAAAGAATTCCACAAGATGGTCGTATCAGTATCAAGGTTGCAGGCAAAGATATTGATGTTCGTCTTTCAATTCTTCCAACATCTCATGGCGAAAGAGTTGTTATGAGGTTGTTAGACAAGTCTGCAGGTGTAAGACGATTAGAAGAAATGGGTATGGACGATTGGACATATCGAGCGTGGACAGCGTTGGTACAACAAAAGCATGGTATTGTTTTGGTAACAGGACCGACAGGATCAGGTAAGTCTTCATTACTTTATGCATCAGTTCTTCATATTAATGAACCCGATATTAATATAATGACAGTTGAAGATCCAGTTGAATATACTTTGGCCGGTTTAGGTCAAATTGATGTTAAATCTAAAATTGGTCTAACATTTTCAGCTGCGCTTAGATCCATCCTTCGTCAAGACCCAGATGTTATAATGATTGGTGAAATTCGTGATAATGAAACAGCTAAAATCGCAGTAGAGTCATCTTTAACTGGTCATTTAGTTTTCTCAACACTGCATACAAACGATGCTGCTTCAACAATTACTCGACTTGATGATTTGGATATAGAGCCGTTTCAAATAGCTTCAGCACTTTTAGGTGTAATGGCTACCAGGTTAATAAGGCGCTTGTGTGAGCAATGTAAGGAAGAGCATACTCCAACCGAAGAAGAAATGAAGTTGATGGAGATTACACCAAAAGATATAAAAGGTAAAAAAATATATAAAGTAGGATCAGGTTGTGAGCACTGCTTTCAAAGTGGCTATAGTGGAAGAACTCCAATTCATGAGCTTCTTGTTCTTGATGATCCTCTTAGAGAACTTCTCATGACAACTCAAGATTCTTCTGCAATCAGAAAATTAGCACTAAAAAATGGGATGAAAACATTACGCATTTCAGCTGTAAGAAAAGTTCTTGAAGGGATAACTTCAATAGAAGAAGCTATCTCTACAACACAAACTGAAGATCTTGAAATGTAATTTTACATATCTTTTGGGAGTAAAAACCTTTGCCTATTTATTTATATAAGGGATATGATTCAAAAACTGGAGCTTCTCGTAAAGGGAAGCTTGAAGCTGAATCTCCTAAAGCAGCTCGTCAAAAGCTTCGCTCCAAAGAAAAGATAATTCCATCAGAGTTGAAAGAGGAATTGAGTGTCCAAAAGTCTAAGTCTTCAAGCTCACTTTTTGCCAGTAAGGTTAGTTTACAAGATCTTGCAATTATGACCAAGCAGTTTGCAACTTTGCAGGTTGCTCAAGTTCCGCTTGATGAATGCTTGAAGGCTTTGACTGAACAAGTGGATCATTTAGTTTTAAGAAATACCTTAGCAGCGGTAAAGGAGTCTGTTTCTGAAGGGAAATCTCTTGGCGATTCTCTTGCCGATTTTCCTGGAGTTTTTGATAGGCTCTATGTCAACATGGTGAAAGCTGGAGAAACAGCAGGAAATCTTGGTTTGGTACTTGAAAGTCTTGCAGATTTTCAAGAGTATCAAGTAGCTATCAAAGGTAAAATATTCAGTGCACTCTCATATCCTGGTTTGATGATAACTGCTTCATTGGGCATAATTGTATATCTATTTGTTAGCGTTGTACCAAAGTTACAAAAAGTTTTTACGAGTCTAAAGATTACTTTGCCTTGGTATACTAAGTTTTTAATTTCTGTTTCAGAGTTTCTTCAGCATCAATGGTATCTGGTTATTGCTGCAATAGGTGGGTGCTTTGTACTATTTAAATACTGGTATGAATCTGAGTCTGGGCGAGCAACTTTTGATCGGTTTTCTTTAGTTGTTCCAATGTTTGGCTCTATCATTATGAGGGTCAATATTTCTAAATTTACGAAGACTCTTTCGACTCTTCTTGGCTCAGGGGTTCCAATTATACCTGCTCTTGAAATAACAAAAAACGTGATTTCAAATACGGTAATTTCTAATGTAGTTATGAATTCAAAACAAGCCGTTCAAGAAGGAGAAAGTCTTGGCGGTGTCATTGAAAAAAGTGGCCAATTCCCTGCTTTGGTAAGTCATATGATTAAAACAGGGGAAAAAACAGGGGAATTAGAAAAAATGTTACAGCATGTGGCAAATGCTTATGATGCAGAAGTTGAAAGAAAGATTGAATCTATGATATCACTTATTGAACCTTTGATGATTATTTTTATGGGGGGGGTTGTCGTGCTCGTTGTTGTTGCTATGCTTGTACCTATGCTTTCCATAATGAGTCAGATGAGATAAAATAATTTTGTCTTAAACTTTGGAGAATTTATGCAAATCTTAAATCGTTTGTTTTTAAAATTAAGTAAGTTTGTGAATAGACCATTTAACTCTGGTCAAAGAAAAGGTATGACCCTTATTGAAATTATCATCGTTATAGCTATTATTGGGTCTTTAATGACAATTCTAATTAGAAACGTAACTGATCAAGCAGATGGTGCTTATGAAGATCAAACTAGGATTCAGTTAGGCAATATTTCTCAAGCACTTCAACTTTATAAAGTACATAATGGAAAATACCCAACAACTCAGCAAGGTATCAACTCTTTAGTTGCCGATCCAGGTGGAACAAAAAGGTGGAGAGGCCCTTACATTGAAAAAAGTAAGTTGGTTGATGCTTGGGGAAACGACGTAGAGTATCAATCCGACGGTAGAAATTACCAACTGACATCTCCTGGTAAAGATGGCGAGCTTGGGACGGACTTAGATATTTTTTATCCTGAAAAGACTGAGTAAGATTTTTTTTACAAGGAGAAGAACGACTAAAGTGAATTGGTTCTATAGAGTACTTTCTAGAAAGAAAGCATTTTCAGTTTCTAAATAATTGAAACTTTATTTTGATTGTAAGGTGTTTTCATGACTTGCCGTAACAAAAAAATTTTTGTAGAAAGGCAATCTGCTTTTACCCTCATCGAAATAATTATTGTTATTGCCCTGATTGCTGGTGTTTACTCCATCGCCCTTCCCAATCTTGGTATTCAGACTCAAACTCAGATTGCAGACTCTCTAGCGCGACTTAGTAGTGACGTCCGTGCTGCTTTTGATTTAACAGTTTTGAATGCTAAGCCTCACAGACTTGTTTTTGATTTAGTTTCTGGAGAATACTGGTTAGAAAGTACAGATTCTGATCATTTTTACATGGGTGATCAAAAGTCCGAAAAGGATTTAACACAAGAGCAGCAAGAAGAGGAACAAGTTTTATTCGATGAAAAGTTTAAAGAATATGAAGATCTTGCCGGTGAAACTTTTACTGATCCTTTAAGTGAAGATGAAATATTACCAGTATCACCGCTTCTGAGAGCCAAAGAAAAGTTAATGCCAATCAAATGGAATAAAGTTGTTTCTTTAGAGTGGCAGGGCCGCCAGTTAACAGATCTTCTTATCATAACATCTATCCAAGCTGAACATCACATGGAGCCTGTTGTTCTTGAAAGTGTTGAAGAAGATAATCGAGCCTATATTTATCTTCTGCCGTCTGGTTACATAGAAAAAGCACTTATTCATATTCATTATCGTAAAGATGAAGTCGAAATAGATCAGGATCAAAAACCTTATTCAGTCATAACAAAAGCATACAGAGGAACCGTTGAGATTCTAAATGGTCTTGTTGAATACGATAGTGATGAAATGAATCAAATAGAATAAGTTATTTTTTTTTTTTGAGAATTTTCTTTGAATTTGAAGGTGTTGAAAAATGCTATATCGGAAAAAGGGGGAGAGAAGCTTCACTTTATTAGAAACCATTATTGCACTTGGCCTAATGGTCACAATTCTTTTAGAAGTTGCTTCTGTGCAAGGTAATGCTTTAAACTTTTCAACCTATGAAAGAAATCTAACACAAGCGACTTGGTTAGGAAAAGCGTTGTTAGCTCAAATTGAGTATAAGGCTAACTTTTATCCTTTATCTGAAATGAACATGGAGCTTAAAGAACAAGAGTTTAAAGATGACCTATGTCCTAAAGACTCAGATTTTGGTTGTGACTTCAGGTATGACTTAACTATAAAAGAGTGGAAGCTCCCATTAATAGACATAATTTTAGGAAATCAATCATCAGAGGATGAGAGTGCAGAGCCAAATCCAATGACAGAAATGATAAAAGATCAATTAAAAAGCACCTTGGGTGATGAGCTTCTAAAGGTTGCTCACATAAAAGTTACTTGGCCTGAAGGAAGTAAAAGAAATGACGTTCAGCTTACATACTTATTAACAAATCAACTTGTGTTAGATCAAAAAATTGAACAGCTTTCACCACCTGGTGGTGAAAAAAGTCAGCCTACTCCGACTTGTGCTGATGGTCAGGTTATGGATGCCGATGGAAAGTGTGTTCCTATAGATTCAGATAATTTATAAGAATGAGAGACATATGAAGATAATGTTTAAAAAAACTGAAAAAGCATTCACTTTACTTGAAGTCTTAATTGCACTTACCATTTTAGTTTCTATTATTTTTGCCGTTTCACAGATGTTAAAATCAAGTATAGATATTAAGTTTGCTTTAGGAGACAAGGCGCGAGTTACTCAAAATTTAAATAGAATTATGGATAAAATTTCTTATGATTTATCCCATGCTTTCTTACTCTCAACTAAAGATGACTTAAGAACAAACGGTAAAACTATCACTTCTTTTGTTATTAAATCTTCAGATAAGGGAGATCGTCTAGCTTTTACTTACATGGGACATAGTCCAATACACAAGAATAGTAAAGAGGCATCTTTGTCTTATGTTGTTTATGAAGTTAAAGAAGGTCAGGAAAGTGGAGGAGTTAGTCATCTATACCGAGGTGAGTTTCCAAGAGTTCCCGAAGATTTCAAAGAAGATCCAAAAATGAATCTGTTTGCAAGAAATGTAAAGTCAATAAAGTTTACTCCATGGAATGGTGATGGGTGGTTAAAAGATGGTTGGGATAGTACAAGTCGAGAAACTCAAAATCGTATACCTCAAATTATTAAAGTGGACATTGAACTTTTTGCAAATGAATCAGAAGAAGGTATCGACAGTTTTACTGATAATGTAGCAATTGATACTTACTCTACCGTAGTCTATCTTCCTTATGCTTTGGATTTTGACGAGATTAAAGATAGACTATCTAGCTTTCGTCTTTAATAGTTATGCAATAAATAGGTTTAATTTGATTTTATGAAAAACTATTTACAAAAAATAAAATCTCGAATCCCTAAAGTGTATTGGGGATTTCCTTTTGAATCAGGTTGTGTTTCGGAAGTTGTCCAAAAGAAAAGGAAACAAGGCATTTCTCTTCTCATAGCTTTAATGACAGTTGCTATGATGATGGGATTTGTCAGTGATCTTATGATTTCTTCTGCGGTTAATTTACAGTTGGCTGTCAGTACTCGTGATAGAGTAAAGGCTGAATATATTGCGAAGTCTGGTTATAACTTGGCTGTATTTCTTTTAAGTATGAGTTGGGGAATTGATCTATATAGGGCACAACCAAGTGCTCCGGCTCCAATAAAGCAAGATCTTACAGATAGCGATGAGAGTTTGTGGAATACATTTAATTCATTACCCCCCCTTGGTGCAAGTAGTCTTGAATTAGCAAGGTCTCTGGGTAAGGAAAATCAAGAAGATGTTTTTAAAACTAGTGGTATCATGAATGAAGGATCTGCAGAAATAATGAAGTTGTTCGAGGATAATTTTACAATTAATATTCAAGACGAGGGTAATAGGATTAATCTTAATGATTGTTCTTCGGGCAGGTGTACAGAAGTCGTTTCTAAATTGATAGCATTATTTTCATGTCCTGCAGAAAAAAAATTCCTAGACAATAAAAATATAGTTCCAGCTGAATTAGCATATCGAATTAAAGATTTTATCAATAGTAGTAAAAATCCTTCAGCTGAGTCTGGTTACTCTGATAAAAATTCTCCTTACGAAAAATACACTCCTCCTTATAAAGCTAAGCAATTACCACTTGCTACTCTAGATGAACTTAAATTAGTTGAGGGCTGGGATGAAGAATTACATCAAATTTTCTCAAATTACTTGACAATCTACCCCATCAATAAAGTTAGTAGTCATAAGTCTCAAATAAATATAAATTCAGCACCGAGAGAATTGCTTGGTTGTTTAGTTCCAGAGGCAATATCTGCTTCTTGTGCAGAGAATTTTGCATTAAAAATGTATGATTTTAAGAAGAATAAGAAAGCGGTTAGTAGTGGAGATATTTCGGAAACACTAAATAGTCTTTTGTGTTACAATAAAAGCCAAGATAACCAGAATCAGTCATCAAATCGAGAAAAGTGGTTCTCCAATCGATCCGAAGTTTTTAGAATAAAAGTAAATGCTACAACAGGCGAAAGAGAAAGATCTATCGAAGCTATTGTTAGGAGAATAATGCCTAAGGAAACAAAAAATGGTAGAGGTTCCCAAAAGGTGAAACGTTCATATCAGCTCCTTTTTTGGAAAATGATCTGATAAATGGACTGAGGAAATTTGACATGATGTATAGACTTTAAGACAATAGAAGTAGTTAAAAATTTGAGGCCACAAAAGGGTGATTTAGAATGCAAAAGATAATTGGTTTAGACATTGGTAGTTATTCTATTAAGGCCGTAGAAATTATAAATCAGTTTAAATCTTATGAGATTTCAAATTATTATGAAAATGTAATTCCTAAAATTAATAAAGTTCCAACTGAGCAAATTATACCTGCTTGTATGAAGCAGCTTTTCTCGGAAAATCAAATTAAAGCAGATCGTATTATCACAGCTATCCCTGGGCAATATATTTCTAGTAGAATAATGCCGTTTAATTTTTCTGATCCAAGTAAGGTTGAGGCTGCCGTTTATGCGGAAATTGAAGACGTTGTCCCATATGATCTAGACGACATGATACTTGACCATCAGATCATAGGTACAATGGGTGACAAAACCATGGCCCTCATTGTATTGACTCGGAAAATTTTTATGGAAAATTTTCTTAATCACCTTAAGAAAGTAGATATAGACCCTAAGTTAGTTGATGTAGATAGTTTAACTTTCTATAATTTAAATCCGTATCTTGATATGGAAGCTGGAAAATGCTACGGAATAGTTGATGTTGGACATGAAAAAACATCTATTTGCTTAGTACAAGATGGCGTTTTAAGGTTGTTTCGTTCTATAAACCTTGGTGGAAGGTACATAACAGATTTTATCGCTAAGGATCAAGAAGTCTCATATGATGAAGCTCAAAGACTTAAGCATGAAGTAAGTCAAAT
Organism: Pseudobdellovibrionaceae bacterium; assembly: GCA_002711925.1. GTDB lineage: Bacteria > Bdellovibrionota_B > Oligoflexia > Oligoflexales > Bog-1112. Next base: position 12,106 of record PASJ01000027.1, on the reverse strand, counting down.
TCTACTACCTGGATCAAATGACTCACTAACTGGGGTTTCACTTGGTGTTGCAAAAAATATAACGCAAGCTTCTAATGCTATTGTTCGTGAGCTCGGACGAACACTCTATGCCTTCAAATCTTGGGAGAAATCTCCTGTTGAAAAGCTTTACTTATCAGGTGGTAGTAGTCTAATTAAAGGATTTGAAAAATTTATAGAAGTTGAGGTTGGTGTCAATTCTTCTTTTTCAAAAATTTCCCAATCAAATTTGCAGATTAGTGATCATTTAGTGGATAAAACAGCTAATATTGCTCAAGGTGTTAGTATTGCTTTAAGGGCTGTTACTTCTTTAAAAAAACAGTCTCAGATTAATTTAAGAAAAGATGAGTATGCGTATATCCAAGATTATGGTTCTTTGTTCTCGATCCTTGGTGGCGTCGCTAAAGGTCTTTCATTTATAATATTACTTTTGACAGTTAGCTATGGCTTGAAATATTATATTTTTAATCAAGAGATTAATAAGATTGAAAATATTTATAAAAAACAGTTTTTTAGTGTTTTGCCTGAAATGAAAAATCGATACAAAAATCCTAAAATTCCTTTTAGTAAAATCAAACGAGATTCATTAACTGAGATTAGAGATAGATCAAAATCTTTCAAAAATTCTATTAGTCAATTTAAGAATGTTATTGGCGATAGTGGCTCACTTTTAGCAATAAAGCACATTAGTGAGAATCTAGATAAAGAGATTAAAGTAGATGTTGTTGAATACAAGTATGTTAGTCAACCAGACGGTAGTGGTAAAATTCAGCTAAGAGTTGAAGCAGATTCTTTTGATACTCTAGCAAAATTTAATCAAGCTATATCTAAAATTAAAAATTTTGGAGAAATTGTTGAAAAATCTTCTGATACAAAACCTGGTTCAACAATTAAAATAGCTGTTTACGAAACAACTTATGGTATAGAAAATTGAATTTAAGTAACTTGTAGATCAAGAGAAATGATACTATGAATGCATTAAAAGATAAAATAAATGAATTATTCAGTCAACCAATAGTCCAATTAAAAGAAAAGGTCTTTGGTAGAAACAATGAAAATATTGATTTTATTATCGATAGTTTCTATAAGTTGCAGCCTGAACAAAGAACTGGAGCACTCTTCGGTGCTGCTGCTTTAGTTTTGTTTTTTATTGGAGGTTTACTTTCCCTCTACTTTTATAATGTTAATTCATTAGACAAAGAATTAAATCAAGTATCGATTGCTTATGGAGAATTAACTGATTCGATAGTAGAGTTTCAAGTCGAAAAAAATAAATTTAATAGTTTGGTGGAATTAATTCGAAAGAAAACGCAAGGCTTGAACATGAAACCATTTTTCGAAAGCCTTTCTAACGAAAAGAAGGTCGATATGAAAGGCCTTAATGTAGAAAGAGTTGAAAGAAATTCAAATGATCCTTTGTCTGATGAAATAGAAGAAAAGCAAATTGATTTTAAATTAGCTAAAATATCTATTCCAAGGTTACTGAATTTTTTAATTGAGGCTGAAAAGTCTGATAAATTCATTAGATTAAAACAGTTGAAAATAACGGGAATGTATGGGAATCGTTTATATTTTGATTCTACCGTATCTTTTGTAGCTTTTAATATGGCAAAATAAATTGGAATACAACAATGAATAATTTATCAAAAATTCTCCTTTATGTATCTTTTGCAATTGGTAGTTTTCTGTTTTTTTTATATATAACATTTCCTTATCAAGTTTTAAAAGAAATGATTTCAAGTAAAATAGAGGAGAACTCTGGCGTTATTTTTCATATCGATGAATTAAGCCCTAAGCTACCTGTAGGACTTGAATTAAAAGGTCTTAGTATACAGACTCCAGGATCGAAATCTTTAAATCTTAATGAAGTGGAGTTTGATGTTAGCTTGTTATCTCTTTTGCTTGGGAAGGCAAAAATTAACTTAAACATCAAAGATAAGTATGATGGGCAAATGGTTGTTTCATTAAGTTTCGGAATTTTTAAGTTACTATCCCTTAATGAAGAGTCTCCTGTTCCTTCTGGTTTTTATATATCTTCGGACAATTTTGATATTGCTTCAATATTAAATTTTATTTTAAGTAAATTATCAAATGATGAGACAACAAACCCAATGATTAAGAGCCAATTAGGCCAAATTTATTTATATGGAAAAATGAATTCAAAAATTGATCTCGATATTAATTCGTCAGAACTTAGCCGCTCCCAAGGGGTAGCAAGTATTAATATTAATGATGCCATGTTGGAATTTGATGAAACCCTAGATCTTCCTAGTCAAGAGTTTAATCAAGCTAAAATTTCAGCGAGCTTTAAATCTGGGCGCTTGGAAATTGACGAAGGCTCTGGAATTTCCTCCGATGATTTAGATTTATTATTAGAGGGAAATCTAACCCAGAAACCAGACGTGATGAAATCTGTTGCTGATTTTGTTGTGCATGTAGAAATAAGAAATGAACTTAATTCACTTTTTGGTTTTGTTCTAGATTACCTTGCAAAAAAGTCTACAGAAGGTAAAGTTAGAATGAAAATCAAAGGTCCCTTAACTCCTCTCCCTGAAATTATTTATTTATAAAATAATTTTTCTTTGATTAATAAATTCACTAGTTTTTGCTTTTGAGATATTTTTTTTTCTGAGAGCGATGATTTTTTATCGATCTTAAATTTCTTGTGATGTTTTTGGTTATTTGCGAATTAGATTTGTATCTTTTTTTATTTACCGTATAATATTAAGTATACTTTTGATCAAGAACAAGGAAAGATCCATGCTTAAACAAAAAACTTTGCTTTTGCTTTTGCTTTTTGATAGCTACTTAGCACAATCTAGTCAACAAGAATGGTCATGGGTTAATTTAGACAGTGAACTTGATAAATGGTTGAGTGATTATGACTTTGTGAATCACGAAAATAAAAAATTTTATAATATGAAAAAGGATAAAATTTATTTACCTAATAAACAATATGATTCAATAACAGGAAATAATTTTTGGGAAGACTTGGTAAACAAACCCAAATTAAGAAGTAAGATTAAAAAAAATATTAGTAATGAAATTTTCAATAAGCTTAATTTTTTACAAAATGAGCATCAACTATTTGAAGAATTAATTAAGAATAATTTTTCGCTATCTTGTTCAGAAAAAAATAAAAATCTATTACAAATAATAGATGGTGCTGAAAAAAACAAAATCAATAAGACCATTGAGTTAGCAATAAATAGTTTAGACAGTTCCTATAAGATAGATGTGTTAGATAAAATTAAAGAAATTGAAAAAAATTGGACTAAACAAAATGTAAATAGTCTCACAAATCGTCTTATCAAAACTTTACCAGACTATAAGTATAATAGTTATGTGAGTGGAAATAATCTTAGCCTTCCCCTTAAAAACAAGATTAGTTATCTTAACAAATCCTTTTTAGATGAGATATCTTCAAATGTGAAAAAAAAACATTGTACAAAATCAAATAATTTAATTCAATCATCTATTGCCTCTGGTGTAGGTATTTCTATCGATAGTATTATTAAAGCAAAAGAACTTGTTGTTTTTTGTTATAATAAAATGACTTTTCACCGGAAAATGTCTTTTTGGGACAAAAGCTCTCAGCTTATTAAAAATAAATACGGTATTAACGCTTGGTTTAAGTATAATTTAAAAAAAGGTTTTCTCTATTTGACGTATGGCTATCATAAAAAAGCAATTGATGTCTTTGACGATTTGAGAGTTTCTTTAGACGAGAACGTTTCCCCTAATGAATTAAATCTTCTTGATTACTACAGTGCAAGAGCTTATTATTTGAAAAATGATTTTAATAAGGCATCTTTGTTTTATAAAAAAAGATGGAAAAGTAAAGTTTCTCTAGTAAAGGATCAGGAGTTGGTAAAAGATACTATACTTTTTCTTTTTGAAATGAAGGAATATTCACAAATACTTAATTATTTAGAAGACAGTCTTGAGATTAATAAACAAAATTATTCGGATGATTCAAACAATAATATGATTTTGTCATTTGTGCTTTTCTGGCAAGCAAGGTCATATATTCTCTTAAGTGATTTTAAGAAATCAAAGCATATATTGAAAAAAATAGTGAATAATGATTCATTTTCTTATTATGGTGCTCTTTCAAAATATATATATGAAAAAAAATCAAATATAAAAACATCAAATTCTCTAGAAGGAAGAGAGTCGTTCTCTTTTAAAAAATATATAAAATCTTTTCCAGACAAGAAACGAAAATATTTTTTACTTGCCTCGATAATGATAAAACTAGGTTATTTTAAAGATGGTTTATGTGAATTAAAAGAGGTAGGAGAAGTAGAAAACATGTCTGTCTATGAGAAATATCTCATTGCACTACTTCATTATAAGGCTTCAAATTATTTGAATGCAATATTGGTATATAAATCTATACCATTATCACAGCAAAAGAAACTACCTTTTGGGTCAGACATAATTTTATACCCCCCTAAATATGCTGATTTAATTGATGAATTTTCCTCCAAGTTGTCAATTGACCCTTTCTTGGTTGCTGCAACAATAAGACAAGAAAGCGCTTTTAACAATCAAGCTCAATCGTCGGCTGGTGCAAAAGGTTTGATGCAATTGATGAAAGGTACAGCAAATGATATTACTGGTGGTATACCCAATACTTATCTTTCGAAGAAAAAAACAAACAACATAAAGAAATTATTAAGAAAATCAAAAAATACTTTGTATCATCCTGAAATTAATATTTCTTTGGGTGTTTTTCATATGTGGAAACTTCTTAAAAAACACAAGACATTACCCCTTGCCTTAATCGCATATAATGCAGGTCCTAGGAAGATTAAAGATTGGAGTGAGATTTTGAGCAGTAATGATTATATTCTTTCAATAGAAAAGGTTCCCTATAAAGAGACAAAAAATTATATAAAATTAATTATCAGGAATTTCTTCTACTATAAGCACTATTATGATAAAGACAGTATTAGAAACAGTCTAAATATATCTTTTCTCGATAAAATAATAGATATAGATAGGCTTTGATAAATCATATTAAAGGATTATTTTCCCTTCTATATTCATCAAAAACTTCAGCTTGCATCTTAAAATATTTTTAATAAAATTTATCATACCGCTATTTTTCTTTAATACTTGAAGCATGACCAGAAATTTCATGAAAGATTGGTTTTGCAGGAAAAAGACCTAGTCTTTTTTTCTTAAGTTTTCTGACGAAGTTATCAACATCATTTCCAAGATGATCAAGAGTAATTAATTTCTTTGTTAATACTAAAATCCTATTCAAGTCATTTATCCTATCTTCAATAAATAAAGCACCGTAAATTTTCTTTAAAACAGGTTTAGAAAAATATTTAATTTCTTGCTCAATTATTTTTATTAATGAGCTTACATTTTCCCACCTTTCAGATATTTCACTCCGTGTCATATAAGTATTAATGTTCCTTTTATATTTATCCGCTAATAAATAATATTTTTGTTTATAATCTAAGTCTGACGTCTTCAGTTTTTTAAATGTATTTACCATTGAGTCTCTATCAAACTCTTGTTTTTCGAGGTCAATTAAATCAAGAAGTTGTTTTTTTGTTGCTATGAGTCGACTTCTTAAAATTGATTTTTTTTCACGTAAACTTGAATCATTAAAATCCATCAAGTCATCGATATCAGTAAAAAAAGGATCACTATGTAAAACTTTGAGCGCTCTATCTATTTTTCTTATGTTGACTCGAATGTTTCCAAATATTGTTCTTACTTTTCTTTCACTTGAATCATAACTTATATCAACGATTTGCTTATCATCATTTTCAACATCAGCTCTTGTATAGAGAGCTTCAAAGCGATTAGCTTCGCTAATAGGGTCAGAATATAAACTACTTTGTGTTCTTATTGTTAAGTTGCGGCAGTTTCCTTCAGTTAAGATATGGACCGCTGAAACTGCTTTAATACCATAATCACTAACAAACTCTTTAACGATATTTGCCATTTGGTTATGACCTTTGTTTTCCATTTTAGCAACAAAATCATTGAGGACTGTTCTGCCAAGTTTAGATGCGCGTGATGCAGTATCGATAATTCCTTGTTTAACACCGTTTTTCAGCTTATCAAGTTCTATCGAACTAATCTCTCGTTCTAAAAATATTTCTCTTGATTGTTCATATGCTTCAGCTTTTTCCGGGAAAGTATGAATATTAGCATGAAACATAGAGTTTAACATGCTAATCATTTGATTTTCTTCATTGGAAGTAACTTTTGAATCGTTTAATGTTGCACGTATAGTAATTCCGCGAAAAGCCCAAGTATACTCATCTTCTAATGGAATTTTTCCCCTCTTCTTATCCTCTTCTTCTACAGTTTCTTCTTGTTCATTGCCAAGACCTTGATCGTCTTTTGTTTTCTTTGATTCTTTTTTGGCGAAGCTTCTTTTGATCGTGGCATAAGCGCCATCTTCTCTGATTCCACTTGTTCCTTGCGCTTTTGTTGTCGTTATATTACTTGTTTCTCGTGATACTGCAATATTCGCATTTGTACTAATCACTTTCGCTTTTCCGTTGAGAAACTCATACGACAAACCAGCCCAAACGTCAGGAGATAAACAAGTAATTTTTGAAAGGCCAACATAAAATTTCTCAGTTGGTACATCAACTTTTTCTATGTAAGTGAGAAGAATACCGTTTTCAATTAAACGATTTCTAGCAATAATTGCCATATCGAGTAGGTTTTCAGATTCACGCTTTCCTACAATACCGGAACTTAGTGAAAATTCTAAAGGTAAAATCCCACCGGTAAGCATCAAAGAATATTTATCTACAGCTTTTTGATTATCAAGGTCAAAAATAAAAGTTTGTCTTAAAGCTAATGCTACAGTCGAGGACGCTGCTGCTTGGGGTCCAATGGTACTGATTGATGAAATAAATGCACCCATTTCTGTGATTTCTTTCGGTCTTATTGTTACTTCTATTTTATTTCCTGGAAGTTTTCTAACACCAAACTCGAAGGAGCCGGAAACAGTTCCGCTAATACCAACTTTTATATCTGCTAGTGGAATACCAGTGGCTCCCATAACAATACTTCCGTAAAATGTTCTTTCCATATTTGTTATAACTTCTTCTCCGGCTTTCCAAAGGTGAGGTGTTTTCAGGTCAGGAAATTTTTCGGTATCAAATTTCTTAGGTAATTGTAAAAGAGCTATTTTATCTGGGCTTCCATCTCTTAAAAGTTCTTGTGCCCTGTCAAGATCTGTATAAAAACGATAAATACTTTGTGATCCTTTATTCATACCACCTCTAAAACCGACTCCAACAAATCCAGCATATGCACCACCTTGTACTCGTATACCGTGACTTTTCGAGTCTATAACTTCGATAAGATGCTTATTTTGAAAAGATTTTTTTTCACTGTGAATAGCTGATATTCTAGAGTCCAATTCTTTAATGTTATTTCTAATTTTTTCAATGTCGTTTTCAGTATTTTCTGATGATTCTGGATTATCTAAAAGCTCTATTAATGTTCTGAGTTTTTGTGTTATATGAAGTTCATTACTTAAAAGTACTTTTTGTTTTGAGTATGCTTGTAGGTATCTGTCTATAAGAGAATCGTATTCACCATGATATTTGTTTTTATAGGTTGTTATTCGATCTTTAGATAGTGTGATAACCCCACCGATGCCAAGTTGATTACCATTAACAGATATTGCAGAAATGGAAGCTCCAATTTGAGCATAATTTTTCCAACCAGCAACAAATGCGCTAGCTCCAATACCTGATAATCCTAGTTGCTGTTCCTCAAAGTTATATAGACCTGTATATCCAAGTCCTCCCCAACTTGAATTTGCAGATATCCAAACAGAGTTCAAAGAATTTGGGTTACCCCACCCAAAGCTACTACCCATTCCGCGAGCGCTTGCATAGGCGCCTGCGTTGATACTCCTTTGGTGTCTTTCACTATAATGATTTGTTGAGATGGAAGCAGATAGGGATGATATTTGTAAGTTATGAGTAAATCCTGTACTTGTATCAATAGATACTCGTGATCCTGCTCCTGTTGGTTTTACCCAAGTCATATGACCTAATATTTGTAACCATTTTGTTAATGGCCCAAGAGCAGGGTCGCCTGGCATGAAAGCATCGTTGCCGTAGGGTCGTGCTATAAGTTGTGATGGATAACGGCCAACGATAAGGTCTTCACCACTTCTTAGGCCAAACATCATTTTTAGTCGTAGAATATTTCCTTCCTCTAAATCATCGATTTGTTGTAGTATAGCACCAGCTTCCTCTGCTGAAATTATCTTATCTTTGTATGTTTGATCCAAAGTCATTAATCGATCATAGCCTTTTATACCTACAACATAATTTTTCATTTTTTCAATAAATTCAGTTTTTGATGAATAAGCATCGTCGATAATTTTGTGTAAAATTTCTTCGGAGGGCTTTGTTATTTCCTTAACGTTTTGGAGATCGCCTGTTGAAATTATATTATCACTGACTTTTTTATCTTCAGGTAATATTTCATCAGATTCTTCGTCTTGTAATGCTGCTGAAGAATTGTCATCTTTTTCTTCTGTTGATATTGTGGAGCTAGTAGAGAAAAGTGAATTATTTACTTCAAGACTCTTGCTACTATCTTTTTCAAAAGTATAAGCTGGTCCTGTATTTTTTGTAGCAAATATTTGTTTTGTTACCGTAATCAAAATCAACATTAAAAAAAGTGTTTTTTTTCTGTCTCTAAAAAATAATAAGTTCTTTTTATACATTCTTTATCCCCTAATATATATACCATCAAATTAGATTATTTATAAAATGATTTTTATTTAAAGTTGATTATTAACTTAAAATTGGGGTCGAGTAAAGTTAGGTCTACTTAAACCGTTTCATAATGGTAGAGAGAAGAAAATATCTTTTGTGGCAAAATATAAAAGTCTCATTTTTCAATTTGAATATACTCTACACTCTGATTTTTAAGCCAGTTTTCCCTTTTTATAATATTTTTTTTCTCTTCTTCCTTTGTGGGGCACAGGGGGTTTAACTCTCTTCTTTCTATTTGTTTATAGGCTAAATTATACATATTTATTGATTTTTCTTTTGAAAATCCAGCTTGTTTAAATATTTCTATAATTTTTTTCTTATTATATCTTAGATGAGATTTAAACGAAGCTTCATCCATTTGATATCTATGTACACGTCTAATAACAGCTTCTTTGTATAAAATTTTTACTATTGTATGAACAAATGGTATAGGTGTAACAATATAACTTGTCCCAAACAAAATTGCTTCAAGAATGTTTCTTTTAATGATTTCTTTTGTTGGGTTTAAAAAATCGACAACATCTAGAGGAGTGCTTTTAAATGCTCGTGACCTAGTTAGAGAAAAAATTTTCAGTTCAATAATTTCATCTTTATCATTTTTCTTCATACCGAGGCAGTATGAACTTTTTTCAAAGGGATAAATGGTATATTTTTTTTTCTCTAGAATACTTTTATATTTCTCTATTCTTTTGTTATATTGATTCATGTGATTGCTTGCAATGTTACTTCTCTTTGAAAAAGAGTTAATAAGAATGTATGAAATCATAGTTCGACTTCTTTTTAGATATCGAATTGCATCATTCAGCTTCTCTTCATCTAATAATTCGTAGAAAGGCGAGGCCGGATTTTTATTTTTTGCTTCCACAATTGCGTTTAATGCTTCTGCGTGCTTGATGAGGAAAAGGACTTCTATAAGGTTAAACGCTCTTTCTAGAAAGGCTACAATTGTTTGTGCTATTCCGTACAGTGGTACGTGACTGATTGCAACTTTTACAGCCGATGTACTTGCGCCCCATAAAATAGCTCGTTTAAAAGATGAGTCTTTATTTTTTAAATCAACAATTTTTACAGGAGGATTCTTTTTATTTGTTTGGTAAACAAATTTATAATATCCTTCTTTTTGTAGGATAAAGTTACCATTGTGTATTAAGTCTTTGACGCTCTTTAATTTCTGGATGGAAGGATGGCTCCCTGTTTGCTCGTTTCCGTCAAATGGAGCGTTGTATTTAACAATTAGTCTTTCAATTTGTTGTAAGATTTTTTCTTGCTCTTTAGATAATATAAAATCAATATTGTTTAATGGGATAATTTCTGGAGCTGGAGAATTTAAATCTGGTTTTAATCCTTTTTTCCACTGTATGTTAGGTGACTTCCACCAGTTAGGATAAAAAAGTTGGGAGCGACTTGATTTCTTTTGGGTCATCAATATAATTTTAATTAATTTTTTCCCAAGATAACGTTCTACTTTTTTTTTGGATTTTTTATTTTCTAGATTTTTATTTATATTAGATATATTTATGTCGTTTATACCAAGAGTAGACAAGATTAGATTTTGCCAAAAGGAAAAAGGAACAATTTCAGGCATCGTTTTGTCATATATGGCATATGGTGTTAATGTATTTGTTTCATCTAAGCCATAACCAATTACATATTGACTTTTTTTTGTGTCTTGCCATCTTACTATTTCATTTTTTCGAGTTCCAACATAATATTTTTTATCGTTGGTTACATCATCATTTCCATAAATAAGATTTGTTGTAAAAAGCAAGAAAAAGATCAGAGTAGGTATAAAACTGTTCATTTTTTACTCGATTTTTAGCAGGTTTATTTTTAAGTTTAATGAGTAATACAATAAGAGGAAGGAGATTCCAAGAATTGGTTTTAAAAATGATTTAGAAATAGTTTCGTTGACACGTTTTATTTCTGGTCATTTTCTTTTTTTATTTTTTTTGACCCTTCATATAGATCATAGATAAAAAATTTTGATTTTATACTTCCGTTTTTGAGGTTAAATTTTTTACTTGTTCTTAAGCCTATTTTTTTCCATGGTGACTCTTCATCAACAAGTAAGCAAGCTTTCCATCCGGTGAAATTTTTTTTCAAATGATCCCCTACATTTTTATAAAATTCTTCAAGATTCTTTATTTCATTTAATCTTTTTCCGTAAGGCAGATTGCAAACTAAAACTCCGGAAGGTTCTGGCTTTGTACTTTTAAAGAAATCGCAACATTTGAAATCTATATTTTTTTCTACACGTGCTCTTAATGCATTTTGTTTTGTTTCGTCAAGATATATTGGATTAATATCGCTAGCATAAATTTTTTGGGGTGGAGATTCTCTTTTTTCTGTTCTAGCTTCTTCTTGCGTGTCTCTCCAAAGTTGTGTGTTAAAATCTTTTAAATGTTCGAAGCCAAAAAGTCCTTTTTTCCTATGTATCTGAGAGGATTTATTGAGAGCTAGGTATGCCGCTTCAATAGCTATCGTACCGCTGCCACACATTGGATCATAGAAGGCTTCACTACCACTGTATTGGCATAGTTGCAAAAGAGAAGCTGCGACAGTTTCCTGTAAAGGAGCAGGGTGTGACGTGTGACGATATCCTCTTTTGTGTAGTGACCTACCCGAGGTATTAAAGCTAATAACCGTTCCTTTTCTAGAAAAGAAGGCATGGATAATGATATTTGGCTCTTTTATACTGACATTAGGTTTTTTTAGTTTTTGATCGTAAAAAGCATGTTCAACAGCGATTCTTATTGCGCGGCTAATTGCGTTCGAGCTTGGTAGATCTTTTCCTTTGTCTGCCATTGAGACGTCAACTCTAAAAGATTTGTTTGGTACAATAAAGTTGGTCCACTGAATTTTTTTTGCTTCTTTTTCTAGATGATGTAAATTAATACTATTAATTTTTGCAATGACTCGAAGTAAAGAACTTGCTGTTCTGAGTTTAAGGTGACACTTGTAGTAGTTGTTTTCATTTGTTAGGAATGTTACTGCTCGATATTTGGTGCGTATATTCTCCGCACCGCAGTTTTCCAGCTCTTTTGCAACCACTTCTGTTAGCTCATCAGGGCACGTTGCTACCATATGATATGTTTTATCTTCTTTTTGCTTCATAAGATTTTCCCAGGGTTTCTTTCATAATTTTCGGGGTAGGCATTAATTGTAGAAAAGCTTACAAAAGTCAATACCTTTCATCGAACTAATTCTAGCAGAGTAATTTTAGGTATATTTTCTTTGGGTGCTTTTAGGGTACTTTTGAGTTCTTCATGTCATATTTTTAAAAGGTAAATTTAAAATTA